>CAZIHO010000088.1:8690-15005 GCA_964538875.1 uncultured Chromatiaceae bacterium
GGCGAGATTGCCCGCATTGTTTGCCCAATCCCCACCAGGTTCGCGAGGGCGTTGTTACGCCGGGTCGCTAGCCGTTGCCATCTACTAGGTACAGTTGTTCGCGGAGCAGATGTTAAGCGGCGCATGGTCAAATGACGTGGCGGCTTGACCGGCTTCTACCATCAACCGGATACTGCGCGCACCCGGCTGGACTGCCCAGTCTCCCCTACTCGAAATCGGGACCCGCCCATGCCATCCAGGTCAGCTGTCTTCTCTGCCGGTTCCCTGCTGCGCCGCTGGTTCCCCATCCTCGCCTGGTTACCCGCTTACCAGCGGACCTGGTTGCGGGACGATGTCATCGCCGGCCTAGCGTTAACCGCCTTGCTGGTGCCCCAGGGCATGGCCTACGCCCAGTTGGCGGGGTTACCGCCCATCACCGGCCTGTACACCAGCGTGATGTGCTTGATCGCTTATGCGCTGACGGGGCCGTCGCGGGTGTTGGTGCTGGGTCCCGATTCGTCGCTAGGGCCCATGATTGCGGCGACCCTGTTGCCGCTGCTGGCGGCTGGTGGCGATCCGGGTCGCGCCGTCATCCTCGCGGCCATGCTTTCGATCCTGGTCGGACTGTTGATGATCGCCGCCGGCGCCGCCAAGCTGGGGTTTATTGCCGATTTGCTGTCCAAACCGACCCAAATCGGTTACATGAACGGGCTGGCCCTCACCATCCTGGTGGGCCAGGTACGCAAATTGTTAGGCTTCTCCGTGGAAGCGGACGGGCTGATCGGCGAAGTGCTGGCCACCCTAGACAAAATCCTAGACGGCGCCACCAACCCGGCGACCTTGGCGGTGGGTGCGGCGTCACTGGCGATTGTCCTGCTGATGCAGCGGGTTCTGCCCCGGATTCCGGCGGTGCTGGTGGCGGTGGTGGCCGCCACGGCCGCGTCGTCCCTGTTGGATTTACCCGCTTATGGCGTGAAGGTGGTGGGTTCCCTGCCCCAGGGTTTTCCGCCGTTTAGCTTGCCCCTGATTTCGGTGGAAGACCTGAGCCTATTGGTCGCCGGTGCCCTCGGCATCACCCTGGTCGCGTTGGCGGACACCATATCCACGGCGTCCGCCTACGCCCGGCGGGCGGGGGTTGACTTTGACGGCAACCAGGAGATGATCGGGATCGGATTCGCCAACCTCTTGTCGGGCCTATTCCAGGGCTTTGCGGTAAGCACCAGTGGCTCGCGAACGGCAGTCGCCTTCAAGGCGGGAGCCCGTACCCAGGTGACCGGTCTAGTGGGCGCCGCCGCCATCCTGGCGCTGCTGGTACTGACGCCGAACCTGCTCGCCGCCTTGCCGATCCCGACGCTGGCGGCGATTGTAGTCGCTGCGGCTTTTTCGCTGGCCGAAATAGGCGGCGCCAAAAGGTTGTGGGCGCAACGCAAAACCGAGTTCTGGCTGTCCATAGCCGCCACCGCCGCAGTGGCCGTACTGGGTGTGTTGCCAGGCATCGGTGTCGCCGTGGGGCTATCGATACTCAACGTGTTCCGCCGCGCCTGGTGGCCGTATCAGGCGCTGCTCGGTCGTACCCCCGGTGTTCCTGGCTATTACGACACCTCCCAGCATCCGACCGCCCGATCCATGCCCGGACTGGTTATTTTCCGTTTCGATGCTCCCCTGTTCTTTGCCAATGCGCGCACCTTCGCCGAGCAGGTGGAGCGCATCGCCAATACGGAGCCACGCCCCAACTGGATCCTCATTGCAGCCGAACCGATTTCCGACATCGATACCACGGCGGCGGACATGATCGAAGAACTGATCGGCGATCTCGAAGCGCGCAGCATCCGCTTGGTATTCGCCGAACTGAAGGAACCGGTAGGGGCCAAGCTGGCCCGGTACGAGTTGTCCGGGATCACCAACAAGCTGGTCAACTACCCGACCATGAACAAGGCCTGGAAAGACTACCAGGAAGCGTTTGGAATGCCTTGGGGGGACCCGGCTGCTCCCGATTCTGGGCGGGAAAATGACCGGGCTTAGGTCCGCAGTATTGGGTGCCCTGGTCCATGCGCAGCGCCAGCCCGCGACCGGCATCGGCGCCGGGTGGTGCCGAACTCGTGGGTGTCCCTCCACCCGGCTTTTCCCCCTATCCCGGAGGCTTTGCAGCCCATGACCACTTCCCAGGGTTGGTTGTTTTGGGCCATTCTTTCTGCGCTGTTCGCGGCTCTCACGGCCATTTTTGCCAAGATCGGCATTCGCAACGTGGATTCGGATTTGGCGACCCTGATCCGCACGGTCATCATTCTGTTCGTGCTGGGGGGCTTTGTCTGGTACGCGGGCAAGTGGAGCAACCCGTTCGATCTTTCCTCCGAGACCTGGCTATTTCTCAGCCTTTCTGCCCTGGCCACCGGCGCGTCCTGGGTTTGTTATTTTCGGGCGCTGCAATTGGGGGAAGCGTCCAAGGTCGCCCCGGTGGACAAATTCAGCCTGGTCCTGGTGGCGATTTTCGCGGTGGTGTTTCTGGGTGAAAGGCCCTCCTTGCGGGAGTGGGCGGGCATCGGATTGATCGCCAGCGGCGTGTTGTTGCTGGCGTTAAAACGCTAACCAGGCCCGAGCCGCCGCCCGGCGGTCTAGAAGCCCTTGCCACGTCGGGCCGCCGTGCGCTGTACCCCTAGTGCTGGAGAATCTTGGACAGAAACTCCTTGGCGCGGGGCGAGCGGGCGTCCGCGTTGCCAAAAAACTCCTGCTTGGGGCAGTCCTCCACGATCCGGCCCTGGTCCATGAAGATCACCCGATGGCTCACTTTTCGGGCGAAGCCCATCTCGTGGGTGACGCACATCATGGTCATGCCCTCGGTGGCCAGTTGCACCATTACGTCCAGCACCTCCCCTACCATTTCCGGGTCCAGGGCGCTGGTGGGCTCGTCGAACAGCATCACGATAGGGTCCATGCTGAGCGCTCTAGCGATGGCCACCCGCTGTTGCTGACCGCCGGACAACTGGCCGGGGTACTTGTCCCGATACGCGCTCATGCCGACTCGTTCCAGCATTTTCAGCCCCCGGGCGGCAGCCTCGTCCTTGGAGCGGCCCAACACCTTGACTTGGGCGATGTTGAGGTTCTCGGTCACGCTCAAATGGGGAAATAGCTCGAAGTGCTGAAACACCATGCCGACCCGGCTGCGCAGCTTGGGCAGGTTGGTGTTGGGGTCGGACACGCTGACCCCGTCCACGATGATATCCCCCTCCTGGAAAGGTTCCAGGGCGTTGACGGTCTTGATGAGGGTGGACTTGCCGGACCCGGACGGTCCGCACACCACCACCACCTCCCCCTTTTCGATGCGGGTCGTACAATCCGTCAGCACCTGGAACTGGCCATACCATTTACTGACGTGGTTGATTTCGATCATGGGCTGTCTCCCGGTCCAGCGCGGGGACCGCTAGCGAACAATGGCGATCTTGGCTTGCAACCGCTTCACCAGCAGGGACAGGCTGAAGCAGATGACAAAGTACACCCCGGCCGCGACCAGATAGGTCTCCACCGGCCGGTTGAAGTTGCGGCCGGTCACCTCGAAGCCCTTGAGCAGGTCGTAGGCGCCGATGGCATACACCAGGCTGGTATCCTGGAACAGCACGATGGTCTGGGTCAGCAACACCGGCAACATATTGCGAAACGCCTGGGGCAGCACCACCAGTTGCATGGTCTGCCGGTAGCTCATCCCCACCGCGTAGCCGGCGTGCACCTGGCCCTGGGGCACACTCTGAATACCGGCCCGCATGATTTCCGCGTAATAGGCGGCCTCGAACAGGGTAAAGGTAATGATGGCCGACCATTCGGCCCCCATGGGCCGGCCGGTCAACAGAGGGATCAGCAGGAAGAACCAGAGGATCACCATCACGCCGGGAATGCTACGCATGAGGTTGACGTAAACCGCCGCCGGCAGCGCCAGCCAAGAGCGACCGGACAGGCGCATGAGGGCCAACAAAGTGCCGATCAGAATGCCGCCGGTCATGGCGATCAGGGTCAGTTGCAGGGTGAAGATCAGGCCCTTCAGGACAAAGCTGGACAGGACGCCCCAGGTAAGAAAGGAGAAATCTAGGGTCATCGCCCGCCCCCCGCCATCCCCGGCACCCGGGCCAACCGCTCCACCAACTGGGCCAACTGGTTGATGGCGAACGCGGAACCGAAGTACAGGCCGGTCACCGCCAGGTAGATCTCGATGCCCCGCGCCGTTTCCTCTTGGGCCTGCATGGCGAACAGGGTCAACTCGGTCACGCTCACCGCGAACGCCACCGCCGAGTTTTTCACGATGTTCATACATTCGCTGGTCAGGGGCGGAATGATGATGCGGAACGCCACGGGCAGCAGTACGTAGCGATAGGTCTGGGCCAGGGTGAGACCCAATGCTAAGCCCGCGTGGCGCTGCCCGGTCGGCAGACTTTGAATTCCGGCCCGCACCTGCTCGCTAATCCGGGCGCTGGTAAAGAAGCCCAGGGCCAACACCACCAGCAGAAAACTCGAAAACTCCTTGAGCACCGGCACCAGCGCCGGTACCACGTGGTACCAAATAAAGACCTGCACCAGCAGGGGGATGTTGCGGAATAGTTCAGTCCAGGCGTTGCCCAGCAACACCAGCAGCCGGTTCGGCGTAGTGCGCAGAATGCCCACCAGGGACCCGGCCGTCAGCGCCAATAGCAAGGCGAATAGGGACACCGCCAGGGTCCAGCCCCAGGCGGACAGCATCCATTGCAGATAGGTGATGTCCCCACCCTCACCGAAGCAATGGGGCACCAACTCGCTGCTGACCGTATCCCGGCAGAATACCTGCCAATCCCAATCGGCCAAGGTCCCCTCCTGGTTTGCTTAATCTTTGTTTTCGCCTGGGCAACGCGGACGCGGGCCTCCGGTGCAAGGCGGCGGATTATTGCTTGGCATACTCCTCCACCGACTTGTCGTTGGGATTTGCCCAGGCTTGCCGGGTGGCTGCCGACGCTGGCAAGCCCACCTTGACCTGGGCGGGCGGGATGGGCTCCATGAACCAGCGGTCATACAGCTTGGCGATGTCGCCGGACTTCATCAGCCCCTTGATGCTCGCGTCCACCGCTTGCTTGAAGGGCGCGTCGTCTTTGCGCAGCATGATGGCGATGGGCTCCACTGCCAGCACTTCGCCCACGATCTTGAAGCCGGCTGGATTCTTGGACTTGGCGATATTGCCCGCCAGGATTTGGCCGTCCATCACAAAAGCGTCCGCCCGGCCACTTTCCAGCAGCAAGAAGCTGTCCGCATGATCCTTGCCGAACACTTCCTTGAAATTCACGCCGGTGGCTTTTTCATGCTTGCGTAACAGTTGCACGCTGGTGGTTCCGGTGGTGGTGGCCACGTTCTTACCATCCAGTTGAGCAATGGAATTGATGCCGGAATCCGCCTTGACCGCGATGCGCACCTCTTCCACGTAGGTGGTGACCGCGAACGCCACGTCCTTCTGACGGGCGGCGTTGTTGGTGGTGGACCCGCACTCGATATCAACGGTGCCGTTTTGCACCAGGGGAATCCGGTTTTGGGCCGTCACCGGCTGATACTGGATATCCAACTTGGCTAGACCCAGTTGCTTTTGCAGGTCCGCCAACACCCGCTGGCAGATTTCCACATGGAAGCCCGCGTACTTGCCGTCGCCGAGGGTATAGCTCAAGGCGCCGGAGGACTCCCGCACGCCCATGGTGACAGCACCGCTGTCCTTTATCTTCTTGAGGGTATCTGCCTGGATCGTTCCACTGGCGATCAGCAAGGCCAGCGCCAGGGAGCTGAGAGTGGTTAGCTTGTTCATTTTCGGGCTCCTTACGAAGTCAGGGAATGGGGCATTTCCGGCAACAGGGTACAGCCACCCGGATGGATAGGCCAGCACCATCCACTGGCTCAACGGGGCAAAATCGACGTAATATTCGTCATTAATCTTTTTGATCCCTTACCTGACGACAGGCCGGACGGGCGTATTGATTCAAGCATCCACGCTAATGCTCCCATGCTGAGGGGAAAAGCCGGCGGGTACCAGAAGCGCGAAGCCCTGCTATCGGGGAGCCTTGAGTCTCTGGAAGCACCGCTCCGGCGCTGGCATGTGCAGGTTGGGCGCTTTGCGCCCGCACAGCTTCACGCGCCAACGGGTGGCCGGCCAATACCCCCCCGCGCCTAATTTCCGGCAATCCCTACTCCGGCCAGAGGGGGCTTGGCAAGCCTCCAGCCCGGAGCGGGATTGGCTAAGCTATGGCGCTGGTATCCCCCTGGAGTCCGGATGATGCCTTGGAAATCGCCCCTGGTTAGCTTGCTATTGGTTTGGTCCGCGGTGGTGACGGCTGAGGATAG
>CAZIHO010000089.1:0-14886 GCA_964538875.1 uncultured Chromatiaceae bacterium
GGAACCGGCAGGGACCGGCATCGCTTTAGCCTTGCAATTCCGGGATTTCTCCCCGCTGGCGGGGCCGGGTGCTAGAGTGAATCCGATGGTGGCCGGTAGTTGGACAAGGGGTTGGATACCGGGCCTTGAGGGTCCCAGGACCTGGGGTTGGCCGCCGCCGGGCCGAACTAGCGATGTAAAGTGCATATAACGACATGAATGCTAAAGAAGTCTGGGTATTAGCCGATGTCTTGGGTTGGCAGTGGACCGGTCCCGGCGGGAGCCCTCGACCGTACCGGCTGGCCGGCTACCCGGATTTAGCTTAGCTTTTTGGACCCTGATGTCGCATTCCAGAGGACCCTTGGCCATTCTGAACAACCGCTGGCCCGGCGATGGGGAACCGACCGGTATGAGCTTGGCGTCGCCCCGTGATTGGGCCCTGCTCGCGGAGCTGACCGACGCCACCGGCGACCTTCTGTACGTCAAGGATCGGGACCGCCGCTATCTGTTGGTCAACCAGGTGTTCGAGCAGACCTTTGGCCTGGAGCGGCGCGCCCTGCTGGGTAACAGGGACGACAGCCTGTTGCCGCCCGGCGCTCCCTGGGCGGACCGGGAGCGCCAGGTGCTGGCATCGGGCCAGCGCGGCCAGTGGGAGGAGACGCTGGAGCTAGGCGGCATCAAACGGCAGTTGCTGTCCACCCGTTTCCCGGTCCAGGACGGCTCGGGAACCCTGATCGGCGTGGCCTGCATATCACATAACATCAGTTCCTATAGACAGGCGGAACAGGAACTGGCGGCCAGCGAGGCCCGCTACCGGCAACTGTTCGAGGAGTCCAGGGACGCCCAACTGGTGCTGGTACCGCCGGACTGGCGCATCCTGTCCGCCAACCGGGCGGCGGCGCAACTGTTTGGCCTCTGCTGTGCCGAGGAATTCATCGCCCGCAGTCTAGGACCCTGGGGCATTTCCCCGGAGCACCAGGCGGACGGCCGGGAATCCCAGGCGGTGGGCCGGGAAGCGGTGGCCATCGCGCTGCGGGATGGTTCCCATTATTTCGAGTGGCTCCATCGCCGCATCGATGGCGAGGAATTTCCCTGCACGGTGCTGCTGACGCGCATGGTGGCGGGGGACGAGGTGTTCCTGCAGGGGTCGGTGCGGGACATCAGCGAACCCAAGCGGGCCGAATTGGCGTTACGGGCCAGCGAGGAGCGCCTGCGCACCCTGTTCGAGGGCATCGAACAGGTGGCGGTTCGGGGCTATGACGAGAACCGGCACGTCACCCTTTGGAACGGTGCCTGCGAATCCCTGTATGGCTACCGGGCCGAGGAGGCCATTGGCAAGCGGGTCGAGGAACTGATTATTCCCAAGGAATTGCGGGAGTCCTTCATTCTGGAGGTAGAGCGCTGCTTCCAGCAGGGCAGTCCCTTGCGCGCCCGGGAATGGGAGCCGCGCTGCAAGGACGGCTCCCGGGTGCCGGTGTTCACCACCCAGGTGTTGATGCGGGGCACCCATGTGCGAGAAGTCTATGCCATCGATCTGAGTCTGGTGGAGCGGCAACGGGCCTATGACCGGCTCAAGCTGGCGGCCAGCGTGTTTACCCACGCCCGGGAAGGCATCGCCATCACCACCCCGGATGGCACCATCGTCGATATCAATGACCGCTTTAGTCAGATTACCGGCTACGCCGCGGCGGACGTGGTGGGCCAGGACGTGCGGGTCCTGCTGCAAGCGGATTTGCAGAGCAAGGCCTTTTACCGGGCCATGCGCCGGGAATTGGTCAAGCAGGGCTATTGGAGCGGCGAGCTATGGAGCCGGCGCAAGAATGATGAACTCTACGCCCAAGCCGTGACCGTCACCGCCGTGCATGACAGCGGCGGCGAGGTGCGCCATTACGTGGGCTTGCTCACCGATATCACCCTGTTCAAGGAAACTGAGCGGCAATTGGAGCACGTCGCCTATTACGACGCCTTGACCAACCTGCCGAACCGCAACCTATTGGCGCTGCAACTAAATCACGCCATGGAACGGGCCAAACGCAATCGCCAGATCCTGGCGGTGGTGTGCCTGGACCTGGATGACTTCAAGGCCATCAACGATACCCAGAGTCACGAGGTAGGGGATCGGCTGCTGATGGCGGTGGCAAAGAACATTCGCTCGGCGATGCGGATCGGGGATGTGCTGGCCCGGTTGGGGGGCGACGAATTCGTGGTGGTATTAGAGGGCTTGGTGGATCAAGCCGCCTGTCCGCCCCTGTTGGCCAACCTGCTGGCGGCATCCGCCCGCCCGGTGACCATCCGGGGCCAGGAGTTCAAGCTGTCCGCCAGCCTGGGCGTGACCTTTTATCCCCAGCCTGGGGTGGTGGACGCGGACCAACTGCTGCGCCAGGGGGATCAGGCCCTCTATCAGGCCAAATTGGCGGGCAAAAACCGCTTCGACATTTTTGACATGGAGCTGGATCGCCATCTGCGCGGCCACCACGAGGGCCGTCATGCGATCCGGTGCGCCCTGGCCGCCAACCAGTTGGAACTGTATTTTCAGCCCAAGGTCAACCTGCGCCGGGGCCAGGTGGTGGGCGCCGAGGCCCTGATTCGCTGGCGGCATCCGGAACGGGGGCTGCTGTTGCCGGCCGCCTTCATGCCGGTGGTAGAAGACAATCCCCTGTCCATTGAAATTGGCGAATGGGTAATCGACGCCGCCCTCGGCCAGGCCCAGGCATGGCAAGACCAGGGGGCGCGGATTCCGGTCAGCGTCAATCTCGGCGGCCGGCAACTGCTGAACCCAGGATTCGACCAGCGCTTGGCCCGTATTCTGGGTTCCTACCCGGGCCTCCAGCGGGATTCCCTGGTGTTGGAAGTTCTGGAAAGCAGTGCCCTGGCGGACCTAACGCTGGCCAGCCAGATCATGAGGACCTGCCGGGAACTGGGGGTGGGCTTTGCCCTGGATGATTTCGGCACCGGCTATTCGTCCCTCACTTACCTCAAGCATCTGCCGGTGGCCTTGCTCAAGATCGACCAAAGTTTCGTGGGCGGTATGTTGGATGACATCGACAACCTAGCGATTCTGGAAGGGGTGTTGGGCTTGGCCAACGCCTTCGGCCGGCAGGCTATCGCCGAGGGGGTGGAATCCGCCGAACATGCGGACATGCTGCTGCGGCTAGGCTGCGAACTCGCCCAAGGCAACGGCATCGCCCGGCCCATGCCGGCGGCGGAGCTGCTTGGCTGGGTGGCTAACTGGCGCCCGGACCCAGCTTGGAGCGGCATCCCCATGGTGAGCCGGGATTCGGTGCCCCTGTTGCACGGCATCGTGGAACAGCGGGCCTGGCTGGCGGCCACGGAACGCTTCCTGCATGGCGAGGACCTGTTGCCGCCGGCCCTGGAAGCTCAGGGGCGCCGCTTTGGCGCCTGGCTGGGTGCCATGCTGAACAACCATCCGGATCGTCTGTCGGCGGCGGATCCCATCTGGATGGCTCACCAGCGCGCCCTGACCTTGGCCATGGAACTGGTGGCGCTCAAGGGGCAGGGCGCGGAGCGGGGAGCGCTGGCCCGGCTCGGGGACCTGCGCGAGCGGCGCGATGTGCTGGTGGCACGGCTGACCAAGCTGCTGCGCTAGGCGGCAAATTCTCACCATGGGCCGACGCGAATTCCCGGCGGCGTTCCAAGGTTTCGGGGAGCCGGGTTGCCGGTCAGGCTGCGGTGGAAAGTTTGCCGCTTTTGAGAAACTCTGCTACGGTCCGGTCCGTCTTGGTGGTGTGCAGGATGAACCAATCCACCAGAAATTCCAACAGCTTGGTCAGGTCCCCGCCACCCAGACGGTATTGTTGAAACTGATCGTCGAAGTAGGATAACAGCATCTCATGCTCCTTCTTGTGTCCCACGTAATGGGGATACTCGGAGTCAAGCATGAGGTTTTCCTCACTGCAAAAATGAAAATCCGCATATTTTCTTAGGGCCGTGAGCAGCCGCAACACCCTGGTGCGGGGCATTTCTTGATGACTGGCGCGAGCCACGTTGCGGATTAGATCAAAGAACACCTGATGCTCGTGGTCGATGCGCTCGACCCCAATCAGGTATTTGTTGTCCCAAACGATGTCAAACATCCGTTACCTCCAGCAAGCAGGGTTTCCAGTGACCTTGCAGAGTTAGCGGCCGGTTGGCGTGAAGGCTTAGGGGATTGATGGGACGCCGGTCTCAGGGCGCACGCCCCATTGGATACCGGTACGGTGTAAAATTGCTGGCTGGCGCCGGGGAGTTCCTAATGGCTGCTCGCCGCTAAGTCTCGATTGCTCCGCCCCGGTAGCTCAGTAGGATAGAGCGTCCCCCTCCTAAGGGGAAGGTCGTACGTTCGAATCGTATTCGGGGCGCCATTTCCCTATCTGGCGGGATTGATCCGTGCCAGGCAAACGGCAACTGATCCGGGGCGCTCTGGGCGGCCCGGAGTTCTGGCGCTGCTTCCCTAGAGTTCCGTGATGACCTGCTCCACCGGAAGCCGGGACTTGGGCAACGCGGCGTTGAAGTCGCCCGTGCCCGAATAACCCAGCGCCACCAGCACCAGACTGGTCAGGCCCCGCTCCCCTAGCCCCAGTTCCTGGTCCAGCAGGGCCGGGTCGAAGCCTTCCATGGGACAGGCGTCGATCTCCAGGCTGGCAGCGCCGAGCAGCAGCCCACCCAGGGCGATATACACCTGCTGGTCCAGCCAGGCCCGCTCGTCGTTGCGGTCCAGGCGATGCTGGCCGACGTAAAAGGCGCGGGTTTTCTGGATGGCGGCCTTGGCGTCCGGCGAGGGAATACGGCCGTCCCGTTCCTCCTGGTCCAGCACCGCCGCCAGGTGGGGATCATCCAGGGACAGGCGGGCGCAGCAGACCACCACATGGGAGGCGTTGCGAATCTTGGCCTCGTTGTAGGCATAGGGCCCTTGGGCGGCCTTGGCGATGCGCGCCTTGCCGGCGTCGCTCCCGGCAATCAGGAAATGCCAGGGTTGGGAGTTGATGGAGGAGGGACTCAGGCGCAACAGGACCCGCAGTTGCTCTATCTGTTCCTCCGGGATCCGGCGGCCCGGGTCAAAGGCCTTGGTGGCGTGGCGGCTTTTCGCGTAGGCGGCAATGTTCATGGCTTGGTTCCGTTGAGGGTTGCAGGTCGGGACAGGTAATGGTTGGGCCGGGTCAAACCTGCTGGATGGCCCGCTCCCGGGCGGCGGCCAGCGCGTCCCGGATCGCCTCCGGCGCGAGTCCGGGCACCAGCACCTGGGTCAGATCGATCTGGCTGGCGGCGCCTAGCCAGGCCCGAAACCGGTCCGCCTGGGGATAAGGCCGCTCGGCAAAGCCCAGGCGGCCCCGAAAATCCGCCTCGCAGGCGAGCAGGAAGGGCTCCAGCCGCGCTGGCCGGCGAAAGGCGTCCACCCCTTCCAGCACTTGCCGCGCCGCTGACGGCGTCAGTTGGTCGGCCCGGTGTACCAGGCTGTGGTAGCGGGCCACTTGGCGGGCCAAGTCCCGGAAGCGGCCCGGCACCCGTAGCCGGTCGCACAGCCCGTCGAGCAGTACCACGCCGCGTCCCTCATGGCCCTGGTGATGGGGCCACTGGGCCGGCGGCGAATTGCCCTTGCCCAGGTCGTGGGTGAGGGCGGCGAACACCACCAGGGGGTCATCCGAAAGGCGTCGCGCCTGGTTCACCACCATCAGGAGATGGGCGCCGGTATCCACTTCCGGATGCCAGTTGGAGGGCTGGGGAACGCCCCACAGGCGGTCGATTTCCGGAAATACCCGGGCCAGGGCGCCGCAGGCGCGCAGGGTTTCCAGGAAGGCGGACGGCCGGGTTTCTCCCAGGGCGCGCTGGGTTTCGCTCCATACCCGCTCGGGTACCAGATGGTCCAGTTGCCCGGCAGCCACCATCGATCCCATCAGGTCCAGGGTTTCCGGCGCCACTCGAAACCCTAGCTCCCCATAACGGGCCATGAACCGGGCCACCCGCAGGACCCGGATCGGGTCCTCGGCAAAGGCCGGGGACACATGCCGCAGCCAGCGCTGCTCCAGATCCCGTACGCCGCCAAACAGGTCGATGAGGCGGCCTTGCTCATCCTCGGCCAGGGCATTCAGGGTCAGGTCCCGCCGGGACAGGTCCTCTTCCAGGGTGACGCCGGCGTCCGCCGCCTGGCTGCTATGGCGCTCCAGCCGGGCCAAGGCGTATTCGGCGCCGCTCACCGGATGCAGAAAAACCGGAAAGTCCTTGCCCACCTGCCGGTAGCCCTGACTCAGCATCTGCTCCGGCGTGGCGCCCACCACCAGGTAATCCTGTTCCTTGATCGGCCGGCCGAGCAGTCGATCCCGAATGGCCCCACCCACTAGATAAATCCGCATCAGTATTCGTCAGCCAGGCATGACCAGAAAATCAGGATTTGCCAGCAGGGAGCGGGACGACCCAAACCCAGGGGTTCGCCGTGCCCTTCCTCCGGTAAAAAGGATTAAGTTTAGCACCCGGCCTAGTCTGGTTCGACGCGCTCGTCCGCCCCAAACCGGGACCCGCCGTGCCGGCGCTGCCGGGCCAGGGCCCAGGCGACGTGTTCCCGGACCAGGGGCTCCGGATGCTGCTGGCGTTGTTCGAGGGCCTGCTGGACCGTCCCATCTGGGGGCGCGTTACCCAGGGCCACCGCCAGATTGCGCAGCCAGCCCACATATCCGACCCGCCGCAGCGGGGAGCCGGCACAACGGTCCAGGAACTGGCTTTCGCTCCAGCTGAACAACTCCACCAGCGAGGCTTCGCTCAGATCCCGGCGGGGCGCGAAGGCCTGGTCCTGGGTCAAGCGGGCAAAGCGATTCCAAGGACAAACTAACTGGCAGTCGTCACAGCCGAACACCCGGTTACCGATCAGGGGGCGCAGGGGTTCCGGAATGGCGCCCCGGGACTCGATAGTGAGATAGGAAATACAGAGCCGGGCATCCAACTGGTAGGGCGCCACGATGGCGCCCGTGGGGCAGGCACGGAGGCAGGCGTCGCAGCGACCGCAGTGGGACGCCATGGGCGCGTCCACCGGCAGGGCAAGATCGGTATACAACTCGCCGAGAAAGAACCAGGAACCGGCCTGGGGATGGATCAGGTTGGTATGCTTGCCTAGCCAGCCCAACCCCGCCTGTTGCGCCAGGGGTTTTTCCAGCACCGGCGCCGAATCCACGAACGCCCGCCACTGGTGGTCCGGTGCCACCGCCGCCGCCCGCTCCGCCAGGGCTTGCAGACGCCGGCGCAGCAGCCGATGGTAATCCCGGCCCAGGGCGTAGGCCGCCAGGTAGGCTTGGTCAGGTTCCCGCAGGCGCCGCCACAGGCGTTCCTGGGGCTCCGGCAGGTAGTCGACCCGCGCCGAGATGACCCGCAGGGTGCCGGGAATCAGTTCCGCCGGCCGCGCCCGCCGGCTGCCGTGGGCCGCCATATAGTGCATATCGCCCTGGCGACCCTGATCCAACCAGGCTTGCCAGCGGGATTCTGCCAGCCCCAGGTCCGGGGCGCAGATGCCGATTTGCTGAAAACCCAGTTGGCGGCCCCAGTCCTTGATGGACCCGGCCAGGTGCTGGAGTGTGGGGTGGGTGGTCATGGACTGCAATATACTGGCTGCGGATGAATTCAAGGGCTTGGCGCGGGGAGGATTGACCTATGGCTCACTTCAAGTTAATGGTTGGACTGACGCTGGTCGCGTCCCTGGGCCTGTCCGGCGGGGCCGGCGCGGATTGTGATCCCTGGCCGCCGGGCGTGCAGCCCGTGGCGCGCAGCGGCCAGGCCCTGGTCCTGGCCGGGGACTTCAATGGGGACGGCCTGGAGGATCGTCTGGAATGGGTGCAGGTTGCGGCGGGAACCCAACTGCCCCAGGGCTTGGTGGTGGCCAATCCCTGGGATCGCCAGCCGGCGCGGGCCGGCCGCGCGGCATTGCCGGTGGCGTTCGCCATTCGTCATGGGACGGCCGCCGGGGGACCGTGCCGGCGGTGGTTGCTGGCCCATCCTAATCTGTTGGCGTCGCCCCTGTGGCGCAGTTACCTGGCTGGGGAGGAGAATACCCCGCCCCTATCTTTGGTCCGGTCGGGCTCCAAGGAGCATCAGGGGTGGCGGCGGCGGGTCAAGACCTTGCGGGGGGACGGAATTGTCATGGGTAGCGAGGCGGGTATCGATCTGCTGCTGTACTGGACCGGCTCCGCTTACGGGGTCTTTTGGCCCCCGGAGGAGCCTTGACGGCGATCAGTCGCTGATGGGGTGCTTCGGGCACGGCCGCCCGGGAGGGATTTCCCGCTGTCCGGCGTGCTCCGTCCCTGGAGCGGGCCGGGTGCCGTCAAGCTGTGGGCTGGTAATAGCGCTTGGTGAGCGCCCAAACCAAATCCGTGAATCCGGGTTGATTGAAGCGGGGTACGCCGGAAATCGCCATGACAAAGCGAATGCCACCAATGTACAAAGGCCAGAAGCCCAGTTGACTATTGCCGGAGGCGTCCACCAAGGCCCAGTTGCTGGTGGAGAGGCGTAGGTTGCCCTGTAACAGGCGAGTATGCCGTTCCTGCAAGGCGGCCATGTCGGCGCTGAGGGCGGAAATCTCCTCGGCGGTCTCGTGGGGAAAGCCACAGGACGCCACGTAGAAGCCTTCGGGGTCCGCGAGCAAGGCTTTGGTGGCGGAGGAAAACTGGTTGATGAGGTCCCCCAACACCTCACCCAGGGCGCCCTGGGGTGGCCGATAGGGTTGCTTCACCGCTTGCACCAGGCCCAACCGCTGAATCTGGTAGAGCAGTTCTAGGGCGTCATCCGCGCCTAGGCCGCTGGCCCGTTGAGCGGTGGCGGGTTCCAGGGGCGGCGCGCTATCCCCAGTCATGAGGCCGAACAGGAAGCGACAGGCGCTGTCCGGCTTGGGCCGGGAGGCGGCGTAATAAGCCCCTGCGGGGGTGGGCATGAGGAACTGGCCGGGTAAGAGTCTGAAATGATCGTTCATAAGCGTCCCTGAGCGCGCGGGCTCCCGGGGCTGGAACCCCTGGGAGCCCTCGGGTGGGTCTCGCTCCCGCCGGATACTGGCCTTGTCCAGGAACGGCCGCCGGTGGGGCATGGAATCAACGGCATTGGGGTCATGCGTCGAGGGTTGGGTCAATCGTGTACAGCAGGGCTTCTACCAACATGGCCATGCCCGAGCGGATGCGGGCGTCCACATGGAAAATAGCGGGCCGAATCGGTAGCTTCAGGTTGGCGTGGTAATCGTCCACGGTCGGGGTCGGCGCCACGTCGGCGCGGGTGACGCCGATGACCACCCGATTGGGCTTGATGAACTCATAGAAGGCCTCTAGGAAAAAATTCATATCCTGGAAGGTATTGGGCCGGCTGTTATCCAACAGCAGGATCAAACCGATACCGCCTTCGGTGAGAATGTCCCACATGAAATCGAACCGTTCCTGACCGGGCGTGCCGTACAGGTGGATCTTCTCGGTCTTGCTGACCTTCATCAATCCATAATCCAGGGCGACCGTGGTTTGCGGTTTGCGGGAAGCGGCCATGTCCGAGGCGGTCTCATCGGTGCGCACCATCGGAATATCACTGAGAGTGGCGATGGCCGTGGTTTTTCCCGCGCCCACCGGGCCGGTGAAGATGATCTTGTAATTCTTGATGTCCTTGTTCATGAGCGTCTAAATAAATGAATGATAACTCTTGAAAAAAATGATCCGCGTGGCGACTTGCCGGCATCCGGTGGCGGGACCGGCGTCAGGGGTACGGTCACCTCGGATGACTCGTCCACTGGCGCGATCCGGGCGATGCCGGTGGCATTGGCGGCCGCGTAAAAGGCTAGGACGTGGCTGAGGGGTATGTTCAACTGTCGTGCCGTGTTGGCCAGCGACGTTGGGCGGCTCATCCACAGGGCCGCGATCCGCATGGCGTAGGGAGTGGGCAACAGGCAGGGCAGATTGGGCCAGCGATCCAAAACCACGGTAGCGTCCAAGGCGGTTCCTTCGGGACAACGGCCCCGGGCGGACCAGAGCGCCATTTTCCAGATGAAGCTTTCCCGGGTCACTTGATTGCCGGTGATTTTGTAGGTTTCCGCCGGGTTCCAGGGCTTGACCACCACGTTTTGTTCCGATAACGGCACAATGCATAGGTAGCGCAACACGCCGTCGGACAGGGGACAGCGCACCATGCCCGCGTGGTCAGCGATGCAGAGAATCGGTTGAGCCCGCTGCAAGTCACCCTCGATGACCCGGGGTTGACCATCCGCCGCGACCTGATCCAGCACCTGGGTCACCACCGACAGGTAATAGCGGTTGGCCTGAAAGAAGCGCTCACCGTCCTTGCCGGCGTCTATGAAGGCGCCGTAGCGGCTGTTTTCGGCTCGGTCCCCCAAGGCGGCGCTGACCGACTGGGTATGTGCACTGACCGACCGGTGGCGGGTCCGGGAACCGCGCTTGGGAGGCGCGCCTTCCGATACGGGTTCGGTGGTGTCTGGGGCCGGCTCCGGCAACTCTTGGCAAAGCTGGTTGAGCGCCGCCAATAGGGCGGCGCCGGATACCGGCTTGGTTACCAGAAGGGCGCCCGAAATGTCCTGCTTCCGCACCGACAACGCCACGGTCGGGAGGTTCGGGTAACTGGCCCGGAAGGCCTCCCAATCCTGGCTACCCTGGGTTCCGTCTAGGTCGATAATGGCTAGGCGGGCATCCTCCGGATCCGTGACCCGGAATTTCTGGTCAAGGTGCCGTTCCAGAAACAATTGCAACATGACCCGGGGACGATCGCCCATACTGAACAGGGCCACTCCGATGGGCTGATCTACACCTGGATTCATGGGCACGCCTCCCAGCGGATCAAGGACGCCTGGGCCAGCGGTAAGGTAGACGATGGGGTCATCTTTGGCGGGATGGACGATTGATAAAGTCTTGGTTGCCGGACGTGCCTTGCCCGAGGGTGCTGATGCTGCCCCAGGGTAGGGGGTCCGTAGCGAGCAGGGTGCCTTGCACCCGACTGCTCAGAAATTCAACCACCTGGGCCGGCAAACCGGGCGCCATGGTGTGCAGGAGCCGCGCCTTGAGCGCCTGTCCATGGGGACCCAGGGCGATGAATAGATCCGCCAGCGCGTTGGCCAAATCCCCGGCCCGGTTCAGTTTTTGAAATAAAAACACGCGTCTCACATGGGCGGTCAAGTCCTTGGGTGAGCGGGCGATCCGGTGCGTATGCCAATCCGCCATGCGCTCGGTGGCACACTGTTCCGGCAACCGCAAGCGGTGCCCATCGGGCAACAGGAACAGGGGATCCAGGTCTTCCGGCAGGGTAAATCCAGAAAAGTGTGAATCTTCCGTCATCCAATACCTCCGTGCAAAAATCGCTTGCGCCAAACCCTTGCTCCGCCTTGGGGCTCCGGGCCGGTGCCTCCGACCGGCTAGCGCGGTTACCGGGCGTCCTGCGCGCCCCTCGCTGGCCCTAGCCGGACCGGCGTCTAGAGGATTTTCGCAATCGATTCGGCGGCCCGGCGTACATCCAAGAAGATCAGACCCAGCTTGGCGTTGGGCTTGGCCAGCACAGTCAACACCGCTTCCGGTCCGGCGCCGGTCATCAGGATGTAACCCTTGGCGCCCTTGATGAGCACCTGTTCCAGGCTTCCCCGCGCCAGCTCTTGGGCGGCCCGGGAGCCCAGGGACAGGGTTGCCGCGCTCATGGCGCCGACCCGGTCCTCGTCCATGGAGGCCGGCAGCAGCGCGGTCATGATGAGGCCGTCGGTGGAAATGATGGCGGATGCCTCGATGTCGGCGGAGGTGCCGTTGAGGTCGTTAAGAATGCTGGTCAACAGGTCGGAACGCATGGTCGCCTCCTAGAATGAAAATAACCACTCCCGCCGTGCATTAATTGCTCCTCGGGAACCTTATCAGTTGATACTTCCCTTGATGCGGAAATTCGCCCTACGGGTCGCGATAACCACAAAATTGGCCGAAGCTTAGCAGTTTTGGTGTGAAATTTCCCTATGGGCGGCAGCCCTCGGGACCAGCCCTTTATCGCACCCTGGATCGCCGGATGAGATGCTGGGCGGTGGATCCCCACCGTTGCGGGGCGACCGGTCGGCCGCGCTGTTGCTCCGTTGAACTTCGCCATGCCTTGCCCAGGGCTCGTCGACCATGGGATTTCCCATATTAAAAAATCCTATGGCTCATAGAAATGCAGGTCCTTCCGCATGGCGTCCGGGCGTATGGCCAGGGCGCCGGGCGATGGGCGCGCCCCGCTCGAACAGCATGAGAAGTTGTTTGGAAGTTTTGTCCAGTTAGGTCAAGGTAGAGGACAATTCGGGTAAAGGCTACTTGGGCCGGGTTGTCGCGCTGTTCGCATTCTGCCTAGTGGCGGTGCTGCGGCTATGAGCCTATCACCCAGATGGGCTTGTTACGAACCTTCAAGCCGTGCTCATTAGGTCGGCGCCGAGCAGTGTCATGGCGAACAGCAGCCAGTCATTGACGATGTGTGCCCCGGTGGATACCCAGATGTTCTTCGTCATGATCCACGGCAGCGTCAGCACCATGCGTGCGGAGCCGATGACGACAATGCACTGGACCCAGTTCCAGTCGTAGGTGGGCAGGTGAATGAGGCCGAAGATGACGGATGTCGTCAGCCATGCCCCGATGATCGCACCCTTGCGTCCCATGCCAAAGCCTTTCGAAAACCACTGCAGCAAGGCCAGAAACGGCAATAGCGTGATCACTTCCTCGCCGAAAAGTTGCGGCAGGGTCTTGGCGAAAAAGGCGATGCGCTCTGCCGCGTCGAGATCGCCCAGCTGCGCCGCCTTTGCATTGGCGGTGACCTCCGTCAGGGCGTGGACGATGGTGCCAATACTCATGCTGACGACGATGTTGAGCAAGGCAAACCCGAACATCAGTTTCACCTCGCGGCCGCCCACCTTGCCGAAGATCGCCTTCCAGTGGCCGGGCGCGACATAGGCCAGCGCAACCAGCGGAATGCCCGGCATCAATATCGCCGGGATGAATGACCAGAAAGTGCCTTTCGGCCAGGGAATAGGCCAGGTCAGCACGAGGAAGCCGACGATAACCATCGCCACGACGAACAACCATTGCGGGTTCGAGATGGACGCGGGTGCCCCGTTGTAAAAGGGGAAATCGCTCGCGGGATCTTCCAGCCGGTTGAACCGCGCTTCATGGGTGGCTGTGCTGGCCGTAGGGGACGTCATGAGGAATGTTTTCCAAGAGGTGAGTGATGCGTCATTTCAGCAATGCCAGACACTCGTCGGCGCTGATGAGCCAGAGGTACTGCCGGAAACGGGCGGAGTCTTTTTCGTAGGCGCCATCGCCCAGATACACGGTGTTGGTCAAGCCGAGTCGCGCCATGTCGGCGAGGGAAAATCCCCAGCCAATCTGGCCGGCGTAGCCAGGGCGTTTTTCCAGGATGTCACCGACTGCGCACACGGCAAAGGCGTCGTTGAGGCCCAGTTGCGCGTAGAAGTCCGCCTCGTCTTGCTGGGTCACCTTCGTCGTCTCGACAAAATCCCGAAAGAAGGCGGCCCGTTGTTCGGGCGATGCGTCCTTGGGGACATATTGAGCCAATTGGTCTGCCAGGCTCCCGCCCTGGCGCGCGGCCAGCACATTGAATTGCCGCTCGTTGCCGTGCCAGCCGACGAAGGCATCGGCGCGGATCACCCGGGCACGCCCGGCTGGGAAGACATAATCGGCGCAGGATGAGAAGCAGATGGTGTCGACTTCGACGACCAGGCCCATGTCCCTGGCCCAGCGGCCAACGTGGCGGCCGGCGACCGTATCGCCGCCGCCGGAACTGATGACCAGGCGGGTGACCTGGCCGCGGGCGATGCCGGCCACGGCGGCGTCGAAGGCCGCGGAGCTCGCTGTTGACAGGTTACCGGTGTAATACAGCGTGTCGCTCTGGACCTGAACTTGCGCGGGTTCGGCTTTGGCGCGCACGATTTCGGGCGGATTGTCTCCCGTGGCCACGGCAATGCTTGCGCAACCCGTCGCGGCCATCGCCAACGCCCGAAGAGCCGCTGCAGAAAACCTGCGGGTCTTGGCTGTCATGCTACCCATTACCAGATCACGATGCGCCGCTTGGGATCGCGCCACATCGGGTCGCCCGGTTGCGTAGCGAAGGCCTGGTGGAAAGCATCCAGATGCAGCAGCGGCGCGGTGGCGCGCACCGACGCGATGGCATGAACATCGACGGACACCAGGAAGCGCAGCCGTTCCGAACGCGCCTTGTAGGCCCACATCTGCGTCCAGGCCACGAAGCAGCGCTGGTCGGCATTCAGCCCATCGACGTCGGGAGTCGGGTTCTTCGCCAGGTAGCGCTTCAAGGCGGCATGGGCGAGCGTGATACCGCCCAGATCAGCGGTGTTTTCCGTCACCGTCATGGCGCCGTTATGCATCAGGCCGGGCAGGATTTCGTAGTGGCTATATTGATCGACCAGCACGTCGGTGCGCTGCTTGAACTGGCTGTCGGCCGCAGGCGTCCACCAGTTGCGCAGATTGCCTTGCGGGTCGTACTGACGTCCTAGGCTGTCGAAACCATGGGTGATCTCATGGCCGATCACCCCGCCGATGGCACAGTAGTTGGCGGCAGCATCGGCGCCCGGCTGGTAGAACGGCGGCTGCAGGATGGCTGCGGTGATGTCGATGGTATTGGTAGTGAAGTTGTAGGCGGAGTTCACCGCAATCGGCGTGGTCTTGGTCGCGACCGCAAAACGGTTGTTGAGCACGGGCTTGCCGACCTGCGCCATGTCCCGCTGGAACGCGAAGCGGGTGGCGCGCTGCACGTTGCCGAAGTGATCGTCCGGGCGAATATCGAGCGCGCTGAAATCGACCCACTGCTCGGGGTAGCCCACCTGAATGTCAATCTTGCCAAGCTTCTCCAGCGCCGCGCTGCGGGTCGCCTCGTCTAGCCAGGGGTTGCTGCGCAGGCGGGTGGCGAACTCGTCCT
>CAZIHO010000090.1:0-8557 GCA_964538875.1 uncultured Chromatiaceae bacterium
CGCCATGTTGACCTGCTATCTATTAAAAATCTGTAAAAGAAATCGATCGCAGGGTAAAGAGATCATAAAGAGAGGTTAACCGCCAACTAGCAACGGTTGGATTGAGCAGCATTGGGATGGGGCCGCTGGGATCCAATTGCTCAATGCGGGTTTTGCATACTTGGGCCAAGCAGAGAGCCCCGGTCCGATCTCATTGAGCAGTTAGTGCGGATCTGCAACTTGGCTGGCCAGTGCTGTTCCTCGCCTGTTCGCCGGTCCTGGTGCCCGCTTACCCCTAGGGCGAGGCTTGCATCGGTCAAGGGTTGGCGGTGTGCACCACCGATCTGTGAGGGGAGGCGCGGGCGGGACCGCCCGCGCGCCGGGAAAGGTTATTTTTCAGTCACATACAGGCCAGGGGCAGGGCATAGGGCCGGGTATTGACCGGAGCCGGGTTGACGGGCGGGAACTTCCGGTCCGCAGCCGGCTTTGAGCCAGTCCACCCAGTTTTCCCACCAGGAACCGGGCTGTTTCTCCACGCTCTTGAGCCAGGCGTCCGGATCCTGGGCACCGGTGGCGTCGGCGCTCCAGAAGCGGCGCTTGGGTGGATTCACCGGCGGATTGAGAATGCCGAGGATGTGGCCCGAGGTAGCCAGGGTGTAACGCACCGGCCCGGACACCTGGGATACCAGCTTGAAGGTTTCCTTCCAGGGGGCAATGTGGTCCTGCTCGGCACCCACCGCGTACAGGGGCGCCTTGATCCGGTGCAGGTCGATGGGCCGGTTGGCCAGCCAGACGGCGCCTGGTTCCACCAGATGATTGTGTAGGTAGAACTCCCGCAAATAGAAACTGTGCATGGCCTTGGGCAACCGGGTGGTGTCCATATTCCATTGCAGCACGTCCATGGGCGGCGGTTCGTCGCCGTACAGGTAGCCGTTCACAAAGTAGCGCCAGATGAGGTTGTTGGAACGCAGCCAGCGGAACGAGGAGGCCATCATCTGGCCGTCCAGGAAGCCTTGCTGCTGCTCCATCAGTTGCTCGATCCAGGGGATGCTGTCCTCGCTAACGAACACGTCCACGTCGCCGGGATTGGAGAAGTCCACCAGGGTAGTGAAGGTAGTCCAGTGGGCCACCGGGTTGGAAATCACCGGCTCCTGAGCACACCAGGCCAGGGTGCTGGCGAGCAGGGTGCCGCCGATGCAGTAGCCCACAGCGTGCACCTGTTCTACGCCGCAAATTTCCTGGGCCACCTGCAAGGCGGCCAGGGCACCCTCGGTGAGGTAATCGTCGAAAGTGGTATCCCGCATCGGGCCGCTGGGGTTTTTCCAACTGGTGACGAATACTGTAAAGCCCTGGTCCACCAGGTAGCGGATCAGGCTACGCTCTGGGCCCAGGTCCAACACGTAGTACTTGTTGATCCAGGGCGCGATGATGACGATGGGAATGGCCCGCACCGTCGGCGTGCTGGGACTGTATTGAATGAGCTCCATCAGGCGATTGCGGAACACCACCTGGCCCGGCGTGGCGGCAATGTCGCGGCCTAGGGCGTAGCCGTCCCGGTCCACGATCTGGAGGTCGCCGGCGGCCAGGTCATTGACCCATTGGCGATAGCCGTCCACCAGGCTCATGCCGCCGGTAGCGAACAGGCGCTGGAGGGCCACCGGGTTGCTCCAAAGGAAATTGGACGGCGATGCGGCGTTGAGTATTTGGCGCACCCAAAAGGCGGCCCGGCGCTTGGTCTTGTCCGGAACCTCCGGGGTGGCAAAGATGGCATCTTCCACCGCCCGGGTGCTGAGCAGGTAATACTCCTTCATGAAGTCGAACCAGGGATTTTCGGTCCAGGCGGCATCCGTGAAGCGCTCGTCGTAAATGACCGGTTTGACCGGATCCCGGCGCGGCGACCCCGCCGCGTCTTCCAGGAATTGGCGCTGGATGTCGAACAGGGAACTGAAATAGTCATGGACCCGCATGCCCAGTTGGTCGGGGTGCTTGGCCCAGGCGGCCAGCACTTCCTCGCAGGAACTGGAGATTCCAAACGGATCGACGGTGGATTGGGAGAAGTAGTCGGGGAATGAAAAAGCGAGATTATTTTTCATCAAAGTCGTCTCAAAGAACGCATCCTCATCGGGATGCGGAACCAGTTGTGAACCGAACTCCCGCGTCGCCGGAGCTTGGCTCCGCGTACCGAGCACCCGTTTCCACCATCCTTCCCGCAGTATCGGGGTACCTTCCATAACCCTAGAGGCGATTCAGGGTTCAATCAATACCACTGGGTCAATGGGAAGCCTGTCCCAGCTCATTTCCCCCGGGACCGCCGGCTATTCCGGCCAATCCGCGTCCGCCATCTGGGATTCCTGGTCTGCCAAGCTGTCCAGGCGGCGACGGCGCTGCTCCCGGGGTTGCTGGCTCAGTTCTGCGGCCGCTTGATAAAAGGCCGGGAAATCCCCGCCATGACGGCGCAATAGGGCCAGAAACGCCGGCACCCACACCTCATAGGTGTTGACCGCCGCCAGCGAGGCATTGTTCAGCGGCGCCTCCATCCAGCGATCGAAACCGGAATAACCGCCCCAACTGGTTTTCAGATCCTGGTAGGCGCGGCGCAGAGCGGCAAATTCCTCCTGCTTACGGGCACGCCGGACGTCCCCATCCAGGGGCTCGGCGTAGAGGGCTTGCAGGCGCGACCGCGTGGCCAGCAACAGCCGGTTGAATTCCTGGTCCCGCGCCAGACGCCGCCGCCATTCCCGGCGCTGCTCCGGATCGCCGGCCTGGCTCAGCCAGCGCTCCAGGCCGGCCCGCTCGACGGCAGTGGCAAAGGATTCGTTGAAGGCGCTGTCGCCCTTGAGATAGAGCTGCTGGTGGGCCAACTCGTGCAGGATCAGGCCCGCCAACTGGGGTCCGGTCCGGCCTAGGGCGGTGCTGGGCAGGGGATCGTCGAACCAGCCTAGGGTGGAATAGGCGGTGACTGGGTTCAGCACCAGATCCCGGCCCTCCTGGCGCAGTTCCTCTGCCTTGGCCTCGGCGGCGGCCCGGTCGAAGTAACCCCGGTAGGCGGCGCAACCCACCAGAGGGTAGCACCAGGTGAGGGGCTCCACCGCAAACTCCGGCGTGGCCACCAGCGCCCACAGCAACACGGGCCGGTGCAGGTCCGCGTAAGAACGATAACTGGCGTTGTCCGGTAGGCCCAGTTCCCGGCTGGCAAATTCCCGTACCCGCAGCGCCAATTCCAGACGGTTACGCAGTTCTGCCGGAGTGCCGGACTCTGCCAGCAGGTCTGGGATGGGGCGGCGGACGCGCAGCAGTTCCAATTGTCCACCGGCGGCTTGGGCGTAATAGCCCAGGGTGTCGCAGCCGGTCAGCCAGACCGCGCAGGGCAACAGCCAGCCAAGGAGCCATTTCAACATGGATGGGGGCACCAAGACAGAAATTACGGAGAACCATCATCCCATGTGGCGGCAGCCAGCGCATCCTGATTACCCCGCCGGGGCTTTTTTATTGCGGCGCATCAATTTTAGCACCAGACTATTTTAGACTTTCATGATATTCTAATAGTCCATCCCAGTTAGGTTTCCCGCGCCATCCCATGAGGCTGCGTCATTTTTTTGCGTTGTTGCTGTTTCTGCTGGTCAACAACAGCACTGGCGGTGAAACCAGCGCGGTAATCGGCATCAGCACCACCGACTGGTCCGAGGTCAGCGCTCTGGCAGACCGTTCCCACCGGCCCCTGTTGCTGGTGGTCACGGCGCCGGATTGCGGCTATTGCCAGCGACTCAAGAATGAAGTGCTATCGTCCCTGGATTCCCACCGGGATCTGGCCAAGCGGGTCATCATCCGGGAAATGGATCTGCACAGCAGCGGCAAGGTGGTAGATTTCAACGGCGAACTGGTGCGGGCCCGCATGTTCCTAAGCCGGTACGGGGTATTTGCCACGCCCACGGTGCTGTTTCTGGACTCAGCCGGGCAATCCCTGCGGGAACCGCTGGTGGGCTACAACGGCACGGAACTCTACCTGCCGGAACTGTACGAGGCGGTGGAGGAAAGCGCCCGCGCCTTGTCAGTCGGCGGTGCCCATAGGATGGCGGGGCGGGACGGCACCGGGTCCGCGCCGTCCGACTGAGTCTCCGCCGGCCTATTTCTCGTTGACCCAAGCACCGTAGCGCACGCTGTCGATCTCGGCGGACTTGCCGTCCGGCATCAGGTGCAGGGTAATGACTTCGGCTTTGTATAGGGCCGGTTTGCCGGGCTCAGGTGGTGGTGGCGGCTCCAGCTTCAGGTCCGCCAGCTTGGGGTCCCAGACGATGGGGTCCAGATCCTTGGCCTCAGCCACCACCTTGGCGCTCAGATAGCGAGTGCCGTCGCTCCCGTTGAGGGGCGACAGGGCGTCCTCCAAATGGTGGAAGCGCTTTTTGCCGAAACAGAAACGGGGACTGGCCAAACGCTTGGCGTCTGGCTCTTGATTGGCTTTACCCTGCTCCACCAGCCGTTTCTTGACGATGGCCAGCACCTCCGGATCCGCGTCCTCGGTGTAGAAGGGCCGGCCGGCGGCCGTCAGTTTGAGGACCGTGTAGGTACGCTCCCCTTCCTGGATCGACTCCTGAGTCAGGAGGCCGGCGCTGACCAGATCCGCACAGCGGTCGCAGGACTTGGCTTTATTGCGGGTATCCAGGGGAAAGGGACCGGCGGGAACGCACAGGGGGTCCATAAAGCTGTTGGCTTCATCGTAGTTGGACTGGAACAGGGATCCGTAGCGTTTGAGATAGGCGTCGCTGACGCCGGGACGGTTATTCCAATAAAAAATGGCGCCAAACAAGGCGCTCAAGATCAGCACGGCCAGCGCCTTGCCCATGAATAATCTCCTCTTGAATGCTTAATCGGCGGTTTTGGCAAAGCGGGCAGCGCTGAATACCGGCGTCGGTTTGTCCCGCTGCTTAGCCACCGACCCATCCCCCAGTTGGCCGCTGTGATTGCCGCCCCAGGTATAAATCTGGCCATCCGCGCTCAAGGCGGCCCCGGCATCGTTGGCGGCCGCCACCGCCACCCAGCGCCGCTGGTTGTCCAGCAGCACCGGCTTGGGTTTGAAAACGTCCCATTGCCAGAGACTCCCGTCGGTGGCGATGGCAAACACCTGACTCGTGTTGAGGGCCAGGGTCGCCCAACGCTGGTCATTGGCCTGGGTCAGATGCCAAACAAAACCACCCCCGGAGCGCTCCTCCCGCTTGGCACCGTATTCCCACAGGCCACCGTTGCGATCCAGGGCGAACACCGACACCCGGCTGCGGGTGCAGAACAGCTTCTCCAGGTGGGACGCCCCCTCGATGGGGCGCAATTTCTCCGCAAAGGCGCCATCATCCGGCGCCGGATGGGTGATTCCGGAACCCTTGCGCCAGCCGGTCAAGTCGCCGGTGCCCCACAGGGCACCTTCCTGGTCGATGGCATAGACCCGGGTACCGGCGGAGCAGAGGTCGATGAAGGTCTGGCCGAGGCCCAGTTGGGTCGGGGTGCCGTGGGGGCCGGGGCGGGTGTCCTTGAGGGGATTCCTTAGCTCCTTGTCCACCCAATACCAAAGCTTGCCGGCAGTATCGATCCCAGCGCCCACGCCCCAGGATTCCAGGGCCCGGCGCCAGCGTAATTCCGGGTCAAACAGGGGAAATTCAACGCTTTGGGCCAGGTTGGCATAGTCCCAATCCTCCTTGGCGTTGGGCAACCGCTGGCGGGGGGCGATGCGCCACAACTCGCCGGTGCCCCGTAGGGCGTAAGTTGCCACCGTGCCGGCGCGGATTTCCCGCCACGGCTGGGGCGAACCACCCCGGGTGGGCCGGTCAAACACCTGGGGCGCACCGGGTTGGTCCAGGTTGGTAGCGCTGCCCCAGCCGTACAAAAAGCCGGATTCGTCCAGGGCCAATACATAGCCCTCGTTGGCGCTGAGCTTGCCATCCAGCAGGGGCGTATCCAGCCGCGCCGCCACCGGGGCTGGGGACTCCGGTTTGCGGCTGCCCTTGGTGAGAACCAGTGCCGCCGCCACCAGCACCAAACCGGCCAGAAGTATCAACAGCAGGCTGACCAGGGACCAGCCGGCGTTGGAGCGGGGCGGACGACGCCCAGGGACGGGTCGCGGGACGGATGCAGTCATGGCAAGTCCTAGCAGGCCAGGGGTGGAGGTGGGTCGGCCAGCGGCGCCCTTATAGCAGAATGACCGGCTGCCCGGCAAAAAAAGCGGGATTCGCCTGACGAGGGGCGAAATCAGGTGGAAACGCCTGGTCCCTCAAGGAGCGCCCGGCTCACCCATGGCTTGGCGTTTCATCTGGGTCGCCAAGGGCTCCCCCAGATAGCGATCGATGAGGTGATGGAGCAAATAGATCAGGGGCGTCAGCAGCAGCGCCATCACGACCTTGTAACCGTATTTGACCAATCCCAGCAGCAGAATGGTGCCCAGGCCCCACTGGGTGGCGGGATTGAGATGAAAGGCGATGACCAGCACCAGAAAGCTGTCCACGAACTGGGATACCAGGGTCGAGCCGGTGGCCCGCAGCCACAGCCAGCGTTCCCCGGTATGGCGTTTGATGCGCTGAAACAGAACCACGTCCAGCAGTTGCCCGACCAGGAACGCCACCAGCGACCCGACGATGATCCACAAACCCTGGGAAAACACCGCGTTAAAGGCCACGTCCATGTTCAGGGGGCCCTGGTCGGTCTGCCGCATCAGCCAGAAATCCGCCGGCGCCAACCCCATGGTCAGCACGATCATGACAAAGGCGTAGCCAATCAAGCCCACCGCCAGGAACGACAACAGACGGATACCCCGCTTGCCGAAGTATTCATTGATGAGGTCGGCGATGGTGAATTCCAGGGGCCAGAGCAACACGCCGGCGCTGATGTTGAGACTGAGCCGGTAGGCGTCGGTGAGGGGCCAGTCCAAAGGCGCCATACCCAGGGTTTTTTCCAGGGAAAAAATCTTGACGCCGATGAATTCGGCCACCAGGGCGTTGGCGACGAAGAAACCGCCGACGATAACCAGGATCAGGGTGCGTTTGCGTTCCGCCTCGCTGGGTCCCACTAACCCAACTCCAAGCTGGTGACGCCAAAGATGCGCTCCTGGGCCAGTTCTGGGAAGGGCCCCAGGTACATGCGCGCGCAGGCGAACACTTCGTACATGCCCCACCGCTGAACCAACTCCAGGGCCGCCGGGTGGTTGTTGGGCACGTCCAGGAACAGGGGACCGGTGGCGTCGAACTCCGCCATGGCGGCCAATAGGGCGCCGGCCGCCGCCGCGTCGTCTGCGAACAGGGGGCCGACCCTACAGCCCAGACTGCAACGCCGGATCACGCCGAAGCCCGCCAGCACTCCGTCCCGGACGCACCCCAGGGCCAGGGCGTCCGGCTGGCCGATCCAGGGACCCAAGAAGTTGGGGCGACTGGCCGGAAAGCAGGTGCGGTCATAGGCCAGCACTTGATCGAAGGGTACCTCCGCCAGGGGCACCAGGGTTTCGTTGGACTGGCTGGCCGGCGGGCGGGCACCAGCGTCAAGGCAAAAGCGCAGGTCCCGGTGGGAGGCGACGAAACCGCCGGCGGCGTAATAGCTCTCCATGGGCAGCACCCCATCCATGCCGATCGGGGCGCCCGGCCGCAGCCGGGCCAGCAGCCGGTCCCGGCGGTAGTGCCACAGCCGGTTACCCAGGCCCTGGCGCCGATATTCCGGGCGCATGATGAAAAAGCCCATGAAACCGAACTCGCCCTGATAACAGGTGATGGCGCCGCCGCCGATCAGTTCACCGTCCAGCTCCGCCGCCACGAAAGCCGCCGGGTCCGTGGCCCAGAACAATGAGGCGTCGTGGCGGCCCGGATTCCAACCCTCAGCCGCCGCCCAACTGACCAAAATTTCCATTTCTGGAAAACTCATGGGGCGAATGTGCATATCGCTGGGCATGGCAAGGCTCCAGGTGGGAACAGGTCTTGCGGAGGTTAGACGGGTTTGGCGCGACCAGCAACGCAGGCGCCGGACGCCAGCGCCCCAGGCAGCAGATCCTAAGGAAGGCGCCGACCCATGACATCAGGGGGAGCGAAGGGAGGCTTGGGGAGGTGGCCGGCACCTCCCCAGGCGGGACCCCGCCAGACCGGCGGAGCCCCGGTAACTGGGTCGGTTAGGGGTTGCGCCGGGGCGGGCGGGGGCCGTAACCCGGACCGGCATCCCAGCCGCGTTCGGGAGCAAAACCCCAATCCTGCTCGGGGTAGCCCCAGCCAGGAGCCCCGCCCCAACCACCCCGGGGACCGCCCCAGGCCGGCGCGGGCGGCTGGCCCTGGCCCCAGGCCGGATAGGCGGGCGCGGACGGCCAACCAGGACCCTGCATCTGATGCATGCTCATGCAGGCCTCCCGTTGCTCTGGGGACATGGCCTCCATCATTTGCCGGTGTTTGGCCAACATGGGATCTTCCACCGGAGCAGCCGGCGGCTCCATCTGGGCTTCCCGCCAGGGCGACAGTTCCGGCAACTCAATACCCTGGGCTTTAGCCCGGGCGCGCATTTCCTGATAGTGCCGTTCGCGCATCGCCTCATAGGCGGCCGACGATCCCTGCATCATGGCCGGCCC
>CAZIHO010000090.1:8657-14868 GCA_964538875.1 uncultured Chromatiaceae bacterium
GCGTCGCCGCCCTCCGCCTGGGCCTGCTCGGCGGACTGCTGGGCCTGATCCCAGGGCGGCGCCTCCGGCATCAGGATATTGGAGCGGGCCGCCCGTTGCCGCAGGTCCTGATAATGCTGGTTCAATTCGAAGCGGCGTTGCTCCCAACGCCGGTCGTTGGCCATGGCCTTGAGGCGCTCCAGCTCGGCACGCCGCTCCGCCACCTCGGGCGGAATCTCGTTGGGCTTGAGCAGGGTTCCGGGCTGGGCGACGGACTGGGCCTCGGGTTGGGCGGCGGACTGAGCCGCAGACTGGGTTCCGGCCGGGGCTTCGCCGGCGCCCGCCGGAGCCTCATCCGCGCTGGCTGCCAGGCCGTATTGGCTTAGAACCAGGGTCAGAACCGTCGCCGACGCGCGGTTCAGGAGGCGGTTGGAATAGGACATACAGTGACTCCTTACTAGGTCTTGGCTAGGTGCTACGCAATGGATTCGGGAAACCAGGGTGGACTTCGAGCCCCGGACCCGAAGCGGCAAGTCCTGATCCTACTCCAGACCAGGCGGGGACGGAACCTCGCGCCGCCGGGCCGCCAGCGGCACCTGGGACAGCTCCGCCAGGCCTGTCAAGCAAGCTGGTCAAAGAGCGGCCCGCCATGACCGCGCCGATAGCGGTCTCCCAAACCCCGTTCTAGCCATTGGAGCTGGCCGGGGAGGCTAAACTTGGGAGGGCCGCCGGGACCTGGATCCACCAGGCCGCGCCCCACCACCCACTCACCAAGGATCGCCCATGTCGCTCTTTGCCTGGATCGCCGCTGGCCTAGTGTTGCTCGGCACTCCCCCCCTGGGTGCCGAGGTGCCCAGCGCTGCCGCCACCCCGCCGCCCCAAGTCCAGGCTCCGGCCGACCCCCACGAGGCCATCAACCGCAAGTTGTTCGGCTTCAACGTCTGGCTGGTGGACCAGGTGGTGGAACCCAGCGCCGCTTGGTTGAGTGCCCACCTGCACGAAAGCATCCAGACCATGGGCCACAACATGTACGAAAACTTGGTCGAGCCGGAATTCATTTTCACCAATGCCCTGGTGGGAGATTACCGCGCTGCCGGTACGTCCTCAGCCCGCTTCGTCATCAACTCCACCCTCGGCCTGCTGGGGGCCTGGGACGCCGCCGGCTGGATGGGCCTGGAGCGCAAGGAGGAGGGTTTCGTGGGCTCCCTGTGCGTGGCCGGTATGAGCCCTGGCAATTATGTGGTGTTGCCGGCGGTGGGACCCGGCACCGGCCACACGGTGATGTTGATTTCCGGCTTTTTCGTGGTGACCTGGTACGCCCTGGCCATGCTGTCCCCGGCCCTGGCCACCGCCGACATCCTGACCGACCTGATGGCGTCGGCGGCCAGTCTGCGGGAGATGCGGGACATCCCCCCGGATGGCGATTCGGATCCCTATCAGGTGCAGCGGGATCGCTACCTGGACTACCTGAAGGCCAACTGCCCGCCGGCGCCCTGACCGGGTTCCGGCCAGGGAAGCGCCGCCCTGCTGCTACAATGGCGGTTTCTCGTCCCCAGGGAGTCTGCTCATGACCACCAGTCCCAATCAACCGACCATCGCCGACCTGATGCGGGACAGCGGCGTCGGTTTCGGTACCTCCGGCGCCCGGGGTCTGGCGGACGCCATGACGGACCGGATTTGTCACGCCTATACCCTGGGCTTTCTGGGTTATCTGGAAAGCCAGGGCTTGGCACCCGCCGGCGGATCCGTGGGTCTGGCCGGCGACTTTCGCCCCAGTAGCCCCCGCATTCTGGCCGCCTGTGCCCAAGCGGTGCGGGATTCCGGCCGCCAGCCCCGCTATTTCGGCACCATTCCCACCCCGGCTCTGGTCCATTTCGGCATCCAATCCAGCCTGCCGACGCTGATGGCGACCGGCAGCCATATTCCGGCAGATCGCAATGGCATCAAGTTCCATACCCCCCTGGGGGAAATTCTGAAGCGGGATGAGGCGGGCATATTGGCCCAGCGCGTCAGTCCACCGGAGGAGCGTTTTAACGCCCAGGGCTGGTTCCGGGACCCAGCCCAGTTGCCGGCGCCGGACCCGGCCGCCCTGCACGCCTACCTAGGCCGCTATTTGGAAGGCTTCCCGGCGGACTGCCTGGCCGGCTACCGGATCGGTCTGTATGAACATTCCTCGGTAGCCAGGGAATCCCTGTACCGGGTGTTGACCGGTCTGGGCGCCCAGGTGGAGCGCCTGGGCAGTTCCGAGGTGTTCATCCCGGTGGACACCGAAGCCATCCGGCCCGAGGACCAGGCCCTGGGGGCCGCCTGGGGCGCCGAGGGACGCTTCGACGCCCTGATTTCCGCCGATGGGGATGGCGACCGGCCCCTGATCGGCGACCAGCGGGGCAACTGGTTGCGGGGTGATCTGGCCGGCATTCTGGTGGCCCGCTTCCTGGGTGCCACCGCCGTGGTGACGCCGGTCAGCAGCAACAGTGCCCTAGAACTCAGCGGCTGGTTCCACCACACCCAGCGCACCCGCATCGGTTCCCCCTACGTCATCGAGGGTATGCTGCAAGCCATGACCCAGGGCGCTGATCCGGTGGTGGGTTACGAGGCCAATGGCGGCTTCCTGACCGGCACCGACTGGGTGCGGGACGGCCGCCACCTGACCGCCCTGCCCACCCGGGACGCCATCTTGCCGGTCCTCGGCGTCCTGTTGCTGGCGCGGCAATTGGGTTGTCCCCTGTCGGAACTGGGCGCCCTGCTGCCACCCCGCTACACCGCCAGCGACCGGCTCAAGGAGTTTCCCCGGGAGCGGGCGGCGGCGCGTATCGCCGCCTGGAGCGCCGACCCGGCGCCCATGGCTGGCTTTTTCGACGCCGGGCTGGGCGCGCCGGTGCATCTGAACAGCATCGATGGTCTGCGCGTCACCTTCAGCAGCGGCGACATCCTGCATCTGCGCCAGTCCGGCAACGCCCCGGAGCTGCGGCTCTACACGGAAGCTGCGGACCCGGCCCGGGCCCAACATCTGTTGGAGGATGGCTTACAGCGGCTGGAGGCTTGGCGACGGGACTGAGACGCTCAGGCGCGGGTCTGGTCCAGCCAGCGCAACAGGGTGGCGTAGAGCTGATCCGGGTCCACGGGTTTGCCCACATGGTCGTCCATGCCAGCGGTGATGCAGCGGTCCCGGTCTTCCTCGAAGGCGTTGGCGGTCATGGCCAAAATGGGCAGACGCCGCGCCGCGCCCTCGTCGGCGCGGATGCGGCGGGTGGCTTCCAGTCCGTCTAACTGGGGCATTTGCACGTCCATCAGCACTAGGTCGAAGGGCTCCAATTGGGCCAGGGTGACCGCCTCGGCACCGTTCTCCGCCACCTCCACTTGCAGACCGGCTTCTTCCAACAGGGCCCTGGCCACTTCCTGATTGATGAGGTTGTCCTCGGCCAGCAAAATCCTGGCGCCGCCGTGCCGGTCGGCCAGTTCCTCAAACGCCGACAGGGCCAGGGGCGTGGGCAGGGTGCGGGCAGCCCGCTGCCCCCGGTGCAGCCGGGCGCTAAACCAAAAGGTGCTGCCAACCCCCGGAGTACTGTCCACCCCCACCTCGCCGCCCATCATGCGCGCCAGATGACTGGCGATGGCGAGTCCCAAACCGGTGCCGCCGTGCTGGCGCGTGGGGGAGGAGTCGCCCTGCTCAAAGGCCCGGAACAGCCGCATCCGGTCCTCCGCCGAAATGCCAATGCCGGTGTCCCGCACTTCGCAGCGCATCAACAAACCGTTCCCCTGGTCTGATTCCTGGAGCCGGGCGTCCAGGCTAATGGAACCCCGGTCGGTGAACTTGATGGCGTTGCCGAGAAAATTGAGCAAAATCTGGCCGAGTCGCACCGGATCGCCGCGCAGGGTCCCGGTCAAGGCCGGGTCCAGGTCCTGGTGCAACACCAGGCCCTTGCCCCGCGCCCGCTCGTCGAACAGGCTCATGACGTTGGCGACCACGGATTCCAACTCGAAATCCGTTTCCGCCAACTGCATCTTGCCGGCCTCGATCTTGGACACGTCCAGGATGTCGTTAATCACCTGGAGCAGATGCTGGGCCGCCTGGGTGATCTTGTCCAATTGGACGTGGGTTGCCTCCTCCTGACTGCCGCGCCGGGTCAAGTAGGCCAGGCCGATGATGGCGTTGAGGGGGGTGCGGATTTCGTGGCTCATGTTGGCCAGAAAATCGCTCTTGGCCCGGTTGGCGGACTCCGCCGCCTCCTTGGCGTCCAGCAACGCCTGGGTATAGGCGGCGTGGTTGCGGCATAACAAAATGGCCTTGGCCAGGTTGCCCATGACCGGGTGGAAGATCTGGGTAATGGGCAGGCCAGTGTCCGGCATGGCGGGAGCCAGCAGCAGAATCACCCCCTGGGGGTCGATGGGCAACCGCAGAGCCACCTGATAGCGGGCGCCGCCCGGCAGATCCGCCCACAAATCCGCATGGGTCAAGAGTTCCGCACCGCCCCGGGCCAGGGCGCGGGGCAAGGGGATATCGCGCCCCATCCACTGGCGCAATTCAAAATTGCCGATGGCGCTGGCCACCTGGGCCCGGCACTGATCGCCCTGGTCCTCCAGGTTCAGCAGCACCACGCCGGCGGGAAAGGAGGTATGAAACAGAATGCGTTGCAGGGTACGGGTCAGCAGGGCGTCCAGGTACACCTCGCCGCCGATAACCAGGGCCAGGTCGTAGAGGACCGTCAGAATGCGTTCCCGGTCCATGCTAATCCCAGGGCCGGCACACCAGGGTCGCGTTGTGGAACAGAGGGTAGCCCCATTCACTGATGCTGCCGATTTCGCCCAGCGACAGGGCGCCCACCAGCCGGCCGGCGCCCGCCTCCCCGGCCAGGCGAGCTAATTCGCTAGCGGCGTCAGCCCCCAGGTGCAACCGGCGGCCGGCGCAGTAAAAGGTAAGCAAGTCCCGTTCACCGAGGGTGCCGAAACCTTTCGACAGCATCGAGGAGATGCGGCGCACACTGCGCACCGTATCGACTTCGGGGGCCCGCAACAGGGTCAGCATGGAATTGGCGGGCACCTCGCCGACGCAAAATAGGGAGCCATCCTCTTCCAGGGCCACCGGAATGCGGACCACCAATTCGTCGTTGGCGAGCAGAATGCCGAACGGAAAATGAATGGCGTATTGATAGAAATTTTCCCGGGTCAGGCCGATTTGGTATAGGGAACCCACCAGTTCCTGGTATACCTCGAAGGCCGGCCGCCATTCGATGCTGATGATCCGATTCCCCTCGGTGGCGGTGGCGGTAATGAGTTCCTTGGGAGCCAGGTAGCCATGATCCATGGCCGCACCACGGGACCCAGGCAACAACAGGCACAGCAGGCCGTTGCCCAGAGTCCGGTCCGCATCAAACAAACAGGGCATGGGCTGAAAGGTTTCACTGCCGGCATTGACCCCGGCGTAGGCCACCCGGTCCGCCAAGCCCAGATAGAGGCTATCCAAGATGGAGCCGATATTGGGCACCATGGCGTCGAAAATCATGAACAGGGTGGCGGGGCTAGCACCCAAGAGGGGCTCGATGACTGCCGCGACGCGGGCGGCGGCCAACTCCGGCTGCTCCGGCAGATCCGCCACCAGACGCACTTGAACGTCCGGCCCATGGGGCAACAGCCAGGCGCCCCGCTGATGAAAATCCGAGCCCTCCACGACGGCCGGGAACACCGCCCCCGCCAACTGGAGCCCTGCCTCGACGCAGACTTCCCGCAGCACCGGGATCTGCTCCCGCTCCGCTTCCGGCATCAACGCCAGCACTCCCTGGGGGGCTTGGGCACCGCGCCAAATCGCCAGGGCGTCGCTCAGCGCAGCCCGGTTCAGTTGGGGACAAAACAGGGGACGATGGATACTCATGGGAACTCCCGCATGGTCAATGCGAATGAGTCATTGGGCAGCAGCCCAACTCCTCCGGGGATGGACCTGGGAAATCTGCAAACAACACATAAATTCCTTGCATCCACCGGCGCTCCTGGCCCTGATTATGGGACGGCAGCCAAGCACTCCCGAGTCAGCCGTGACGCTGAATCCCCGATCGATCCAAGTCACTGCTAAAAGGACACCCATTGTTGCACAGGAACCGGGAGGTTGAAATGTACCGGACGGAATTCACCTCGCAACCCTGGAAGGTCCAGATCAGGATTCACCCCGGCCGACCAACGGCGCTCGCCAGGGTCTGGACAAATCTATTCTGGCTTCCTGGTCCCGAGCCCCATTTGG
>CAZIHO010000091.1:0-14781 GCA_964538875.1 uncultured Chromatiaceae bacterium
CGGGCGCCGCCAGCAGCAGCGCCAGGGCGGCGGCCGGGTTAGCCCGGCCACCCCGGTGAGGCCAGGTCTTGACCGCCAGCCGCCAACCCCGGCGGCGGCGGTGTGCCAGAGCCTGGCCAACCGCATCGGCACGGGGCTGCTCCTGGATTCGATGGCTGGGCCGGACGCCCACCGGGCACAGGGCGGTGGAGGCACTGTCATCCAGGCCCACCCAGTTGATGGGCAACCCAAAGAATCCCGCCGCGCCCAGGGTCTCCACCTCTGGATTCAGTTCTTCCAAATGGCGGCGTAGCCCCTCTTCCCGGTCGTCCATGCAGCAGACCACCTGGGCGGCGGGCCGGGTGGTCCGGGTCAGCCAGCGGCCGCGCCCCCGGTTTTGCGCCAGCGCCGCCAGAATTTGCTCCCGGAAATGGCGCTCGTAGGCGCGCAGCCATAGATAGCCGGCCCGCTCCGGGTCCAGCCGCGCCAAATCCTTCAGCAGGCCCACCGCCCCTTCACTACCCAAGGCCCGCACCTGGGCGCCGCCTAGGCCGAGGTGTTGAGCCAGTCGAAACAGGGGCCAGGCGTCCCCGCAGGGGCTATGCTGGCTCCCGGCGCCGGTGGAGCCCCGCTTCCGCCAAGTCCAGATGAGCTGGGCCAGGTGGCGCCAGCGGGGCCCTTCCCGCCCTTCCTCACCCTCCGGGGCCAGCAGGGCCAGGCGTTGGGCGCGGGTGGCCAGGTGTTCCGGTAGACGCCCCTCAAACAGCGCCTGGCGTACCAGGAATTCCGCCGGATGTTGCCGAAAATGGGCGCGCAACAGGTCCAGATCCGGTTCCAGGCGCCAGTATCGGGAGCACAGCCGCTGGGCGAACAGCCGCTCCAACACCAGGCGCACCGCCAGGTAGTCCAGCAGGGTGACCAGTTGCGGCTGGCCCTGGTAGCCGGGACGCCGCTCCCGCCAGGCCACCATGCCGGACCAACCCGGCAATTCCAGGGCCAGACGTTCCAGATAGCCCACCCAGCGGGACTGGGGCAGACCCAGCCGGGTCAGTTCCTCCACCACCGTTTCCAGGGGGTCCTCCGGCAGGTAGCGCACCTGGTCCACCCACTCGCCCATGCCTTCCAGCAGCCAGGTAAAGGACCGTCGGCTGGCACGCCGCCAGGCGGTGTAGAAGCCCTCGTCCCGCTCCCGGTGATGCCAAGGGGCTAGACCCTGGTCGAGGAAATTGGCCAGGTTGCGGATCAGGTAGGGCACCAGTAATTCGTTCAAATCCTGGCCGGACAACACCAGCAGCAGTCCCCGCAGGCTCAGGTCCCGGCCGACCCGCTCCCATAGCCGCTCAAGATCGGCCAGGGCGTCCGAGCGCAGGTGGCGCCAGGCCCGGTGCCCCAGATGCGCCTCGGCGTCGCCGCCCTCGCCCACCAGATCCCGCAACTGATCCGGCGTCAGTTCCTGGGCTTCCTCCGCGTGCAGGGGCAGCCGCTCCAGCCCCAGCACTTCCAGGCAGGCGCTCCACAAGTCGGCGGTGGCCTGGGGTTCCGGCAGCCCCGCCTGGGCCAGCAGCCGGGCCGCCACCTCGGCCGGCAGGTCCCGCTGTAACCGGGTGAGAACGTCCCGCTCGTCGATTTCCCAGTGCAGACGGGCCGGGTCGATGGGGTCCAGGGGCCAGCGCAGCGCCGCCAGATACAGATCCCGCCGGGTCAGGGACGGATCGACGCCGGGTACCAGCAACTGATCCACCGCCAGATCCGGCTCCCGGTCCAATTCGGCGTTGAGATCCGCCAGATCGATCCGGCCCGCCTGCAACCAACCCCGGAATTGGCTGAGCGGCGCGTAACCCTGGGCGCCGGTGGTGCGCTGGCTGGCGGCCAGGGCGTCCGGGAACGGCAAATGTTGGTAGCCGTGCAGGGTGTTGTGATGGACGAAATCCCGGATCGGCGCCTGGCCCGGCAAACGGTGGGCCAGGTGCTCCAAGGCCCGGAGGATGCGGGCGCAAACGTCGTCTTGCAGGGGAGATTCTGGTTGATGCATGTCAGGGCCCCGCGAAGATGTCGCTGACTCGCCCCAGGGTCGCCGCCATCAGATCCAGTCCGCCGGCTGGGAGCAGGCCCAGCACCAGACTGCCGCCGATCAGGATGGCCGCCGCCCAGGTTTCGCTGGTGCCCATATCGGTCAGGCCCTGGACGTGGGCCGGCGCCGGCCCGGTGCAGAGCTGGCCCAGGGCCCGAATCGCGTAGGCGGCGCCCACCAGTACCCCGATACTCAGGGGCAGCACGCCCCAGCCCCAGGCTTGGAAGCCCCCCACCAGGGTGTGCAATTCCGCCACAAAACCGGCGGTGCCCGGCAGACCGATGGCGGTGATGAAGGCCAGGGCGGCAAAGGCGGCGAAGCGGGGCGCGATGGGGGTCAGGTTGCCGTAGTCCCCCAACTGGCGGGTGTGGGTGCGTTCGTACAGAAGCCCGATGAGCAGGAACAGGGCCGCCGCCACCAAGCCATGGGCGATCATCTGCCAGAGGGCGCCGGTCAACCCGGCCAGGTTGAGGCTGCTGATCCCCAGCATCACCACGCCCATGTGACTCACGGACGAATAGGCGATCATGGCCTTGAGGTCAGTCTGGCGCCAGGCCAGCAGCCCGCCGTAGAGGAGACTGACCAGCGCCAGCGTCCCCAACATATCCTGTAGCGCCAAGGCCGCCACCGGCAGGGTTTGGACGGCGCGCAGCAGACCATAGGCACCCATCTTGAGCAGGATGCCGGACAGCAGGATCGACACTGGGCTCGGTGCCTGCACATGGGCCAGGGGCAACCAGCCGTGGATTGGAAACAGGGGTAGCTTGACGCCGAAGCCCACCAGTAAACCGAGGAACACCAGGATCTGGGTACCCCTAGGCAACTGGGCGCCCTGGGCCGCCAATTGCGGCATGCCGAAGGAATGGATGCCGGCGGCGTCGAACAGCACCAGCAGGCCCAGCAGCATGAAAACCGAACCGCCCATGGTATAGAGGACGAAGTTGAGGGCCGCGCCCTGGCGCTGGGGACCGCCCCAACGGTCGATGAGGAAAAACAGGGGAATCAGGGTCAGTTCCCAGAACAGGTAGAACAGGGACCAGTCCTGGGCCAGGAACACCCCCAGCAGCGCCGATTCCAGCGCCAGCATGGCCTGATAGTAGCCCCGCGCCCGTTCCTTGATCGAGCGGGACGCCACCAGGGCCACCCAGCACAGCAGGGTCGCCAGCAACAGCATGGGCAGGGAAATGCCGTCCACCGCCAGGTAATAGGCCATGCCTAGGCGGGGGCTCCAGTCCAGGTGTTCAACCAACTGCAGGCCGGCCTGCCGGGGTTCGAAGCGGGTCAGCAGAGACCAAGCGACCAGCATCGTGCCGGTGCCGGCCCCCAGGGCGACCCGGCGTACCCAGACCGGGCGTTCCCTAGGCACCCCGAACAGGGCCAGGGCGCCCAGCATCGGCAGGGCCAGCAGCAGGGTCAGGGCGTGGCGCATGGGGCGGCTGCCGACCTCCTCAGGCGGCGCCGGACCGGCTGGCGGCGATCAAATCTTCCAGCAGACCCAGGGTGAAGCCCAGTTCACTGACCAATCCGGCCGGGGCGCCCGCCTGCCGGAACGCGGCTAACAGACCCCGGTAATACCAGAGGAGTTGCTCCCGGTCGGCGCTGAACCGCTCCCACAGGGTCTCACCCACCAGCCGGTAATCGCTCAGGATGGAGCGGGCGTTGTGCAATTTGTCTGCGGCAGAAACCCGCAGTACCGGCAGGGGCGCCTGGGGCAAATGGGCCAGATAGGCTTCCTTGCGGGCGCGCCAGGGCGGCTTGGGCATCTGCTGGGTATCGGTGCAGGCTTCCACGATGGCCAGCACCGGTGCGCCGAAGCGCCGCGCCAGTTCCGCCCGCAACACCGCCGGCCCGCCGGGGAAGTGATGGCCCTGGTCCTCCAGGGTGTCGTGCAACAGGGCAGCGATGGCCTGATCCTCGTCGCCCCCATGCTCCAGCACCAGAGACGCTACCGCCAGCAAATGGGAACTGTACGGAATAGAGGTGCCCTTGCGCTTTTGGCTGGCGTGCAGGTCCAGGGCGAAGGCGCAGGCGTCGGCGAAGCGTTCGGTCAGCATGGAACGTCTCAGAACTGCCGGGTTTTCAGCATGACCAGGGTACAGCCCTCGATGCCGGCAATGCCCGCCGCCCGCAGGTGCTGGTCCAATTCCGGGGATTCGCTGCCCGGATTGAAAATGACCCGGCCCGGCTGAAGATCCAGGATGTCGTCGATCAGGAGACGGGACCGGTCCGCGCCCACATAGAGGGTGAGGGTATGCACCCGTTCCCGGATCACACGCAGGTTGGTGACGGTGGCGATGCCCTCGATATGGGACTCCCGGGGATGCACTGGAATCACCCGGTAACCCATTTCCCGCAGCAGGCAAACCGCCTGGTTAGAATAGCGTTCTGGCTTGGGACTGGCTCCCAACACCACCACCAGATGCTCGGCCGGATCGGCCGGCCAGGGCGAATGAGTCGCCGGCGTTGCTGCCGCCATGGTTCCCCTCCATTGCTGACATGAAATAGACCTGGGCCATACCCCGGGCCGGGCTGAGCCGGGAGGGCTGCCCGGTCGCGCAAGCCAAGACCGGGCCGGTACCGGCGTCCCTACAATAGGCCGGATGGGTCTATTGGGGGTAGATCAATAGTGTAACGGCAAGGCGGGGAGCAACGAAGCCGGAACCGGACCGGGGTTCCGGTCTAAACCCCAGGACAAAAAAAACCCCGGTACCGAAAGGGGCACGGTAACCGGGGTCACTTACTCCCGGCTGGGGCGGCCGGGATGCGGGCCGCCAAGGGAGGGGAATGCGGCCCTGGCGTTGTTTAACGCTTACCCTATAGATAGGTTAATCCAGCGAAAGTTCAATAGGCCGGTTCATTAGGGGCGTTTAGATCTAAATATCGGGAATAAATCCGGCTGGGCCCCGGGCCAGCTTCCCGCTTGGTCCTATGGAAATTCCGGTCAATGGGCCGCGTCCCAATCGTCGCCTACGCCGATGTCCACCACCAGGGGCACGCTCAATTGGGCGGCCTGTTCCATACGGGCGCGAATCCGGTCGCTCGCCTCGGCCACCCAGTCGTCCCGCACCTCGAACACCAACTCGTCGTGTACTTGCATGATCATGCGCAGCGGCGGTTGCTCCGCCTGGAGCCAGCCGTCCACCGCCAGCATGGCGCGCTTGATGATGTCCGCTGCGGTGCCCTGGAGGGGCGCGTTGATGGCGGTGCGCTCGGCGCCGGCCCGGCGTTGAGCGTTGCGGCTGGCGATTTCCGCTAGGTACAGCCGCCGTCCGAACAGGGTTTCCACGTAACCCCGGGCGCGGGCCTGCTCCCGGGTACGGTCCATGAAGGCGCGCACCCCTGGATAGCGCTCGAAATAGCGGTCCACGTAGGACTGGGCGGCGCCCCGGGCAATGCCGAGCTGGCGCGCCAGTCCAAATGCGGACATGCCATAGATCAGGCCGAAGTTGATGGCCTTGGCGGACCGGCGCTGGTCCCCATCCACCTGCTCCGGGGCGATGCCGAACACCTCGGCGGCGGTGGCCCGGTGTACGTCCTGACCAGCGGCGAAGGCGCTGGTGAGGCCTGCGTCCCCGGAAAAGTGGGCCATGAGGCGTAGCTCGATTTGGGAATAGTCCGCCGCCAGGATGCGCCAGCCCGGCTCGGCAATGAAGGCGCGCCGGATGCGCCGGCCATCCTCGGTGCGCACCGGGATGTTTTGCAGATTGGGATCCGAGGAACTGAGCCGCCCGGTAGCCGCCACCGCCTGATGATAGGAGGTATGGACCCGGCCGCTGTCCGGGTTGACCATCTGGGGCAACTTGTCCAGGTAGGTGGACTTGAGCTTAGCCAGACCCCGGTGGTCCAGGATCAGGCGCGGCAGTTCGTGGCCCTCCTCGGCCAACCGCTCCAACACCGACTCGGACGTAGAAGGGGCGCCGGTGGGGGTCTTTTCCAGCACCGGCAGCCCCAGTTGAGTGAAAAAGATCTCGCCGATTTGCTTGGGGGAACCCAGGTTGAAAGGACGCTTGGCCACCTGATAGGCCTGCTGCTCCAGTTGGTGCAGGCGCAGGCCCAATTCCTGGCTCTGCCGGGCCAGCATGGCGCCGTCGATGCGCACCCCGGCCCGCTCCAAGCGGGACAACACCGGGACCAGGGGCATCTCCAAGTCTTGCAGCAGCCGCGCCAGGGGCGGGATTTGCTCCAGTTGGGGCCAGAGGCACTGGTGCAGACGCAGGGTCACTTCCGCGTCCTCCGCCGCGTAGGGCCCGGCTTGCTCTAGGGCCACCTGGTCGAAGCTCAGTTGCTTGGGGCCCTTGCCGGCCACCTCCTCGAACTTGATGGTCTGGTGATACAGATACTTGGCCGCCAGGGAATCCATGTCATGGCGGGTGGCGGTGGAATCCAGCACGTAGGATTCCAGCATGGTGTCGAAGGCGACGCCCCGGACCTCGATACCGTACCGGGCCAGGATGCTCAGGTCGTACTTGGGGTTCTGGCCTACCTTGAGCCGCGCCGGGTCTTCCAGCAGGGGCTTCAGGCGTGCCAGCACCCAGTCCCGCTCCAGTTGCTCCGGCGCCCCCGGATAGCGATGGGCCACCGGCACATAGGCCCCCTCCCCCGGCTGCACTGCGAACGACAGGCCCACCAGTTCGGCCCGCATGTAATCCAGGCTGGTGGTCTCGGTGTCGAAGGCAAACAGGGGCGCCGCCGCCAGCCGCTCCAGCCAGATGTCGAAGCTGGCCCGGTCCAGGATCAATTCGTAGCGGCGGTCCTGGGCCGGGGCCGGCGGCGGCTGGGCGTCCGCCGGCGGGTCCCCGTCCAGTTGCGCCAGCAGGCGCCGCGCCTCCAGGCGACCGTACCATTCCCGTAGCAGTTCCCGGTCCGGGGGCCGGCGGCGTAGCTGAGCCGGACCCTGGTCGAGGGCGACGTCGGTCTTGAGGGTCAGCAACTCCCGGGAACGGGCTAAGTCGCCCAGGGCGGCGCGCAGATTTTCCCCCACCTTGCCGGGGATCTGGTCCGCCTGCACCACCAGGGCGTCCAGGCTGCCGTACTGGTCCAGCCACTTGACGGCGGTCTTGGGTCCGCAACCGGGCACACCGGGCACGTTGTCCACCTTGTCCCCCACCAGGGTCAGGTAATCCAGGATCCGTTCCGGGGCCACGCCGAATTTTTCCAGCACGCCCGGCCGGTCCAGGACCCGGTCGTTCATGGTATCCACCAGGATGATGCGCTCACTGACCAACTGGGCCAGGTCCTTGTCGCCGGTGGCGATCAGGCAATCCAGCCCCTGGTCCACCGCTTGGAGCGCCAAGGTGGCGATCACGTCATCCGCCTCCACGCCGGACACCCGCAATACCGGCAGACCCAGAGCTTCCACCACCTGTAACAGGGGTTCGATTTGGGCGCGCAGATCGTCCGGCGTAGGCGGCCGGTTGGCCTTGTAAGCCGGGTAGAGGGCTTCCCGAAAGCCGGGACCCGGCGCGTCGAACACCACCGCCATCAAGTCCGGCGCCTGCTCATCCACCAGTTTGCGCAGCATGTTGACCACCCCCACCACCGCGCCGGTGGGCTCGCCGCGACTGTTGGACAGGGGTGGCAGGGCGTGGTAGGCCCGGAACAGGTAGGAGGATCCGTCCACCAGAACGAAGGGCTTGGCGTTGGTCATGGGCGTGAATTCCCGTAGGTCCCAGGGTTGTCAGCCTCCCATTATGCCCCAAGGCCCCCGGACCACCCCGCTATAATGGCGCCTTTGCACCGAGGGGCCGCCCATGGACAGTCTCGCCGATCTCAACCAACGCCTGCTTGAATTCGCCCAGGAGCGGGACTGGGAGCAATTCCACTCGCCGAAAAACCTGGCCATGGCCATTGCCGGCGAGGCGGGTGAACTGGTGGAGCATTTCCAATGGCTGAACGAAGCCCAAAGCAATGCGCTCCCAGCGGCCAAGCGGGACGAGGTCGCGCTGGAACTGGCGGACATCCTCTGTTACCTGCTGAGGTGCGCCCAGCGCCTGGACATCGACCTGGTGGCGGCGGCCTATCGCAAACTGGAAATCAATCAGGAGCGCTATCCCGCCGACCGGGTGCGGGGCGACGCCCGTCGCGCCGGGGAATACGGAGACCAGCCCTGATCCGGCATTTTCGCCCAGATTTATACCGGTCCCGGCGGGTCGCCGCGCCTCAAGCGGTTTTTCTGCCCGGCGGGTCAAGTTTAGGTCGCGCCGACCGCTATGGGTGCTGGAGCGTCTAGCCCGCTCCTTCTGATTAAGTATCACAACAGGAATTACCCATGAACGAGGATCTTCCCCGTCTTGTCAACGCGGACTGGTTACTGGCGTTTCCCTGCGGAATCATCCTGCGCAACGCGGATGGCCACTTCTGGGCCAATCCCGCCTTGCTGGAACTCTTGAAGGAGAAGCCGGAATCCTTCCGGCTCGACCAATGGGACGAGTTGCTGGAAGCGGCAGGCATGGTCAACCTGATGTTGGCGGACGGCGGTGAATGTTGGCTGCAGGGCGAATGGTTTCCGGTCCCCGGCCCGGACCACCAGACCCTGAGCATGGGCCTGTTTCGCGACGTGGCGGACGAGGTGCACTCGGTCAAGGAGCGGGAACATCTGCACCGCAAGGTCAAGGAACTCACCCTCACGGATCCGGTCACCGGGCTGGCCAACCGGCGCGCCCTGGGTCAAGCCCTGGCCATGCAGGTGAGCCGCAGCCGCCGTTATCAGAATCCCCTCACCCTGGTACTGGTGCGCATGACGACCGACGACAGCGAGGCGGAGTTGCCCGAATGCGTGCTGGTGGGCATCGCCCGCCTGCTGCGGGAACGGCTGCGCTGGGTGGACCTGATCGGCCGGGAACAAGACGACTGCTTCATGCTCATCATGCCGGAAACCGACGAGGCGGCGGCCCGGGCGCTGTTAGAGCGGATCCGGGTCGAAGCCACCGACATGCGTTTCCCGCCGCCCAGGGAAAACCTGGGGGTGCGGCTCACCATCGGCGTGTCCCAGTGGCGTAAGGGCCAGGACGGCGCCCACCTAGTAGCGGCGGTGCACCGGGCCCTGGAAGCGGATCATCCGGCCACCAAGCTCGACGGCTAAACCCAAATGGGCGACACGCCTCCGCCGGTCGCGATCCCTAGCCAGGGGGATCTGGACCAGATACGGCGGCGTTTTCTTGCCCTCAACGACAAGCGCCTGGCCCTGGCGCTGGCCGAATTGCGACCCCAGCAGCAGGACTTTCCACGCCTGCTGCCCCTGCTGTTCCACGTCAACCATCCGCTTTTGCCGGGCTATGTGTCCGAGCACACACCGGCCGGCGTATCTGGCTTCCGGATGGACGCCCGGCAACTGGAAAGCGCCCGCAAGCTGGCGCGCCAGTTTCAGCTCCGCAACCGGGCGCGGCGGGAATATCCGATCCAAGCCCTGTTCCTGATGGGCAGCGTGGGTTCCCTGGGCCACTCCCGGGGCAGCGACCTGGACATTTGGGTATGCCATCAATCCGGCCTGTCCAATGCCGAACTGGACGCCCTGGGAGCAAAAGCCGGGCTGTTGGAACGCTGGGCCACCGAGCTGGGCTTGGAGGCCCATTTTTTCCTCATGGACGCGGAGGCGTTTCGGGGTGGCAAGCTGCCGACCCTGTCCGGCGAAAGCAGCGGCAGTACCCAACACGGGTTGCTGTTGGAGGAGTTTTACCGCTCCGGACTGCTGCTGGCGGGCCGCTACCCGCTCTGGTGGCTGGTGCCGCCGGACCAAGAAGCCCGCTACGGGGAATTCACCGCCGAACTGTTCCGCCAGGGCCTGGCCCATCCCGGCGACTGTCTGGATTTTGGCGGTTTGGCGGACATTGCGGCCGAGGAATTTTTCGGCGCCGCCATCTGGCAGTTGTATAAGGGTGTCTATTCTCCATACAAGGCGGTACTCAAGATCCTGCTAACCGAGGCCTACACCCGGGATTATCCGGCCATCGACTGGTTAGCCCTGCAAATCAAGCGCCGGGTGCATGGGGGTGAGACGGACCCGGAATCCCTGGACGCCTACCTGCTCATGTACCGCTATCTGGAGTCTTACCTGGGCGGGCGGCACCACCGGGAGCGCCTGGAATTGGCGCGCCGCTGCCTCTACTTCAAGGTCGGGGAGTCCCTGAGCCGCCCCCAGCCGGGCCCCGGCTGGCGAACCCGCAGCGTGCAGGCCCTGGTCCAGGAATGGGGCTGGAGCCGCCATCACATCCAGGACCTAGATGCCCGTGCCCACTGGAAGATCGACCGGGTGACCCGGGAGCGCACCCAGTTGGTGCGGGAATTGACCCGCAGCTACCGGCTGCTCACCGACTTCGCGGCCAACCACGGCGACAGCGTGCGGGTGGACCCCAAGGAACTGGACCTGCTGGGCCGCAAGCTTTACACCGCCCTGGAACAGCGGCCCGGCAAGGTGGACCGGGTCAACCCCGGCATTTCTCAGGACCTGTCGGAAACCCAGTTGGCCCTGCACTGGCAGGCGGACCTGAACGGCAAGCCCCTCTGGAGCCTGTTCCGGGGACCCCAGGCACCGGGAAGCGCGGCGGACCTGCCGCCGCCCATCAAGGTGTCCGACAGCCTCACCGAATTACTGGCCTGGTGCCACATCAACGGCCTGCTCGGCCCCCACACCCGCTATGCCCTGACGCCGCCCCAGGTGCCGGTATCCAGCCGGGAATTGCGCGCCCTGTTGCAGGTGCTGCGGGAAACCCTGCCGGACGCCAAGGGTTTGGAAACACCCCTGGAACACCTGGCCAGCCCACCCTTCCCCCTCAGTTTGCTGGGTCTGGTCAACGTGGGCAGCGACCCCCTGGAACAGCTCGCCCGGGACGGCATTTGTCTGGTCACCGAGCGCACCAATCCGTTCAGCTTCGGCGCGGCGCGGCGCTGTCTGCTCCAGAGTCTGGACCTAGTGGTGGTCACCAGTTGGGGCGAATTGGTGGTGCATCGTCACCAGGGCGCCAAGGGTCTGGCGGACGCCCTCTGTTACTACCTGGACCTGATCCAGCGCCGACCGCTCCAGGCCCCGGCCGCCGCCCTGCGGGTGGAAGGATTCGCCACACCCGAGGCGGGCCTGCTGGCCAAGAGGGTCGCCGAGGCCATTGAAGCGGCGGTTGCCTACTTCACGGCGGCCCCCAAGGGACGCTACATCATGGAGTTGGGCGAGAGCTATTTCCTGGTCGAATCCGGACAACGGGGCTTCCAATGGCTCAGCTTCAACAGCGAGGAGGAGTTGATCCTGGGCCTGGGCGAACCCCGGAGCCATTACGCGCCCCCCGGCTGCGACCCAGGCACCCTGGTGGACTCGCCCCTGGCGGCCATTTTCCGGGCCTGCCGCCCCGGTGAACAGCAATTGTTCTATCGGGTCGGCCGGGGTCACATCCACCTCTACATCCTGGATGAAAGCGGCTCCCTGTTTCACCAAAATCTGCGGGGCGAAGAACCCCGTTTTCTGCTCACCCAATATCAGCGCTTCTTGGAAAGCCTCAGTCACCTGCGCCGCCAAAGTGGCATGACCGAGGAAGGCGCCACCCTCATCACCGGCTCCCGGGTGTACCGGCTGGAACCAGCCGGCACCGGGGGCTGGGATGCAATATTGGTACGCTTGCCCCGCTCCAGTGGCGGCGACGATTATCTGGAATTGGTGCTACTCGCCGAGGGCTTGGGCCAGGAAGCGCGCCTGTTGGGGTTGGTGTGCGGGGATCGATCCTACTCATTCCTGACCCTGGGCGCCCAAATCTACTCCGAAGCGGTCCAGCACATCCTGAAATACCGGAGCGGTGCCGGCGACTATCCCATCTACCTCACCTCCGTAGAACTGGCCCAGGCCCGCTACGGGGTCCCCCCCAGCGGCGTGGAAATCCTCACCCTCAAGCGACGCGTGGAGTATCGCCTCAACGAGACCCTCAAGGCCCTTCGCGCTAGCGCCAACAGTCCACCGGGCCGGGACGGCTCCTGAGCGGACCGGCCGTGCCACACCACCCAGGTGAGGCGTTATAGTGTTCCGTCACGGGCGTCGCCGAGCCCGCTCGATCCGGATGGCCCTTGCCCATGCATATAGATAATTTTCTTTTTTCGACGGTACTGGTGCTGGCGGTGGCGTCCATCGCCGTAGCCCTGTCTGGCCGCCTGGGGTTGGGGTCGGTGCTGGGACTACTGATCGCCGGTATCGTGGTGGGACCCCACACCCCCGGCCCGGTCCTGACCAACCAGGTCGAAGATCTCCGCCATTTCACCGAACTGGGCGTGGTCCTGCTCATGTTCCTGATCGGACTGGAAATGCGGCCCGCCCGGCTGTGGTCCCTGCGGCGGGAGGTGTTTGGACTCGGCTCCCTGCAAATCCTGTTATCGGCGGCCCTGATCGCCGGCTTGGAAATCTGGATGGACATTCCCTGGAAGCAGGCCCTGTTGACGGGTCTGACCCTGGCTCTGTCTTCCACCGCGTTTGTGATGCAGATCCTGCGGGAGCGGGGCGAAATCGCCAGCCGCCACGGCCAGGCCGCCTTTTCGGTGCTGCTGATGCAGGACTTGGCGGTGGTGCCCCTGCTGGCCCTGGTGCCCCTGCTGGCCGAGCAACCGGACCTGGCCAGCCCAAGCCCCTGGTGGCGGGAACTGACCCTGGTGGTGGGCGCCCTCGCGCTATTGTGGGCGTTTGGCCGCTACCTGGTGCCCCAATCCTTGGAACACCTGGCCCGCCAGCGCAACCGGGAGGGTTTCCTGCTGGTAGCCCTGCTGGCGGTATTTCTGGCCGCTTGGGCCATGCAGCAGGTGGGCCTGTCCATGGCCCTGGGCGCGTTCCTGATGGGCATGTTGCTATCCAGTTCCCGCTATCACTATCAGATAGAAGCACGGGTGGAGCCCTTCAAGGGCCTGCTCATGAGCCTGTTCTTCGTGGCGGTGGGTATGTCCGTGGAACCGGCGGCGATTCTCGCCGATCCCGGCTATTTCCTGCGCCAGGTCCTGGTGATTTTGGCGGCCAAACTGCTGGTGCTATTCCTGCTCGGGCTGGCGTTCGGCCATCGGCTGGCCGGTTCCCTGCGCCTCACCTCCCTGCTGGCCCAGGCAGGGGAATTCGGCTTCGTGCTGTTCGGCGCCGCCAAGGCCGCCCAACTGATTCCCGACCAAGCTTTCGTAGTGGCAGTGAGTGTCATTTCCGCCAGTCTGTTGGTGACGCCCCTGCTGGTCAGCCTGGGCGCGGCGGCAGCGGCGCGTCTGGAACCCAAGCTCAGCGGACCCAAGCTGCCGGCCCTGACCGGCGAGGCACCAGGGGACCGGCCGGTGATGCTGGCCGGTCATGGCCGGGTCGGGCATACCGTGGCGGTCATTCTCAAAAGCACCGGCATTCCCTTCATCGCCTTCGACAAGGACCCGGAGCGAGTCGCCAAGGGCAAGGCGGACGGTTTCCCGGTCTACTTCGGGGACGTTTCAGACCCCTCTCTGTGGGACGCGGCGGGCGTGGAACGGGCAGCCCTGGTGGTCATGACCATCGACCAACCCCTGGTGGCCCTGCGGGTGGTGTCCCACCTGCGGGATGCCTATCCCCGGGTGCCGGTGGTATCCCGGGCCCGGGACCTGGAAGCCTGCGGACATCTGTTGGAAGCCGGCGCCGCCTATGCCTTTCCGGAAGCGGTGGAAAGCAGCCTGCGCCTAGGCGCCCAAGTGCTGGAAATGATCGGCGTTCCCCAGGAAAACGTAGACCAACTGCTACAGGGCGTGCGCCAAGACGATTACGTCCTGGTCAGCGAGGAGCCGGGCCCCGGTACGGCGGGCGGCCACCCGCCCCATTGAGTGATGCCTCGCCCGCGCCTAGGATGAGCGCCGCCCGCTTCCCTGTCCACATAAATAACCAGGATATTTCCGCCCATGCAGCACCTATTCCAGCCCCTCACGGCCGGCGCGCTACGCCTGCCCAACCGCATCCTGATGGCGCCCCTGACCCGCGCCCGGGCCGAGGCCGGACATACCCCCGGCCCCCTCATGGCCACTTACTATGCCCAGCGGGCCAGCGCCGGCCTCATCATCGCCGAGGCAACCATGGCCATGGCCGGCCATTCTGCGTTCTGGAACGAACCCGGCATCTACTCGGACGCCCAAATCGCCGGCTGGAAACAAATCACCGACGCCGTACATGCCGCCGGCGGGCGCATGGTCCTGCAAATCTGGCACGGTGGACGCGCCTGTCACCCGCTGCTCAATGAGGGCGCTCAGCCGGTGGCCCCGTCCCCCATCGCCATCAGCGACGACCAAGTCCACACCCCCCAGGGCAAACAACCCTACGCAGTGCCCAGGGAACTGGCGGACGACGAACTGCCCGCCATCGTCGCCGGCTTCGCCCAGGCCGCCGCCAACGCCAAAGCGGCCGGCTTCGACGGCATAGAAATCCACGGCGCCAACGGCTACCTGCTGGACCAATTCCTCCGGGACGGCTCCAACCACCGCACCGGCCCCTACGGCGGCCCCCTGGAAAACCGCGCCCGCCTGCTGCTGGAAGTGCTGGCCGCCGTCAGCCAAGTCTGGGGCAGCGGCCGGGTGGGCCTGCGCCTATCGCCCCTCAACAGTTACAACAGCATGCAGGACAGCGACCCCGTGGGCCTCACCACCTGGCTAGCCCGGCGCCTCAAGGAGTTCCAACTCGCCTACCTGCACCTGATGCGGGGAGACCTATACGGCCTGCAACAGGGTGACGTACTCACCCCGGCCCGGGAACACTTCGACGGCGTGTTGATCGCCAACAT
>CAZIHO010000092.1:0-14452 GCA_964538875.1 uncultured Chromatiaceae bacterium
ATAAGTGGGCGGCATGGCTTGACCAGGGTTTCTGGACCAGGTTGGGCTACTTGTGATCCTGGACTTCGGGCGCCAAAATACCGCCGACCCATTCTGTACTGGACCTTGCCATGCCCGCCTTTTGGGAAACCACCGCCCTTGAAGAAATGACTCCTGCCCAGTGGGAATCTCTGTGCGACGGTTGTGGCCGTTGTTGTCTGGAAAAGCTGGAAGACGAGGATACCCGGGAAATTTATTACACCAACGTCGCTTGCCGCCTATTAAACCTGTCCAACGGTCGCTGCAAGGACTATGCGAACCGCTCGCGGCGGGTTCCCACCTGCATCACCCTGAGCTTGAAAGATTTAAAAGACCCCTACTGGTTACCCAGTACCTGCGCCTACCGATTGCTGGCGGAGGGCCAGCCCTTGCCCGTCTGGCATCCCCTGGTGTCCGGGGATCCGGACAGCCTGCGTCTGGCCGGCAGGTCGATTCTCGGCCGCATCATCAGCGAAACCCAGGCCGGTGACCTTTCCCAGCATTTGATCGACTGGGTGAAATAGGACCGGAACATGGCGGCGCGACTCCGCATCCGCCGCGCGGGCCTGGGCGATGTCGAGCCACTGGCTGGTCTGGTCGGCGAACTCCTGGCGGAAATTATGGCGCTGGTCAAGGCGCCCCTGTTTCAGTTCGATCAGGCGCAATGCGTGCAACGGTTTGGGGATTTTCTGGCCCAGGGCCGATACGTTGCCCTGGCTGCTTGGGACCGGGATGGCGGCGCCCAGGGGCTGGTGACCCTGACCGAGACTCAGGCCCTGTACGCGGAAGGGACGTTCGGCATCATTCCGGAGTTCTATGTGCGGCCGCCGTGGCGCTCCCTAGGCGTCGGCCGGGAACTGCTTGGCGAGGCCAAGGCGTTCGGCCGGGCGCGGGGCTGGAAGCGGCTGGAAGTGACCAGCCCGCCGCTGCCGGAATTCACCAGGACTCTGGCCTTTTACCAGCGGGAAGGTTTTGTCATCAGCGGCGGGCGCAAGCTGAGGTGCGGCCTGTGAGTGGCCTGAGCCGGCTACCCTAGAACAGGCGCACCCTGACCCTGACCCGTTCCTCACCCATGAATAGGGGGCTGCGGGCGACTTCCAGGTCTACCTCATCACCGGGTTGCTGGTCCAGCAAGGCGATGCGGATGTCTTCATAGGATTTAATGGACGCAGAACCGAGGGATACCAGGCGGTCACCCTTGCGCAGGCCGGCGGCCTCGGCGGGACTGCCTTCCGTAAAGCCCTTGATGACGTTGTTATTGTCGTCGTCCTGCTCCAGGAATACGCCCAGGGTGCCGCCCTTAGGGGTCTCCACGGGTTGCGGAAACAGCAGGAAATCCGCCACGCCAGGTTCCGGGCGGCCACCGCTGTCGTTGATGACTACCGAGGAACGCACGGCTACCCGGCGCGCCAGCCGGCTCGGAATGCCCTGGCCATGGACCAGATGGCCGGCACCCGCCAACAGCACCATGTGGCCATTAGGATGGGCGCGGAAATGCTGGGCAGCCCGGTCCGCCATGCCCTCATCCCATAGCAGTTGGGCGTCGAGGAAATTCTCGAATGAATTACGTTCTTTCATGGGGTGCTCGGCGAAGATTTGTTCCAGGCGCTGACGATAGAGGGCATCAGACCGGTCCATCTCGGCTGGAATTTGCGCCCGTTCCTCCGGGGTCAGCATCGCCAACCCCTGGCGGGACACCTTTTGGGTAAGTTCCCTGGGAATGTTGAGGGCGATCAGCGGGATGCGCCGGTCACGGGCGAATTGGAGGATCGGGCGATAGAGGCGGTAGTCGTAACTCCAGCGAGAAAAATATTCGGTCTTGCGCAGCATCTCCCCTTCGGACAGGGTGCCGGCGATGTATTGGTCTAGGTAGGGCTGGAACGGCTGCTGGAAAAACTCCATGCCGATCACCAAGTCGGGGTGTTTGGCATGGAGTCCCCGGATGATCGCTAACTGATTCAAATGATGTTCAAAGCGATCATGGATTTCGCCCACATGGACCACCTGGACAGCGGTCAGCTTTTTAATTAAGCCATCCAGGTCGCCGAGAGCCGCCGTATCCAGTACCCAGGTGCTGGGGTTCGCCGCCGCCGCTGGAGGTTGGGTGGGGGCCTGGTCGGCGAGCGCCGCCGCTGGGGGGCTCAATGACAGCCAACCACCCAGGGTGATTAGACCAATCCGGCGGTAATGGGGGAGCATGGGCCTATCCTCATAGTGGATCTTTCAATGGAAACCATTATGAAGCAGGACCCAGGGCAATGGTTAACGCCAGGCGGGAGAGGGGCATGATTGGCCAGTGGCAGAAATTGGGCCAGACTCGGACCGGGCTGTGCCCAGCCGAGTCCGGGGTCAGGGACCTACTCGACGCTCGCCCGCTGCTTGAGGTTGATGGATACCTTGGCCCGCTGGCGCAGGTCATCCACGAAGCGGTCGTGATAGGTGCGCGCCTGGGCTTGGGCCAGGGTCTGCCGGTCAGCCTTCTGCTGGGCCTCATCGACCCCCGCCAAGGCCCCTTCCTGGACTCCGGCCAGGGCGACCACCGCCTGTCCCTCAGCCACCTGGGTGGCGGCGAAGGACATGGCACCGGCGCCCGGGTGGGCCAGGGTAAAAGCGGATTGCACCACCGCAACGGGGACTTCCCGGTTGTCTCGGTCGATCCAGCCGGCTTTCTTCAATTCGTAGCCCGCCGCAACCTGGTCCAGGGTTGCGCCGGCGCGCAGCCGGGTCACCAGTTGGTCCGCCGCCTGTTGCGCAGCCTTGAGGGCCTGATCGGCGCGAATCGCCTGCACGATCTGATCTCGCACCTCGGCCAAGGGCTTCTGGGCCGCTTCCCGGTGCTCAGCGACTCTCAGCACCAAGGTCACCGCGTTACCCTTGGAATCCAGTTCGATGAGGTCGCTGTTGTTGCCCTGGCGCAAAACGTCATCGCTGAACGCGGCCGCCACCACCTTGGGATTGGCCAACAAATCCGCGCCACCCTGGCGCCCGATCCAGTCGCTGGTCAGCACCTTCAGGCCCAAGGTTTCAGCGGCCGGGATCAGACTGTCTGGGTGCTCATAGCTCAGGCTGCCCAGACGCTCGGTTAGCTCGTAGTACTTGCGCTCGGCGCCCCCGCTTTGTTGCAGCTTGACCAGTTGCGGCCGCACTTCTTCCAGGGACTTCACCCGCTCCGGCTGGATTTGGGTGACTTCTATCAAGTGATAGCCGAAGCGACTGCGCACCGGCATGCTCAGTTGACCTTGATTCTGGGAGAAGACGGCGTTGTCGAACGCAGGGTCCATGACGCCCCGTTCAAAAGCGCCCAAGTCGCCGCCGGCGGTGGCGCTGCCGGGGTCCTTGGAATATTGCTTGGCCAGCGCGGCGAAATCTTCACCGCCCAGGATCCGGTTTCGCAGCGCTTCTATTTCCGCCCGGGCCTTATCCTGTTCGGCTTGATCCGCGTCCGTGGCCACCGGGATCAGGATATGCCGGGCTTGGCGCTGTTCTGCAACCTTGAATTCCGCCTTTTTTTCTTCGTATAAGCGGGCCAGTCCTTCCTCGTCCACTCCCTGGTCAGCCCCTAACTGGGACCTATCCAAAATCAAATAATCTAATTTCACCTGCTCCGGCGTTTTGAATTCCGCTTCCCGGGACCGGTAATAATCCTCGATGGCTTGGTCGGACGGCGGCTCGGTGGGCAAGAAGCGCTCCCGTGGTACCACGAAGTAACTCACATCCCGTTTCTGCCGGCGTAGTTTGACGCTTTCCAATAACTCTTGGTCGGTGACTAGCTCGCTGGAGTTGAGCACCTGGGATAGCTGGAAGCTCATCAAAGAATAGCGGGTGCGTTCCTCGAACTGCACCGAGGTCATGCCCTGATGCCGGAGGGAGCGCTCGTAGGCCGCGCTGTCAAACCGGCCGTCCTTTTGAAAAGCCGGGATCCCTAGGATGGTTGCCTGGACTTGCTCATCGCCCGCACGCAAGCCCATGTCCAAGGTTGCTTGCAACACCAGGTTGCCCCGAATCATGTCCTCCAGGACTTCGGCGCGCAGTTTGGTGTCGTCAAACATCTCCGGGCGATAGGCTTTGCCGAGCCGTTCCCGCAGTTGGCTCTTGAATTCCTGGAACCGGTTGTCGAGGTCCCGTTCCTTGATCTTAAATCCATCGACGGATGCGGCTACCGGGTCGCTGCCCCCGCCGATGTATTCTTGGATACCCCAAAGGGCGAAGGGAATGACCAACAGGATGACGATCGTCCAGGCGAACCAGCCTTGCGCCTTCTCATGAATTGCCTGTAGCATGGGATTTAGAAATACAGTTCTTGTTTGTCAATAAAAGAAAAGCCGGAGCGTTGTTACACAACCCCGGCTTGACGTTGTTGGCGGAGTGGACGGGGCTCGAACCCGCGACCCCCGGCGTGACAGGCCGGTATTCTGACCGACTGAACTACCACTCCAAAGTCATGGTGGGTGCTGCAGGGCTCGAACCTGCGACCCTCGCCTTGTAAGGGCGATGCTCTTCCAACTGAGCTAAGCACCCCAAGGCTGAACACCTATTGTATGGCATCCTTCAATGCTTTTCCAGCCTTAAATCCGGGCGCCCTAGAGGCTGCGATTTGAATGCTTTCCTTGGTGCGCGGATTGCGGCCCGTGCGTGCGGCGCGTTCCTTCACGCTGAAGGTGCCAAAGCCAACCAGGGAAACAGCCTCGCCCTTTTTCAAGGAGTCGGTAATGGCGTCGACCAAGCCATCCAAGGCCCGCCCGGCGGCAGCTTTAGAGATGTCAGCCGCGTCCGCCATGGCCTCGATCAATTCCGATTTATTCATGCAACGATATCCCCTCTCTCTTATTCCCCATAAGTCGCTTAGGCCCGCGGGGCCGGGAGTGAACCACCTTTAGGACCGCGTTCCACCAAGACTTTATACCGATGCCGGAAGGATCCTGTCAAGGCGAAGAGAGAAGCTAATGCCCCTCCGCAAGGTCTCCTAGCCTATCCGGCAGCCAAAGGGTTCCTGAACTGGCCGCCTAGAGGCGAAGATATTAGCTGAGGACTCAGACTGGCGCCAGGTGGAGATCCGACATTTCCGGACCGGGGCGGCCCGGACCCGGGCGCCCCTCGATAATAGGAGTCTAGTGACGGGTTCGCGCCGCGCCGCGCCGCTTTTCCGTGGTGACTTCCTCCCCCTCAGCATCCGGTGGAGGGCCAGACTCCTCCACCTGGGACTCGGTGGGCGGGTTCTGGTCACGCCGCTCCGGTTGGGTGGTCAGGGCCACGTCCAGCACTTCGTCGATCCAGCGGACCGAGCGGATGTCCAGGTTTTGCTTGATGTTCTTGGGTATCTCCACCAAATCCCGCTCGTTTTCCTTGGGTATCAGCACGGTGGCGATTCCGCCTCGATGGGCGGCCAGCAACTTTTCCTTGAGTCCGCCGATGGGCAGCACCTCGCCGCGCAGGGTAATCTCGCCGGTCATAGCCACCGTGGCCCGTACCGGAATCTTGGTCAGAGCGGAGACTAGGGCCGTGCACATGGCCACGCCGGCGCTGGGTCCGTCCTTCGGCGTGGCGCCCTCCGGCACGTGGATGTGGACATCATACTTTTGATAGAAATCCGTCTCGATACCCAGGGAGTCGGCGCGGCTCCGCACCACGGTCATGGCCGCCTGGATGGACTCCTGCATTACGTCGCCCAACTGGCCGGTATAGGTAAACTTGCCCTTGCCCGGAACTAGCGCGGATTCAATGCGCAGCAGTTCGCCGCCCACTTCGGTCCAGGCCAAGCCAGTGACCTGGCCCACCTGGTCCCGTTCATCCACCTGACCGTAGCGGAACCGCTTCACGCCCAGGTAATCGCCGAGGGCGGCCGGAGTGATGGTGACCCGGCGGCCGGCCTTTTTCAGCAGGATTTCCTTGACCACCTTGCGGCAGATCTTGGAGATTTCCCGTTCCAGGTTCCGCACTCCCGCTTCCCGGGTGTAGTAACGGATGATGTCCCGGATGGTGGCCTCCCGCAGGATGATTTCATCGGGTTTGAGACCGTTGTTGGTAATTTGCTTGGGCACCAGGTAACGCTGGGCGATGTTGACCTTTTCGTCCTCGGTGTAGCCCGACAGCCGGATGACTTCCATACGGTCCAGCAGGGGCGGCGGAATATTGAGGGTGTTGGCGGTGGCGACGAACATGACCTCGGACAGGTCAAAATCCACCTCCAGGTAATGATCGTTGAAGGTGTGGTTCTGTTCCGGGTCCAGCACCTCCAGCAGGGCAGAGGCCGGATCTCCCCGGAAATCCATGGACATCTTGTCGATTTCGTCCAGCAGATAGAGGGGATTGCGGGTTTTGACCTTGGCCAGGTTCTGGATGATCTTGCCCGGCAGCGCGCCGATGTAGGTGCGCCGGTGACCCCGGATCTCCGCCTCGTCTCGCACGCCGCCCAGGGACATACGCACGAACTTGCGGTTAGTGGCACGAGCGATGGATTGCCCCACCGAGGTCTTGCCCACGCCCGGGGGGCCCACCAGGCACAGAATGGGTCCCTTCAGCTTGCGGACCCGCTGCTGCACGGCGAGGTATTCCAGGATCCGTTCCTTGACCTTTTCCAGGCCGTAATGATCCGCTTCCAGCACGTTTTCCGCCGCCTTGAGGTCGTTGCGGATGCGGGTGCGGGTGCGCCAGGGCACGCTGACCAGCGTGTCCACGTAGTTGCGAACCACGGTCGCCTCGGCTGACATGGGCGACATGAGCTTCAGTTTGTTGAGTTCGGCTAGGGCCTTGGCCTTGGCCTCCCGGGGCATACCAGCGGACTCGATGCGACGGGACAGATCCTCGATTTCGTTGGGGGCGTCTTCCAGTTCCCCCAGTTCCTTCTGGATCGCCTTCATCTGTTCGTTCAGATAGTACTCGCGCTGATTCTTTTCCATCTGGCGTTTCACTCGCCCACGGATGCGCTTTTCCATCTGCAAAATGTCGCTTTCCGACTCCATGCAGGCCATCAGATGTTCCAGGCGCTGCTGGACATCCACCATTTCCAGAACCCGCTGCTTCTCGTCCAATTTGAGGGACATATGGGCGGCCATGGTGTCCGCCAGGCGGCTGGGATCATCGATGCTGGACAGGGAGGTCAGGACCTCGGGCGGGACCTTTTTGTTCAGCTTGACGTATTGATCGAACAGCCCCATGGCCGAACGCATCAAGACCTCGATTTCCCGCTCGTCCAGGGTGATCTCATCCGTCAATTGGGTCAGTTGGGCGGCGAAATAGTCCACCGTGGAAATGAACTGCACCACCCTGGCCCGGTCGCCACCCTCCACCAGCACCTTGACGGTCCCGTCCGGCAGTTTCAGCATTTGCAGGATATTGGCCAGAGTGCCGATTTCGTGCATGTCCTTGACCGTGGGATCGTCGATCTCGGCGCTCTTCTGGGCTACCAGCAATATCTGCCGGTTGGCCTGCATGGCCGCGTCCAGGGCGCGGATGGACTTTTCCCGGCCCACGAAGAGGGGGATGACCATGTGGGGATAGACGACAACGTCCCTTAATGGGAGAACCGGCACTATGCTCATTTGCTCGACGATCACCTTGGAGGATTTTTCGATACTTGGCATGTAAACGCCCTCGGATGCTGGCTTCCCGGGCCTTGGTTGGCGGCGCCAACCCTAGGATCGTCAAGAAGACAGTGAATGGAGCCTCTGCTGCAATAAGGGGTCGGAATTAGTTGCCCCCGTCCGGCAATATGCAGGTTCGATGGGCCTAGTTCAATCCGCGCCGAAAAAAAATCGCGCCGATGGGGCACCAAGAACCCGGAGGTAAAACAACTCGGCGCCGGTGCCGTTGCCAGCACCGGCGCCCCTGTTCCGCACCGGCGGGTCGCTAGCCGATTGTTTATCCGTCAATCGACGGCGACCCGTTGCCGCTCACCTCCCTCGAACAGGATGTAGGGATCGGACTCGCCCCGGATGACCGCGTCGTCCACCACGACCTTGCGGGCGCCGGTCAGGGACGGCAAATCGTACATCGTGTCTAGCAAGGTTTGTTCCAGTATCGTGCGCAGGCCCCGGGCGCCAGTTTTGCGCTCCATGGCCTTACGGGACACGGTACGGAGGGCATCCTCGCGGATCTCCAGTTCGCAGCCTTCCATCTCGAACAGGCGTTGGTACTGCTTGACCAAGGCGTTCTTGGGCTGTGTCAGGATCTTGATTAGGGCCGGCTCGTCCAATTCCTCTAGGGTGGCCACCACGGGCAACCGCCCGACAAACTCGGGAATCAGACCAAAGCGGATCAAATCCTCGGGCTCTACCGCATTGAGGATCTCGCCCACCTTGCGGCTGTCGTTCTTGCTATGCACCTCGGCGGAGAAGCCGATGCCGCTTTTCTTGGAGCGGTCCTGGATGATCTTCTCCAGTCCGGCGAAGGCGCCGCCCACCACGAACAGAATGTTCGAGGTGTCCACCTGCAAGAATTCCTGCTGGGGGTGCTTGCGCCCACCCTGGGGCGGCACCGAGGCGATGGTGCCCTCGATCAGCTTTAACAAGGCTTGCTGCACACCCTCGCCGGACACGTCCCGGGTGATGGATGGGTTATCCGACTTGCGGGAAATCTTGTCGATTTCGTCGATGTAGACGATGCCGGTCTGGGCCTTCTCCACATCGTAATCGCATTTTTGCAGCAATTTTTGGATGATGTTTTCCACGTCCTCGCCGACATAGCCCGCCTCGGTGAGGGTGGTGGCGTCGGCGATGGTGAAGGGTACGTTCAGCATCCTGGCCAGGGTTTCCGCCAACAGGGTCTTGCCAGATCCGGTGGGACCCACCAGCAAGATGTTGCTCTTGGCGATCTCGATGTCGTCCTTGCGGTGGGACACCTCAAGCCGCTTGTAATGGTTGTAAACCGCTACCGACAGGATTTTCTTGGCCCGCTCCTGGCCAATCACGTATTGGTCCAGGGTGTCCTTGATCTCCTTGGGCTTGGGCAGTTTGTTGGTTACCGCGCCCGGCCCTTCGTGCATTTCCTCGCGGATAATGTCGTTACAGAGTTCCACGCACTCGTCGCAGATGAAGACGGACGGTCCCGCAATCAGCTTGCGTACCTCGTGCTGGCTCTTTCCGCAAAAAGAGCAGTACAGTAGTTTTCCGTCGTCGCCCTTACCGTGGCTACCACTCATTAATATTCCCCTATTTCTCGCTGAACCGGCCAACCCTAGGCAAAGTCCCGCACAACCGATCTGGGGGCGCAGCCGAAATCTCTAGACGTTCGCCACCCCCTTGATCAGCAATCATAGCGGTTTGGTTTGGCGCGAGATAGCGGATTACCAGAATTCAGTGCCTAGTTATTGAACCGGGTCAGAGTACTGTAACTATTTTGCCATTGCCAATTTTCAGCATATGTCATGCCAAATTGGCAAATTTTCTAACAGTTGATCTCGAGCGAGGATGGCGGAGGGCGCCGGGCTGGCCCAGTGCCGCGCCGGCTCCAGGAGTGAGCGCACCCGGCGAGCCGGGTGCCGCGCCCCGGAAACGGGACGATGCCCGCCGGTGGGGTTACTCCGGCTTGGGCGGACGGGGCCGTTGATTCAAGACCTGATCCACCAAGCCGTAGATCACGCCCTCATCGCCACTCATGAAGCGGTCCCGCTCCGTGTCCTCCTGGATTTTCTCCATGCTCTGGCCGGTGTGATTGGCCAGAATGCGATTGAGCTTTTCCCGCATCAGCAGGATTTCCCGGGCGTGAATCTCGATCTCGGTGGCCTGGCCCTGGAAGCCCCCCAAGGGCTGATGAATCATCAACCGGGAATGGGGCAGGCAAAATCGCTTGCCCTTGGCCCCCCCCGTCAGCAGCAGGGCACCCATGCTGGCCGCTTGGCCGATGCACATGGTGGAGACATCCGGCCGGATGAACTGCATGGTGTCGTAAATCGCCAAGCCGGCGGACACGGAGCCGCCCGGCGAGTTGATATAGAGATGGATGTCCTTGTCCGGGTTCTCGGATTCCAGGAATAGGAGTTGGGCGACGATCAGGTTGGCCATGTGGTCTTCCACCGGCCCCACCGCGAAAATCACTCGCTCCTTGAGCAGCCGGGAATAAATATCGAACGAGCGTTCGCCCCGGGCGGTTTGCTCGATAACGATCGGAACCAAGCCCAGGTTGGTGGGTTCCCACTGCGTGCGTTGACCGATCATTGATCCTTCCTCGTCCGGTTATTCAAGGCCATTTGTTCCGTCCCAACAGGGGCTATTAGGCGTCGCCTTCGCCCTGGGTCACGTCCTGGAACGAGGTCATGACTTCCTCCACCTGGGCCTGGGTCAAGACCCAGTCCACTACCTGGTCCTCAAGCACCAGATTTTCCAGGGTGGCGCGCTGCTGGCGGTCCGAGTTATAGAAGCGGATCACTTCCGCCGGGTCCTCGTAGGCGGAGGCGAATTCTGCGATGGTTTGCTGCACCCGCTGCTGGTCCACCAGGATGCCGTTCTGGCGCACCACTTCCGCCACCAACAGGCCGAGGCCTACCCGCCGTTGGGCTTCCTCGGTGAAGAGTTCCCGGGGGATCTGCATCTTATTACCGCCGCCGAAACGCTGGGCGGTCTGTTCCCGCAGGCTGTCGATTTCCAATTCCACCAATACCTTGGGTAATTCCAGGGTCTGGCTGGCCAGCAGGGCATCCAGGGCGCTCTTCTTTAACTGGGAGCTCAGGCGCTGCCGTAACTCCCGGTCCATGTTCTTGCGTACGTCCTGGCGGAAATCCTCCAGCTCGCCGCTGGGAACCCCGAACGAGCGGATGAGGTCGGCGGTGACTTCCGGCAACACCGGCTCTGCCACTTCCTTGACCTGCACCTCGAACGTGACCGGCTTGCCGGCCAAATGCTCGGCCCGGTAATCCGCCGGGAAGGTCAGCGCCAGGGAGCGTTGCTCGCCGGCCGCTGCGCCCACCAGTCTGTCCTCGAAGCCCGGAATCAGGTGCCCGGAACCCAGCACCAGGGGCAGATCCTCGGCGGAGCCGCCCTCGAACAGTTCGCCGCCTTCCAGAGTGCCGGAAAAGGCTACCCGCACCCGGTCGCCGGTTTGGGCGGCCCGCTCCACCGGATTCCAAGTCTGACGCTGCTTGCGCAGCCGCTCCAGCATTTCGTCCAGGTCGGCGGGGGTGATTTCCGCGTTGACCCGGCGAACCTTGGCGTCCTTCAGGGAGATGGGGCCGATGCTGGGCAGCACTTCAAAGCTGGCCAGGTAGCCGAACTGGCCGGCGTCCGGGTCCAGTTGGGGCTCGATGCGGGGCCGGAACGCGGGACGCAACTGCTCCTGCTGGACCGCCTGGCCGAAACTGGATTCCATCATTTCGCCAAATACTTCATGCCGCACCTGGTTGAGATACCGGTTGCGCAGCAGCTTGAAGGGCACCTTGCCGGGCCGAAAACCGTCCATGCGGGCATGGCGGGACATTTCCCGCAGCCGGCTTTCGACTTGCTGGTTGATCTCGTCGGCCGGCAGTTCCACCCTCATGTGGCGCTCCAGACCCTCTCCAATCTGCACTGACACTTGCATTAGCCGTACCCCCCGCCCTGCGAACCCGCGACTAGACCGCGTTTTGATCCATACCCAATGCGCCGCGACTAGGGGCGGCACCCGCTAGGACACTGTTGTCCCGCCATTCTTGCCGGAGCATCCGGCCAAAAGAAAAATCGCCGGGATGGCGATTGTTCCAAACCTCCGGCCTAAAGCCTGTGCCGAAGCCAGAAATTGGTGCGAAAGGGGAGACTTGAACTCCCACGGGTTGCCCCACTGGAACCTAAATCCAGCGCGTCTACCTATTCCGCCACTTTCGCTGGGTCGAACGGCTATTGGTCTTGCGAGAGCCCTGGCCGCCCGAACACATCATTATATCGAGGCTGGCGTCTGCAATCCACGCTTTGCGCGGGACCAGGTTTCAGGTCCGGCGGCTGGCGCCCGGCTGGCGCTCCAGATAATAGGAAACTTGGTCCGTGAGGCTCAGGTAGGTGAGCATCTCTGGCTTCACCTGATCCCGGCGCAGGCAGCCTAAAACGGCGATATCTTCTTCCAGAAGATTCAAGATCAGGGCTTCTTCCCTGGGAACATCCGGGGAATAAACCAGCACATTGGGTTTCAGCAACTCGCTGGAATTGATGGACACCACCGCCCCCAGCCGGCCATCCGTCAGAGTCACCACGGTTCCTGGCGGATAAACCCCCAGATTGGCGATAAAAACCTGCAATAACCGGGGATCGAAGCGGGCCTTTTCCCGGGCGAACAAATGGGAAACCGCCTCGTAGGGGGACAGGGCGCGGGTGCCATTGACCGGATTGCACAGGTTGTCATACCGGTTAACCAGGCCCACGATCTGGGCCAAAATATGAATATCCGTCCGTTTCAACCCCAGGGGGAAGCCGCTGCCATCGATATATTCGTGATGCTGGGCCATGACGGTCACCGCGCCGGGGGGCAGGGAGCCCATCTTGTTGGCCATTTCCACGCCATATTGGGTGTGACGCCGGCGCAGTTGTTCCTCGGCCGGGGTGAGGGCCTCCTTTTTGCGCAGCACCTTGGGCGGAATCATCTGCTGCCCCAAGTCATGGAACAGGGCACCGAGACCCAACACCTGCAACTGCTCGGGCTTCAAGCCCAGCTTGCGGCCCAGCACCAGGGACAGGGCCGCCACGTTGATGACATGGAAGTAGGTGTTTTCATCCTGACTTTTCATGTTCACCAGTTGAATCGCAACTTCCTGGTCGGCGGTCAACTCGCCCACCATCTCCTGGACCACCTGATTGGCGGTTTCCACCGCCTGGCCGGGCGATGAAAACAGGCGATCCATCAGTTGCCGGACGCTGGACAGGGACTCCCGGTATTGATTGGCGCAGCGGTTGAGCCGCACCCGCCGCTCCTTGAGGACCTTGATACGCTGGCGCTTTTCCTCCCACAGGGCCTTTTCCGCCTCCGACGGCTCGGGAGCCGTCACCACTGGCGCCGACGGTCCCAGGGGCAGGGGTTCGGCGTCGGAGCGGGTGGGGTCGATCCGCAACGACTCCAACTGCAAATGCTTGAGGCTGGCGATCTGCTCCTCGGAGCGGATCTTGAAACTGCTGCTCATGAAGGGATGCTTCATCCAGGGCAAATCCAACTGAACGAACAGCCCAATGCAGAGTTGTTGTGGCTTGATGAGGTTTGGGTCGGCCATGGGTCGAGTTTAGCGGACGCTTGCCCTGAACTTCGGGAACAATGCCCATTCTGGCGGGCGCGGCGCCAAGCCGCAACCGTTCCGCACGCTCCGGGGAGTCAGGGGGCCGCAGACGGGCGGCGCGTGTCCGCCAATAGGGATTCATAGAGGGCCAAGGTCGCCGCCACCACCCGCTCCACCCCGAATTCGGCTTCCGCCAGGGCCCGGCCCTGGCGGCCCATGTCCTGACGGCGCCGGGCGTCGCCAATCAAACAGGCCAGCGCCTCCGTCAAGGCCGGAGCATCCCTAACTGGCACCAGCAGGCCATTGACGCCATCCCGCACCACCTCCCGGCAGCCGGGAGCGTCGGTGGTCACGATGGCCCGGCCGCTGGCGGCGGCTTCCAACAAGGCCTTGGGCAAGCCCTCCCGCCAGGACGGCAAGCACACCAGATGGGCGGCGGCCAGGGTTTCCGCCATATCCTTGCGATAACCCCACCATTCCACCAAGCCCTGATCCACCCAACCCTTGATGTCCGGGCCAGGCACCGCGTCCGGATGGGCCGAGTCCGGTTCCCCCACCAACACAAAGCGGGCCGCCAGGCCCCGTTGGCGGAGGCTCGCGGCGGCGGTCACAAACTCCCGCACGCCCTTTTCCCACAGCAGGCGCGACGGCAACATCACCACCGGATCCCCCGGCGGTTCTGGCCGGGGGATGAAGTGGGTTAGATCCACGCCGGAACCCCGGATCAAATGAATCTGGCGGGGATCCATGCGGGTCAGGCGCTCGAACAGCCGCTGGTCATCCGGGTTTTGCAGGATGACCCGGAACCGCCGCCCCCCCAGCAAAGTCCGGAAGCCTAAATGGGCGGCGGGCCGCAACAGGCGCGCCTTGGTTTGCTCGGAACTAAACAAAAAACCCAGCCCGGCCAAGGCGTTAATCACCCCCGGCAGCCCCACCAGGCGGGCCGCCAGGGAGCCGTACAGCACCGGCTTCAAGGCCACTTGATGCAGAATGTCCGGCGCTTCCCGGCGATAAATGGCGCTGAGCCGGGCGATGACGCCCAGATCCCGCCAAGGATTGGTGCCATGCCGGTCCAACTGGAGGGGAATCAACCCCAAACCCTGGTCCCGGATCTGCTCCCCATGCTGGCCGGTCCGGGTCACCACCGACACCCCATAGCCCGCGTCCCGGGCCGCCAAGGCCAAGGGCAACCGGTGGGAGCAGAAATACCAGTCCTCGGTGACGAAAAACAGCAGTCTGGGACGGGCAGCCAAGGGGCGGTTACCTAGGGAG
>CAZIHO010000093.1:0-4263 GCA_964538875.1 uncultured Chromatiaceae bacterium
CAGGAACCCCGGCCCCGTCGCCCATTTGTGCCCAGAAACGCTAGGCAGTATCATCAGCCGCTTATATTCCAGGAGGTCATCCCATGCAACGCAGCCTATCCCATCTCGTCCTGGCCCTGTGCCTCATGCTGCTCGGCGGCCCAACCCTGGCGGGCAACCCCCGGGTGCTGATGGAAACCACCAAGGGCAACGTCACCCTGGAGTTGGATCCCAGCGCCGCTCCCGAAACCGTCAAGAACTTCTTGCAGTATGTGGACGACGGCTTTTACGCCGACACTATTTTTCACCGGGTCATCGACGGCTTCATGATCCAGGGCGGCGGCCTGGGCAAGACCTTGGAGCACAAGCCCACCCGGGCGCCAGTCAATAACGAGGCCAACAACGGCCTGAAGAACCTGCGCGGCACCTTGGCCATGGCCCGCACCGGCGACCCCAACTCGGCCAGTTCCCAATTTTTCATCAATCTGGTGGACAATAGTTTTCTCGACCACCGGGATCAAACCCGCAAGGGCTGGGGCTATTGCGTGTTCGGCAAGGTCGTGGACGGCATGGAGGTGGTGGATCAAATCGCCAAGTTGCCCACCACTACCCGCCCGGACGGCAGCCAGAACGTGCCCATCGAACCCCCTGTCATTAAACGCATGGTCCGCAAGGACTAAGGAAAACCCAATACCTATGATTACCTTGACCACCAATTTTGGCGACATTGTTCTGGACCTGGACACGGCGGCGGCGCCGGAAACCTGCGCCAATTTTGAGCAATACGTGACCGACGGCCATTTCGACGGCACCATCTTCCACCGGGTCATCGACGGCTTCATGATCCAGGGCGGTGGCTTCACCCTCGATATGGCCCAGAGGCCCACCCGGGCGCCGATCCGCAACGAGGCCGCCAACGGCCTAAAGAACCTGACCGGCACCATCGCCATGGCGCGGACCTCGGACCCCCACTCCGCCACCGCCCAGTTTTTCATCAACGTGGCGGACAACCGCTTCCTGGACCATCCGGGCCAAGACGGCTGGGGCTATTGCGTGTTCGGCAAGGTGGTGTCCGGCATGGAAGTGGTGAACAACATCAAGTCCGTCGCCACCACCAACCGCATGGGCCATCAAAATGTGCCGGTGCGGGAAGCCATCATCGAAAAAGCCAGCGTTACCGGGTAACCCGCCCCTTACAGACCGCGCCGGTGCCGCCGGCGCGGCCCGCTCCCAGGTCCCCCGTCCTTGGCCAGCGAAACCCTGTTCATTTCTGACCTGCACCTGGCCCCCGACCGGCCGGGCAGCCTGGCGTTGGCGTTGGCGTTTCTCGGCGGCCGCGCCCGGGGCGCGGACCGGCTGTATATCCTGGGGGATCTGTTCGACGCCTGGATCGGCGACGACGATGACAGCCCCTTCAATCTGCAAGTCATCCAGGCCCTGCGCCGGCTCACGGACCAGGGCACGCCGGTGGACTTTATGGCCGGCAACCGGGACTTTCTGATCGGGCGCCGCTTCGCCCGCGCCACCGGCTGCGGCCTGTTGCCGGACCCCTGCCTCGCCGATCTGTACGGGCAGCGGACCCTCCTGACCCACGGCGACCTCCTGTGCAGCGATGACCGGGACTATCAGCGCTTCCGGCGCCGGGTCCGTAATCCCCTGGTGCGTTGGCTGTTCTTGCTGCGCGGACTGGAGCGGCGGCGGGCCATCGCCGCCAATTACCGGCGCCTGAGCCAGACGGCCATGGCGGACAAACCCCTGGGCATCATGGACGCCAACCAGGACACCATTTGCGCCTATCTGCGCCGCTATGGCAGTCAACGCCTGATCCACGGCCACACCCACCGGCCCGCCCAGCACCAGTTCCCACTGGACGGGCAAACGGCGCGGCGCTGGGTATTGGCGGACTGGCGGGAAACCAGCGGCGAGGTGCTGGTGGTGAGCGCTGCCGGGACCCAGGTGGAGACCCTGACTTGAGCCCCGGACCGGAGGTCAACCAGCCCGCTGCTGGCTGACCGGGCGCCGGCGCAACTTATCCATGACTGACTCCAGTTCCTGGGCCAGCCGGATCCACCAGGAACTGCCGGTGACATAGCCGATGGACGCACGACAGCTTTTCCTGGTCTGGAGATCCTGACACCAGCGGCGCCGCGCCCCCTCCCAGCCGTTGCTGGCCAGGGCGATACTGCCGGGGTGGACTGCCAGGTACGTCTCCACCCGGCGCAGATGGCACTCCACCAAGCTCTTGATCGAGGTTTCCCCGGACAGGCGTTCCACCTTCAACCTGCCGCCCGCTGGGAGCGGCCCACCCGGCCCCTGTTGGGTGGCCAGACGGGCGCCATCGTTGAACTGGGTCACGCATTCCACCACCCGGGTCACCGCCCATTGGCCCCTGAGCACCATCCGGGCCAAACCCAACCAGCCTGGCCAGTCCGGTTTCAGGGCATAGGCGGATACGCCGATCAGACCGGCATCATCGGTGAACAGGCGCACCAACACCCGTTTGCCCAGCAGCGTGAACCGGCCGTTGGCCTCCGCGTCGCCCACCCGGCGCAGGCCCAGCATCTCCATATCCTTGGCGACCCGGTCGACAAAGGCCCGCTGATAGGCCGGATAGTCGGCGGCGTTCACCGCCACCAGATCCGGTTGGGCGTCCTGGGTCAGGTCGAGGAGATGTTGGGTGATGCTGGTGGCCACCAACAAGTCGGAGGTGGCGTCGGCGCCAGACTCCACCGCCGCGCCCAGGGATTGTCCCGAGCGAATGGCACCGGCCACGGATCTCAGCAACCGGGCTGCGGTCGCGTCCAGCCGGCCCGGCTGTGGATCATCGCCCGCCAGCGCGGCCTCCAGCAAGTCCGCGAATTGAATGCGTTCCCCGGCGCCCTGATGGTCGGAGCGGGCGCGCAATTCCGCCAGCACCGGCCGCAGCGGATGGTCCGGCGCCAGGGTGTCCAGGGCCTGGTCGTACCAGGCCAGCGCTTCATCAAACCGGCCCAGGTCATGCAGCACCAGCCCGCCGCCCACCCAGTGACGGGCATCGCCGCTCAGGGTGCGGCAGACTTGCCAGTCGGCCAAGGAGGCCTCCAGCCGGGCGCGGGAATGACGCTGCCCAGCGTAGGTTTCGATCCGGTCCGGCGCCGCCGCCTGGGCGCCCAAGCGGGCCGACCGGGCATGGCGCAACCTGGCCCGGGCTTCCAGAAGCTCCAGACGCTTGGGCGCTAATTTGATGGCCCGCGTCAGTTGGGCTTCCGCTTCCGCTCCCCAATTCGGCCCCTGGTCCCGGTCCAGCACTAGGGCCGCCAACTCCAGCCGCCCCTCCGGGTTATCCGGCTCCAGGGCCAAGGCCCGGCGCAGATCATATTCAATGGCATGGAATTTGGCCGATGTCAGCCCTGGCCGGCGTAGGCCAACGGAAAATAGCTGAGGGATTACTGCCTCGCCGGCCAGGCATGCCGCGTTTTCCACGCCCCAAAAGGCGTATTGGGCCCGCTTGATCAGGGCCCGCCCATGATCCGGACGCAAGTTCAGCAGAGCTTCCAGTTCCGGCATCACTTCCCAGTAGCGATGCAATTTCTCAAGGCATTTGATCCGCTTCCAACGCAGCCCACGGGATTGGGGTGCCCATTTCAGCATGCTGTCGATCAGGGCCAGCGCCTCAGCAAAATTTTCTTGCTGTAGGGCGGTGGCAAGGCGCAATAGGTCGGGATGCACCAGGCTGGGTTTCCAGTAAATGGGATAATAAAGCTATTTTGCCCATTTGCCGGATAATTATCAAATCGCTTGGTAAAGAGTCCAGGACATCATGGGTCCGGCCCGCTTACCGCAACCAGCCGCCCACGCCAGGGGCGGGCCACCCTTCCCTGGGTGGCCCGCCCGCCGGTTACACCGCCAGACTGCTCAACCAAAGGTCGTGCTTATTGCACATGCTGAGGGCATGAACCATGCCCTGGTAATCCTTGGGCAGGCGGAATTCAGACTTGGGGGCGTCCTTGTCCGGGTCGAACATCTTTTCCGCCACGAAGCGGTAGTCCTTATCCAACAATTGATGTTTGACGATGTAATGCTCAAACCCTTTCATGGGATGGTCGGTCACCACCTTGATGAGCCAACTCCCATCCGCTTCCTGGGTTTTTTCCAGCTTGGGCGCGTGTCCGGCGGCCTTTTCCTTCCAGCGGCCGGGTTGCTCCAGGGTGTAATAGACGCCGCCGGCCATGCTGGGCGCTGGCGCGTCCGCCGCCGCCATGCGCATGGGCAACGCCACGCCGGCTAGGGACCCGGCCAGACTCA
>CAZIHO010000093.1:4363-14267 GCA_964538875.1 uncultured Chromatiaceae bacterium
GGGGCGTTGGCGCGGTCAGGGCTCCCGGTGGCGGCCCGGCTGTTCCAGCCAGAGCAACTCGGCGTCGCTGAAGCCCGCCGCCCGCCGCGCCGCCAGATTCAGGGGCGGCCGCACCCCCTCCGGAAAATACAGTTGTACTAGCCGGAAAAACTCCGCTTCCGAATCCAACTCCCGCTGCTGGCAAAAAAACCGGAACCAGCGGGTTCCGACCGCCACATGGCCGATTTCATCCCGGAGAATCACCTCCAGAATGGCCAGGGTGGCCAGGTCGCCGGCGGCTCGCAGGCGCTCCTGGAGGCCGGGGGTCACGTCCAAACCCCGCGCCTCTAAGACCCTGGGCACTAGGGCCATGCGCGCCAGCGGGTCCTGGTCGGCGCGCCGGGCCATGGCCCACAGCCCGTCGTGGGCCGGCAGATCCCCATAGTCCCGGTCCAAAGACCGCAGGTGGTCGCGCAACAGTTGGAAATGTTCCGCCTCTTCCCGGGCGACCTGGATCCAATCTCCATAGTAGTCCAAGGGCAAGCCCCGGAAGCGATACACCGCGTCCCAGGCCAGGTTGATGGCGTTGAACTCGACATGGGTCAGGGCGTGGATCAGATTGATGCGGCCCTCGGCCTGGTGCAGCGAGCGCTTGGGCAAGCGGCTGAAATGCACCAGGGCCGGCCGCTCGGGACGCCCGGCGTCCACCGACGGATCTGGCGCCCCACTGGCACCGGCCGCCAGGCGTCCCTGACGCCAATCGGCGGAGGCGGCCAGGGTCAATTGCACCTTGGCATCCGGGTCCGGCTCCTGGAGGCAGGTCCGGGCCGCTTCAAATAAACAGGCAAGATTCATGGTCGAGGTCCCGCGCCCCTTGCAGCCAGGCAGCGTTTCAAACTATTATTATCTTCTAATATTCTTCTGTGTGGGAAGCGCGCCATGAAGCTGTGTCCAACCTGTCGCACGACCCTCTGGCCCTTTGTGATGGTGCTGTTTCTCACCGGTATCGCCGGATTCATGGCCTGGCTGTCAACCTCCGTATCCGGCCTGGGCCTGACCCAACGCATCGCCTTCGCCGGCCTCAGTTCCCTGCTGGTGGGCGCCGCCCTGCTGCATTATGTCCTGAGTTGCATGCGGCGGCACTGCCATCATCGCCGCTCCCCAGACCGGGGACCCTCCGTCGAGCCCCCTGCCCCGTCCCGCCCATCCTGAATCCAACCGTCGCGCTGCCCCTAGAGGCGGCTGCCAGTCCTGGTATGCTTGGCCGCGAACTTCGGCCAACCGGCCTGATCCCCGCCTCGACTGGAGAAAACGCCCATGTTGGATTGGATCAACGTCCTTTGGGATTGGATCGCGACGCACCCCGGCCTGTCCACGGTGCTGGCGGTGGGGTCGGTGGCCATGTTCATCGGTTCCATACTCACCTTGCCCTGGCTGGTGGCACGCCTGCCGGAGGACTATTTCATAGACCCCAAGCGCCACGCCAGTCACCTGCACCAATATCATCCCCTGGTGTATCACGGGATGCTGGTTCTGAAAAACCTGGTCGGCTGGATTCTGATCCTGGCTGGCATCGCCATGCTGGTGCTGCCGGGCCAGGGACTGCTGACCATGCTGGTGGGGGTAATGTTGTCGGATTTTCCGGGCAAATATCGCCTGGAACGGAGTCTGGCCTGCCGCCCCAGCGTGCTTGGCGCCCTGAACTGGCTGCGGGCCAAGGCCGGCCACCCGCCCTTGCAGCCCCCCCGGCATCCCGACGGTAGCCCCTGCGGCTGACCCGTGTCCAGGACGGCCCGCGCCGTCCATCTGGGGTAAAATCGTGAGTTTTGTCGATTTTGTCCAACCCCCAGGGAGATTCCAATGGCTATCGAACGCACCCTTTCCATCATCAAGCCGGACGCCGTGGCCAAGAACGTGATTGGCCAGATCTATGCCCGTTTCGAGGCCGCCGGCCTCAAGATCGTGGCCGCCCGCATGGCTTGGCTATCGGCCCAGGAAGCCGGTGGTTTCTACGCCGTGCACCGGGAGCGGCCCTTCTACCAGGATCTGGTCAGCTTCATGACGTCCGGCCCGGTGATGATCCAGGTGCTGGAAGGTGAAGGCGCCATCGCCAAAAACCGGGAACTGATGGGCGCCACCGACCCCAGCAAGGCGGCCCCCGGCACCATCCGCGCCGACTTCGCCCAAAGCATCGACGCCAACGCCGTGCATGGCTCCGACGGTCCGGACACCGCCAAGGTGGAAGTGGCCTACTTCTTCCCGGAATTGAACGTCTATTCCGGCCGCTGATCCCTCGGGACCGGCGCGCCGGTCCCGGTTTGGCGGGTCATCCCTGCGGGGATGCCCGCGCTGCCCGCCCCATTCGACCCCCGTCCCCGCCGCCCCCGGTACAAAACCTGCATTGGCCCACACAGCGACGGATATTCGTCGCTGACAGTCGCCCGTCATGCCGATGACGGCGCGGGCTCCCCCTTCCAGGTTCCGTGGGTTCGCCATGAATCAGACCGCCGTCGCCATTCTCGACAACCTCAAGCAATACCGGGGCGAGGGCTTGGGCGTGCCCCTGGTGGTGGTGATGCTGCTGGCCATGCTGGTCATCCCCCTGCCGCCCTTCGCCCTGGACGTGTTCTTCACCTTCAACATCGCCCTATCCCTGGTGGTGTTGCTGGTGGTGGTCTACACCCTGCGGCCCCTGGATTTCGGCGTATTTCCCAGCCTGCTGCTGGTCGCCACCCTGTTGCGCCTGGCCCTCAACGTGGCCTCCACCCGGGTGGTGCTGCTGGAAGGACACAAGGGTGGCGACGCCGCTGGCAAAGTCATCGAGGCCTTCGGCAACTTCGTCATTGGCGGCAACTATGCGGTGGGCCTGGTGGTATTCGCCATCCTGGTCATCATCAACTTCGTGGTGGTCACCAAGGGTGCCGGCCGGGTATCTGAGGTGAGCGCCCGCTTCACCCTGGACGCCATGCCCGGCAAGCAGATGGCCATCGACGCGGACCTGAACGCAGGGCTCATCGACCAGAACGAAGCCCGCACCCGCCGGGAGGAGATCGCCCGGGAGGCGGAGTTTTACGGGTCCATGGACGGCGCCAGCAAGTTCGTGCGCGGCGACGCGGTGGCCGGCATCCTGGTGTTGTTCATCAACATTTTCGGCGGCCTGGCGGTGGGCATGGGCCAGCACGGCCTGACCCTTTCCACCGCCCTGCACCATTACGTGTTGCTGACCATCGGCGACGGTTTGGTGGCGCAACTGCCGTCCCTGCTGCTGTCCACCTCGGCGGCCATCATCGTCACCCGGGTCTCCAGCAGCCAGGACGTGGGCAGCCAGGTGGTATCCCAGCTCATGGGAACCCCCAAGGCGCTGGCCGTATCCGGCGCCATCCTGGCGCTGATGGGCATCATTCCCGGTATGCCCCACATCGCCTTTCTCGGTCTGGCGGCGGCGGCCGGCGGCGGCGCCTGGTGGTTCCAACGGCGTCCCGCCCAGCTACCGGAAAACCTGCCATCCCTGCCGGAACCGCCGGCCCAAGCCAGCCCGGAGCACCGGGAACTGACCTGGGACGACGTGCGCCCGGTGGACATCATCGGCCTGGAAGTGGGGTATCGGCTGATTCCCCTGGTGGACCGCAACCAGGGGGGCGAATTGATGGGCCGCATCAAGGGTGTGCGCCGTAAGTTGTCCCAGGAACTGGGCTTTCTGGTGCAATCCGTGCATATCCGCGACAACCTGGACCTCAATCCCAACGCCTACCGCATCACCCTGCACGGCGTTCCCTTAGGCGAGGCGGAAATCCAGCCGGACCGGGAATTGGCCATCAATCCAGGCCGGGTCTTCGGCACCCTGCCCGGCCGTGCCACCCACGACCCGGCGTTTGGCCTGGAAGCAGTGTGGATCGAGCCGGACCAGCGGGATCACGCCCAAAGCCTGGGCTATACGGTGGTGGACGCCAGCACCGTGGTAGCCACCCACCTGAGCGAGCTGCTGCAAGGCCACGCCAAGGAACTCCTGGGACACGACGAAGTTCAGCAACTGCTGGACACCCTGGCCAAGAACGCCCCCAAGCTGGTGGAGGACCTGGTGCCCAAGTGCCTGACCCGGGGTCAGATCCTCCGGGTGCTACAAAATCTGCTGGCCGAGCGGGTGCCGATCCGGGACATCCGCACCATCGCCGAAACCCTGGCGGAGCAGGCGCCCCGCAGTCAAGATCCCGGCGCCCTCACCGCCGCCGTCCGGGTCGCCCTGGCGCGCGGCATCGTGCAGCAAATTGTTGGTTCTGCTAGCGAAATTCCGGTGGCGGTGGTCGAGCCAAACCTGGAACACATATTGCACCAGACGCTACAGACCAGTGAAGAAGCCCAACCGAGCTTCGAGCCAGGTCTGGCAGAACGGCTGCAACGGGCGCTGACCAACACCACCGCCCAGATGGAGGCCAAGGGCCATGAGCCGATTCTGCTGGTGGCGGCGAATCTACGGCCCTGGCTGGCCCGCATCGTCCGCCACGCGGCGCCGGGGATGCACGTCTTGGCCTATAACGAGATCCCGGACAAGCGTCGCATCAAGGTAGTGGCCACGGTCGGTTAGGGGAACAGACGCCAGGACGGCGCCGGTTCCGGGGTTCCAGGTAGGTGAGTCGAGCAAGTGGGCACAGGGCCCCGAGAGAGCAGGCAATGAAGATCAAGAGGTTCTTCGCTCCCGACATGCGGCAGGCCATCCGTCAAGTTCGTGACACTTTCGGCCCAGACGCCGTGATTTTGTCGAACAAGACCCTAGACGACGGCGTCGAATTGGTGGCCGCCATGGATTACGACGACTCCAAGCTGGAATCCCAACTCCAGGCCCCGCCGCCGCCCCTAGTCCCGCCCCAGCCGGCGCGTCCCCGGATGGCGGAAGTCAAACCCGCACCGGCCGCCGCCGCACCCGCCGTGGCGCCCAGCCGGTCCGCTGGCCAGGCCCAGACCCTGGCGGACCTAGTGCGGGCGCGCCCGGCGCCCAATGCCCCCGCCAATCCCCGCGCCAGCGCCACCGACGCCCCCAATTCGCCGCTGCTAGAGGAAATGCGGGCGGAAATGCAGGCCCTGCGCCGCATGATGGAAAACGAAATGTCGGAACTGGCCTGGTGGGACCTGAGCAACCGCCGGCCCCTGACCAAGGAACTGCTGCGCCGCCTCCTGGGTCTGGACCTGCACCCGGAGTTGTGCCAGGAACTGGCCAACCAGGTGAGCGACCAATCGGACCCGGACCAGGCCTACCGCCGCGCCCTGACCCTGCTGGCGGCGCGTCTGCCCGCCAACCAGACCGATTTCCTGGAACAGGGCGGCGCGGTGGCCCTGATCGGCCCCACCGGGGTCGGCAAGACCACCACCGTGGCCAAGCTGGCGGCCCGCTTCTGCCTGCGCCACGGCAATCGCCAACTGGCGCTGATTACCACCGACAACTACCGGATCGGCGCCGAGGAACAACTGCACCTGTACGGCCGTATCCTGGACGTGCCGGTGCGGGCGGTGGCAGACCAAGCCAGCCTGAACACGGCCCTCAACCTGTTTTCCGACCGGCGCCTGATCCTCATCGACACCGCCGGCATGGGCCAGCGGGATGTGCGCCTGGGCGAGCAGATTGCCCTGCTGCGGCGCGGCAACCGGCCCATTCACACCCTATTGACCCTGGCCGCCACCACCCAAGCGGCCGCCCTGGAAAACGCGGTACGTGCCTTCGCGGCGGCTCAGCCGAGCGCCTGCGTGGTGACCAAGGTGGACGAAGCCTGCTCCCTGGGGGGTCTGCTCACCACCCTGGCGCAGCATCGGCTGCCCATGGCGTTCAGCACCGACGGCCAGAAGGTACCGGAGGACATCCACATCGGACGGCCCCATTCCCTGATAAGCCGTGCGGTGGAATTGGCCCGCCAAGCGGGAAATGAAATCGGCGAAGAATTACTCGCCTACAAACTGGGAGGCTCACGGGAGCATGCTCATGGTTGATCAAGCAGCTGGGCTACGCCGGATGAGCCGGGCGGATCCGATTCAGGTTCTTGCGGTCACGGGCGGCAAGGGCGGCGTTGGCAAGACCAACGTGTCCATCAATCTCAGCATCGCCCTAGCGGCCATGGGGCGCCGGGTGATGCTGCTGGACGCGGACCTGGGGCTGGCCAACATCGACGTGTTGCTGGGCCTGCATCCCCAATATGACCTGTCCCACGTGATCCGGGGTGAACGGACCCTGGATGAAATCCTGGTGGAAGGCCCGGAGGGTATTCAGGTGGTGCCCGCCTCGTCGGGAATCCGCCAGATGGCCAGCCTGAGTCCGGCGGAGCACGCCGGCCTTATCGGCGCCTTCAGCGACGTGGCGGACGACCTGGAAGTGCTGGTGATCGATACCGCCGCCGGAATTTCCGATTCCGTCATCAACTTCAGTCGCGCCGCCAACGAGGTATTGCTGGTGGTGTGCGACGAACCGGCGTCCATGACCGACGCCTACGCCATCGTGAAATTGCTTAACCGGGAATACAACATCACCCGCTTCCGGGTGCTGGCCAACATGGTCCAGTCCCCCCAGGAAGGGCGGGATCTGTATAACAAGCTGGTGCGGGTCACGGACCGCTATTTGGACGTGATGCTCAACTTCCTCGGCGCCATCCCGTTTGACGATTCCTTGAAAAAGGCGGTCAAGAGCCAACGCTCGGTGATGACCGCCTTCCCCCGCTCCCGGATCGCCCAGGCGTTCCGGAGCATCGCCAAAAAAGTGGACGATTTTCCGGCCCCGTCCGGCGCCAGCGGCCACTTGCAGTTTTTCGTGGAGCGTCTGCTCCAGTATTCCAGTCAAAACCAGGAGGGCTTGAGGTGAGCGGACTTGCTGCCTACACCGCGGCGCAAAAGCGGTCATACGAGGATCTGGTGGCACGGTTTGCCCCCTTGGTCAAACGCATCGCCTACCACTTGATGAACCGGCTGCCCCCCAGCGTCCAGGCCGACGACCTCATCCAGTCCGGCATGATCGGGCTCCTGGAAGCGAGCAAGAATTATGACCCCACCCAGGGCGCCAGCTTCGAGACCTACGCCGGCATCCGCATCCGGGGCGCCATGCTGGACGAAATCCGGCGCAGCGACTGGACCCCCCGTTCGGTGCACCGCAAGGCGCGCCGGGTGGCGGAAGTGATGCGGGAGATCGAGCACCGGGAAGGCCGGGACGCCCGGGACCAGGAAGTGGCGGACGCCCTGGGCGTGCCCCTGGCCGAATATCACCAAATCCTCAAGGATGCGTCCGCCTGCCGGATATTTAGTCTGGACGAGCTGGCTGCGGTCGGCGAGATCAACTACGACGCCAACAGTTGTTCCACCCGGGGCCCCTACGACGGCATCCAACAGGCGGCGTTTCGCAAGGCGCTGGCGGACGCGGTGGCCGGCCTGCCGGAGCGGGAACGGCTGGTGATGGCCATGTACTACGACGAAGAACTCAACCTGCGGGAGATCGGCCAGGTGCTGGGCGTCAGCGAATCCCGGGTCTGTCAGATCCACAGCCAGGCCGCCATGCGCCTGCGAGCCCGCCTGACGGACTGGCTGGACGTCGACCGGGACAGCCACAGCGGGCACTAGCGGGTGGTGGGGGCGCCGCGCCTTGGATGGCGCAGGGGCGGGCGTGGCCGCAGACGGGAAGGAAAAGTCCGAAAGTGGCAGTCCGGCGGCGGGTTAGGAAGCTAGCGAGCTCCAGGGACAGGCCCACCCAAACAGCGACGCCCAGTCCCTGTTTGGGAAAAGATCACCAGGGCCAGCATGGGCTGGTCAGGTTTCACGGACATGCGCCGGGAACCCCCGGCGGAAAAAGGCTCAAGGAATGGCCCCAAGCTGCCGATGAATAAGGCAGTTTGGGAACGACAGGCAGCGATTCAGTGCGGAGGTCGCCTTGAACAAGAACATGAAAATCCTCATCGTGGACGATTTTTCCACTATGAGACGCATTATCAAAAATCTCCTGCGGGACCTCGGGTTTACCAATACTCACGAGGCCGACGACGGGACCACCGCTCTGCCCAGTTTGCAGAACGGTAGCTTCGATTTTCTCATCAGCGACTGGAACATGCCCGGCATGACCGGCATCGACCTGCTCAAGGCGGTGCGGGCCGATCCGAACCTGAACAAGTTGCCGGTGCTGATGGTGACCGCCGAGTCCAAGCGGGAACAGATCATCGAAGCGGCCCAGGCGGGCGTCAACGGCTACGTGGTGAAACCCTTCACCGCCGCCACCCTGGAAGAGAAGATCAAGAAAATCTTCGAGCGGATCAACGCGGGCTGAGGCTGGCTATGTTGGCAACCATCGTGGAAACACCCTTGGACAACCGGATCCTCCAGGCTCAGGAATTGCTGGCCCACCTGCAAGCGGGCGAGGTGGAGCAAGCGGACGCCATCGTGCGCGGCTGGGCCACGGTGCACGAGGGGACCATCTTCCAAGAACTGGGGCGCATCACCCGGGAACTGCACGAAGCGATCAACGGCGTGCTGCTGGATTCGCGGCTGCAACACATCGTCAACGAGGAAATCCCGGACGCGGCGGAGCGGCTCAAGTACGTCATCACCATGACCGAACAGGCCGCCAACACCACCCTGAACGCGGTGGAGACCAGCGTGCCCCTGGTGACGGCACTACGGGACCAGGCGAGCGAATTGAACGGGGATTGGCGCCGGTTTCGCGCCCGGCAACTGCCGGTGGACGACTTCCGGCGGCTGGTGGTGAGCATGGACGACTTCTTGAACCAGGTGCAAAGCCACGGCTCCGCCCTGCAGGGCCAGTTATCTGAGGTCCTCATGGCCCAGGATTTCCAGGACCTGACCGGCCAGATCATCCGCCGGGTCATCAACATGGTCCACGACGTGGAAATACGCTTGGTGCAGTTGATCCGCATCTCCGGACCCCGCATGGAATCGCTGGGTGCGGCCAAGGTGGTGGCAGACACCGTCGTCATGTTGGAAGGGCCGGCGGTGCCCGGACTAGACGATGCCACGGCGGTGCAAAACCAGGATGACGTGGACGACTTGTTGTCCAGCCTGGGCTTCTAGGGCCCCCGGTCCCGCCTCCGGGCGGGCTCGGGCCATGGGTTCAAGTCTCCCGCCCCGGGCCGGACTGGGCCGGGAGGCACAGGGAAAAGGCGTCGGGACGGCGGTTTTTCAGGGTTGTCATAAGATATTCGGGTTCGACCAATGAGCTTCATCGCGGACGACGAGATCCTTCAAGACTTCCTCATGGAAGCGGGCGAAATCCTGGAGCAGCTCAACGAGCAGCTGGTGGAGCTGGAGCAGTTTCCCGACGACTACGACCTGCTCAACGCCGTGTTTCGCGGTTTCCATACCATCAAGGGCGGCGCCGGGTTCCTCAACATCGAGAACCTGGTGGAAGTCTGTCACCGGGCGGAAGACGTGTTCAACATCCTGCGCCAGGGCCAGCGGGCGGTGGACGCGGAGCTGATGGACGCGGTGCTCCAGGTGTTGGACGTGGTGAATGAAATGTTCGCCAAGGTGCGGGCCGGCGGCGAACCGCCCCGGGCGGACCGGGGTCTGATCGCGCGGCTGGACCTGTTGGCCCTGCCTGGCGCCGCCGCGCCGCCGGCCGCCGAGCCCCAGTTCGAGGCGGCCAACGCCGACGCCGAATTGCAGGCCCTGTTCGAGAGCGCCCAACAGGACCAAGATCAAGACCAGGGCCAAGCCCAAGAGCCCATCTCCAGCAGCGAATACGAACACCTGATGGCCAGCCTGGACGGCGACGCCCCCGCCGCCGCGCCAGTAGCCCAGATGGCGCCCGCCAGCGACGACATCACCGATGACGAGTTCGAGGCGCTGCTGGACCAGTTGCACGGCAAGGGCAAGCATTCCGGTCCACCGGTCGCCACAGTGCCGGTTGCCCCAGTGCCGGCCGCCGCCGCGCCGCCGCCCAAGCCCGCCG
>CAZIHO010000094.1:0-14214 GCA_964538875.1 uncultured Chromatiaceae bacterium
GCGCCCGCGCCTTAATCCATCCCAGCACCTTAGCCCAGGCTCGATTCCCTGGACCAGCCCGGATCGGGGGCTGATTCCGTGCGTCGCTGGCCATTCCCCAGGTTGGGCCGAATCTTGCTAAACCTTTAGGCAGGCTCCCCAGGTTTAGGATCATGAACGGCCTCGAATCCCGCATCCTCGAAAATATGACTACGGCAGTCCTGCTGTTTGACCAGGACTTAAAACTTTGTTACGTCAACGCCGCCGCTGAAATGCTGTTCGGTGTCTCGGCCCGGCACGTGCTGGGTCAATTCGCGGACGATGTCTTACCCTGTCCAGTCGGGGAATTGCAGCGCAAACTGGCCCAGGCCCTGGCCGGCGGACAACCCTTCACGGAACGGGAACTGCCCCTACGGGTGGCGGATGGCCAGGAAATCCGGGTGGATTGTTCGGTGGAACCGGTCCAGACCCACCAGGACACGGATGGCCTGTTGATGGAGTTGCATCGGGTGGACCGGCAACTGCGTATCAGCCGGGAGGAACACCTGCTGTCCCAACAGAAGGCGACCCAAGCTCTGGTGCGGGGTCTGGCCCACGAGATCAAGAACCCCCTGGGGGGGCTGCGGGGCGCGGCCCAATTGTTGGAGGGAGAACTACCGGACCCGGCGCTACGGGAATATACCCGGGTCATCATCGAGGAAGCGGACCGGCTGCAAGTGTTGGTGGACCGGCTGTCCGGCCCCCGCACCCGGGTACCCCGCCAGTCCATCAACATCCATTGGGTGCTGGAGCGGGTGCGGCAATTGGTGGAAGCCGAATTTGGGGAGGGGCTCCGGCTGGAACGGGATTATGATCCCAGTATCCCGCCGATTCAGGGCGACCAGGATCAACTCATCCAAGCCTTCCTCAACATCGCCCGCAATGGCGCCCGTGCGGTGGGCCAGCAGGGCGTTATCCGGGTGCGCACCCGGGTGCAGCGCCAGTTCACCATCGGCAACCTTCGCCATCGGCTGGTGCTGGCCGCCGAGGTGGAGGACAGCGGACCGGGCGTCCCCGCCGAACTCCAGGAGCGGATTTTCCTGCCCATGGTCAGCGGCAGCGAGGGCGGCACTGGACTGGGCCTCAGCATTGCCCAGACCCTCATCAATCAACATGGGGGCCTGATCGAATGCCGGAGTACGCCCGGCAAAACCCAATTCATCGTGCTGCTACCGATCGAGAGGGATCATGGCTGAGACCTGTACCGTTTGGGTGATCGACGACGACCGCTCGATCCGTTGGGTATTGGAGCGGGCGCTACAGAAAGCGGAGCTCCGGGCCGTCTGCTTCGCCTCTGCCACCGGCATTCTGGAACGGCTGCAACGGGAACGGCCGGACGTGATTCTGTCCGATGTGCGCATGCCGGACTCGGATGGATTGGAACTGCTGAGCCGGGTCAAGGGGCTATACCCCCAGTTGCCGGTCATCATCATGACCGCCCATTCGGATCTGGATAGCGCGGTGGCCGCCTTCGACCGGGGCGCCTTTGAATACCTGCCCAAACCCTTCGACCTAGACGAGGTGGTGGAACAGGTGCGGCGCGCCTGCCGGCAAAGCCGCCCGGCGCCGGCCTTCGAGGAAATGCGAGAAACCGGCGGCGCCCAGATCATTGGCGAGGCCCCCGCCATGCAGGAGGTGTTCCGGGCCATCGGGCGTTTAGCCCGTTCCCACATCACGGTGCTCATCACCGGCGAATCCGGCACTGGCAAGGAGTTGGTGGCGCGCGCCCTGCATCGGCATAGTCCGCGCCGGGAGCGCCCCTTCATCGCCTTGAACATGGCCGCCATCCCCCGGGACCTGCTGGAATCCGAGTTGTTCGGCCACGAGCGCGGTGCCTTCACCGGCGCCCAGAACCGTCGCGAAGGCCGCTTCGCCCAGGCGGACGAGGGCACCCTGTTTTTGGACGAGATCGGCGACATGCCGGCGGAAATGCAAACCCGCTTGCTGCGGGTGCTGGCGGACGGTGAGTTCTACCGGGTCGGCGGCCATACTCCGACCCGGGTCAATGTGCGCATCATCGCCGCCACTCATCAGGACTTAGAGCAGCAGGTCCGGGCCGGCCGCTTTCGGGAGGACCTGTTTCACCGCCTCAACGTGATCCGGGTCCAGTTGCCCGCCCTGCGCGCCCGCCGGGAGGATATTCCGGTGCTGGTCAAACATTTTCTCGTCCAGGCGGGCCGGGAACTGGGCGTGGAACCCAAGACCTTGCGAGCCGAGGCTCTGTCCGTCCTCACGGCCTTTGACTGGCCGGGCAACATCCGCCAGTTGGAAAACACCGCCCGTTGGTTGACGGTGATGGCATCCGGCCAGGAAATCCACCTGGAGGACCTGCCTCCGGAACTGCGGGACAAGGGCCGGCGGGGTGAAGTGGATCAGGATTGGCGCACTAATTTGGGCCATTGGGCCCGGGCCAGTCTCCAATCCGGGCGAACCGATCTGCTCGGCGTTGCTCTGCCCCAATTCGAGACCACCCTGATCGAAATCACCCTGGCCCACACCGGCGGTAAGCGCCAGGAAGCGGCCCGTTTGTTGGGTTGGGGCCGCAACACCCTGACGCGCAAAATCAAGGAACTGGGCCTGGAGGCTCAGGTGGATGGTGACGAGCCGGAATGACGGGCCTTTGCCCCGCGCCAGCCGGCCCCCATATGCGGGTACTTGGATCAACCTAGGGGGAACGCTCGTGGATAGCCTCAGCATCGACTTGCCTGGTTCGGAAATCTCCGCCATCCGTATGGAGCACCAGGAACTGCGGATTTGCTTCAGCCGCGCCTATCTGACCAAGACCCTGACCGGCTCGGTGGAACGTACCCGCTGGTGGCAAGCCGGGGACCTGGTGCTGGAAGATCCGCGCCTGGACGGCGAACCGCCCGCCGGACCCCTGGTATGCGCCGGCGGTGAGGTGGAGGAAAACATCTACACCTATGTGGATATGATCCCGGTGCCCCTGGATAGCCGGGGTCATGGCGGTTGCCGCCTGCGCTTCCAGGACCGGGAACTGGAATTCAACGTCCAGGGCCGCGCCATTCGCCTGGAAATGCGGGACGTGCCCCGCTATATCGAACACCTGCGCCCGGCCTAGCCGCCATCCTCATCCGGAGGCCAGCCGGTGAGCGTGGCGGGTGGTTTCCGGCAGCCGGTAGCGGGGGCAGGCGGCCAACACATAGCCGATGGCGCTGGCCAGGCTGACCCTGTGTCCCACCGAGACGTACAGGGGCCGAACGCCCCGCCGGCTGCGTAGCACTGCGCCGATGGTTTCATCTCCATCCACCAGGGGCACCCAGGCGCCCTTTTGGTCCGGCAGCGGCGAGTGGGTGCCGGTCAAGCGGGATTTGGCCACGCCGATGCAGGGCAGATCGGTCCACACGCCCAGATGGCAGGCGAGTCCAAAGCGGCGCGGGTGGGCCTGGCCCTGCCCATCGCACAGGATCAAGTCCGGCGCTTGGGCCAGTTGCGCCAGGGCCTCCAGCACCACCGGCAGTTCCCGGAACGACAACAGTCCCGGCACATAGGGGAACCGGGTTGGTTGGCGGCTGATGGCCTGCTCCAGGGGTTCCAGGTTGGGGTAGCCCAACACTACCACGGCGGCCCGGGCGGTCCGGCCCCCGTCCTCGAAGCCCACGTCGATGCCTGCCAGACGCTCCAGCCGGTCCAGCCGGTCCTCCGCGATCACCCGTCCGCGCAGTCGCACCTGTAGCGCCCGGGCGCTGCCTGGATCCAGATCCCAGTCATGCAGGGGCGGGGTCAGGCGGGTTCCAGGATTCATCTTGATTCCCACGATTCGGTGTCTGGGTCGATGACCACTTGGGTCTCCAGCAATGCGCCACCTGTGGCCAGAAACTTCACCCTGTTTGGTACCGCTGGGAGACCGGCGACCACCCAGTAACCGGTAAAGAGTTGGCTTATCCAGGCTGGAGTTCGGCCATCTTGCCGCACGGGCCAGGGCCAGGGAAGATGCCGGTGCAGGCGAGTCAGCGACTGAACGGGTGGCGGCAGCGCAGGGGGGCAGTATCGTCTGATGCCGACCAAAACGCCAAATCGTACCCATGCCCGCACTGCCCACGTTGACGGTAGCGGTTCAGCAGCCTCTTGCTGGTCGGTTCGTCCATCCCACTTGGGAGTATGCGCAGGTGTTGCGGATCGGCACCCTGCTCGCTTACGGTGATGACAGCCTTGCTCGGGCCACCCGGTCTGGCACGCTCCCGGGCTCCTACCACCGCCGTTTCGCGGGGGCTTGGTGGTCGATCCCGAGGGACGCTAGTCTGCGCAGGCCTTCTTGACCGCATCCCTGAGCAGCGCGCCGACCCGGACCATCGAGTTGTTGTCTGGCGCTGGTTGTTGTCTCTCAGATTCTTTCCCCCGGCCGTTTCTCACGGTATTTCGGGACGCCAGGGGGTGGATTTCCCACACTGAAGGTCCCGGTGCAGGAGAGTGGAGAGATGGAATATAGCGGGAAGGTAGAAGGAAAGGTGCAGCCGGAGTGAATGCGGGGAGGGAGGAAGGCGGGAGTCAGCAAGCCGGGGCCAGAAGATGATTGGGTGTTTGGGATCGAACAGGTCGAGCTGGGTCGAATCGGCTGGGCAGCGGTCTTCGCGGATGAGTTCCATGAGTTGGCGGTGGTAGTGGGCCTAGACGCGATCGGCCGGGACCTGACACCCCTCCGTGCTCCCCTTGATACCCTGCGCGGATAAGGCAATTCGCTGCTGAATTACCTCCTACGAAATAAAGGAAAAATAAGCAAATTCCATATTGACAAAATCTCCACCGAGCAATCCGCAAAGCGCGCTGGGACCCCGCAAATAGAGCAGGGTCAAGGGGATCGCGATTAGGGCCAGCGCACCCAGCCAAAGCCGGCGGCGACTAGACAGCATCAACCAGCCCATTCTTAAGAAAGAATAATTAATAGATATTTCCTGCGATACAGCCAGATATGGCAGGAAATACCTATTGACGAGTCTGACCGTCGTCGGGGAACTCAGGTGACAGCCGAACGGTTGCCTCGGTTGACCTTTCGATTACCCACGCCCCTGGACGACTTCCCGGGTCGCTGGCGACCCTATTCCTCAGTCTGTCGAGCTCCCATGGCCCCCACTGCCTCGCTCCGACACTCCCACGGAATACCTCCAAGGCTCGGTCGAACGCGTCTCGCCCCTCTGACACTGCGAGTAGTTGTTCGTTTGGAAAGAGCGCGCCCTCGTCCTCGGCTAGCGCTCACGTCAAGCAGCGTAACCGGATGGCACCCAGGCCCAACAGTACCAGTCCCATCAGCACCAACAGCACCGGCGACGCCACCGGTATGGGGACCTGCGCGATGCCGCCCCGCACCGGCGCCCCGCCGTTGGTCGGCACCGAAGCGACCAGTTCGTTGCCAGCCAGGCTCGTATCGCCGTTCTCGTCCCAATAGGCCTGGGCGAGGTTCTCGGTATAGCTCACCCCCGCCGCCAGCCGGGTCTGGAAGCTAATCACCACCTCGTTCTGGGCATCCGCCTCGTTGGTGGCGCCAGGATCGCCGGCGATAGTCCCCTGCCAGCGCACTCGACTTTGGGCCGCTTCGTAGCCACAAAACTGGGTGCTGGAGCCGCCCTGGGGGTCGCACACCAGGCTACCCGCCACATAGCTGGTCCCGCTGGGGAGCGTGTCTACCACCTCGACCAAGTTGGCGTCCGCATTGCCATTATTGATCCACACCATGCGCCATAGGAACACCGGGTTGCCCTGGGTATCCACGGTCTTGTGGCCAGATGGCGGGTCGAATACGTTAGGGCCGCTCTGGCTGATGGCCGTGCTCCCGGTAGCGCTGTTGTTGCCGGCGGTGCCGGGGTCCTCGGTCGCGCTGACCCGCGCCACCACCGGCACCACTCCCGCCCCGGCCGGGGCGGTGTAATGCAGGGTGGCGGTCCGGGTCGCGCCGCTCGCCAGCGTGCTCGAACCGGAAGAGAACGTCAGGGTCACGACACCGCTGGCGCTGTCATAAACACAGGTCGCGTCGGTGCAGGACACCCCGCTCAAACCCGCCGGCAACAACAGGCTGTAGGCAACCCCCGTGGCACCGCCACTGCCCTGATTCCCAAATGTGAGGGCTACGTCCACCGTGCCGCCGCCCGTCGCCGTGGCCGGAGCCGCAACCAACGCATACACATCTACCGTCGGCGTGGTCAACACGGCCGTGGACCCCGTGGCGCTGTCGTTGGCACTGTTGCTCTGCGTCGTGGTGGTGCTGGCGGTGGCCGTCACCCCGACCGTGCCACTCCCCGGCGCCGTGTAGGTCAGCAGAAGGTTCAGGGTCTCCCCAGGCGCCAGGCTCGTGGGCAGGCCGCAGCCGCTGAGCACGCCGGCACTGTAGGTGCAGGTGGCCCCGTTGTGGGTGATGACCGGGCTGGTCGCGCCACCGGTCAGGGTGAGGCCATAGCCCATCCCCGCCGCGGTCGCCGGACCCAGATTGGCAAAGCTGAAGGGCACGCTGACACTGCTGCCGGCGGGGGCGCTCGCGGGCGGCGCGACCGCGGCGGTGACGTCCGCTTCGGTATCGCCGCTGATGGCGGTGCTGGCACTGGCCGTATTGTTGTTGGTATCGCTGTCGTTGCCCGCCCCCACGGTCGAGGTGGACACCACCGGCCCCGTCGCGGGTGCGGTGAAGGTGGCCACCAGATCCACCACCTGCCCGGGGGTCAGGGTCGTCGGCAGACCACAGCCAGTCACGGTACCACTGGTGTAGGTACAGGCCGTGCCGTTGTAGGTCACGGCCACCCCACTCGGCGACCCCGTGAAGGTCAGGGCATAGGTCACGCCGGTCGCCGACGCCGCGCCCAGGTTGGTGTAACCTGCGGTCACGGTCACGGTGCTGCCGCTGCTAGCGCTGGGCGGGGCACTGATCCAGGTGGTCACGTCCGCCGTCACGCCGCCCGACACCAGGGTGCTGGCGCTCGCGCTGTTGTTGTTGGTGGGCGTCTCCCCCGCCGTGCTGGTGGCAATGTTCGATTGCACGCTCAAACTGCTCACGCCGCTGGCAGGCGCCAGGTAGCTGATCAATATCGGCACGCTCTGACCCGAACTGAGGCTGGTCGGCAGCCCCGTGAGGGTGAGCACCCCGGTCACACTGTCGTAGGTGCAGGCCGCCCCGGTGCAGCCTACGCCGCTCAACCCGGGCGCCAGGGTGACGGCGTAGGTCACGCCCTCCGCCGAGACCGGTCCTTGATTGCCAAAGGTCACCAAGGCAGTGATCCCACCGCCCGCCGGAACGCTGGCCGGCACGTCCACCGTCGTGTAGACATCCGGAACACTCGCGCCGCTGACCGTGGTGACACCGGTGGACGCGTTGTTGGCGGTGTTGGTCTCGCCCGTGGCCGTGACGTTGGAACTCACGGTCACCGTGCCGCTCGCCGGCGCGGTGTAGGTGAGAATCAAATCGACCGCCTGGCCCGGACCCAGCGTGCCAGGCAAACCGCAGTCCGTGAGCGCGCCGGTGCCGCTGTCGTAGGTGCAGAGGGTCCCGTTGAGGCGAATCTCCACCTCGGTCACGGGCGCGCCGGTCAGGTCGAGGTCGTACAGGGTGACCGTCGCTGCGTCGGGTCCCAGGTTGCGATAGCTCACCGGCACCGTGACCTGGCTACCGGGGGCCGCGCTGGCCGGCGGGGCCACGAGGCTGATCAGGTCCGGCGCAGTCGCCGCCGTGATCGCCGTGCTTCCGCTCGCGCTGTTGTTGCCCGTCGGAACGGAGTCCCCGGTGGCGCTCACCGTCGCGGTCACGGCCACCGGACCACTCGCCGGCGCGGTGTAGCTCAGGACCAAACCCGCGATCTGTCCCGGCTCCAGGGACTCCGGCAGGCCGGTAATCGTCACCGTTGTTCCGGCGTAACTGCAACTGATCCCACTGCCGGTGCAGGTCACATCGGCCAGGCCCGCGGGCAAGGTCACGCTGTAGCTAACCCCAGTGGCCGTAACACCACCCAGGTTGGTGAAGTTCACCGGCACGCTCACCGTGCTCCCGGTGACCGCGCTCGCTGGGGCGTTGAGCCAGACCGCCACATCGACCACCGAGGACGACACCACCGTGCTCGCCGTGTCGGTGTTGTTGTCGCTCGGGTCACCGGCCGTGGTTGTGCCGATGGTGGTACTCACCGACAACGGACCCGTCCCCGGCGCCGCATAACTCACCACCAGCTGCGCCACTTGGCCCGGAGTCAAAATGCCCGGCAGACCGCTCAGGGTCAGGGTGCCCGTGCCCGGATCATAGTCACAGGTGGCCCCGACACAGCTCAGCCCCGTCAGCCCGAGGGGTAAGGTCACGCTGTAGGTCACACCCTCCGCGTTCGCCAAACCCTGATTGCCAAAGGTCAGCAAGGTCGTCACCTGGCCACCCGCCACCACGCTTGAAGGCGCGGACACCGTCGCGTAGACGTCGGGAACCCCCTGCGCACTAATCGCCGTGCTCCCGGTAGCGCTGTTGTTGCCGGTGGTGCCGGGGTCCTCGGTCGCGCTGACCCGCGCCACCACCGGCACCACTCCCGCCCCGGCCGGGGCGGTGTAATGCAGGGTGGCGGTCCGGGTCGCGCCGCTCGCCAGCGTGCTCGAACCGGAAGAGAACGTCAGGGTCACGACACCGCTGGCGCTGTCATAAACACAGGTCGCGTCGGTGCAGGACACCCCGCTCAAACCCGCCGGCAACAACAGGCTGTAGGCAACCCCCGTGGCACCGCCACTGCCCTGATTCCCAAATGTGAGGGCTACGTCCACCGTGCCGCCGCCCGTCGCCGTGGCCGGAGCCGCAACCAACGCATACACATCTACCGTCGGCGTGGTCAACACGGCCGTGGACCCCGTGGCGCTGTCGTTGGCACTGTTGCTCTGCGTCGTGGTGGTGCTGGCGGTGGCCGTCACCCCGACCGTGCCACTCCCCGGCGCCGTGTAGGTCAGCAGAAGGTTCAGGGTCTCCCCAGGCGCCAGGCTCGTGGGCAGGCCGCAGCCGCTGAGCACGCCGGCACTGTAGGTGCAGGTGGCCCCGTTGTGGGTGATGACCGGGCTGGTCGCGCCACCGGTCAGGGTGAGGCCATAGCCCATCCCCGCCGCGGTCGCCGGACCCAGATTGGCAAAGCTGAAGGGCACGCTGACACTGCTGCCGGCGGGGGCGCTCGCGGGCGGCGCGACCGCGGCGGTGACGTCCGCTTCGGTATCGCCGCTGATGGCGGTGCTGGCACTGGCCGTATTGTTGTTGGTATCGCTGTCGTTGCCCGCCCCCACGGTCGAGGTGGACACCACCGGCCCCGTCGCGGGTGCGGTGAAGGTGGCCACCAGATCCACCACCTGCCCGGGGGTCAGGGTCGTCGGCAGACCACAGCCAGTCACGGTACCACTGGTGTAGGTACAGGCCGTGCCGTTGTAGGTCACGGCCACCCCACTCGGCGACCCCGTGAAGGTCAGGGCATAGGTCACGCCGGTCGCCGACGCCGCGCCCAGGTTGGTGTAACCTGCGGTCACGGTCACGGTGCTGCCGCTGCTAGCGCTGGGCGGGGCACTGATCCAGGTGGTCACGTCCGCCGTCACGCCGCCCGACACCAGGGTGCTGGCGCTCGCGCTGTTGTTGTTGGTGGGCGTCTCCCCCGCCGTGCTGGTGGCAATGTTCGATTGCACGCTCAAACTGCTCACGCCGCTGGCAGGCGCCAGGTAGCTGATCAATATCGGCACGCTCTGACCCGAACTGAGGCTGGTCGGCAGCCCCGTGAGGGTGAGCACCCCGGTCACACTGTCGTAGGTGCAGGCCGCCCCGGTGCAGCCTACGCCGCTCAACCCGGGCGCCAGGGTGACGGCGTAGGTCACGCCCTCCGCCGAGACCGGTCCTTGATTGCCAAAGGTCACCAAGGCAGTGATCCCACCGCCCGCCGGAACGCTGGCCGGCACGTCCACCGTCGTGTAGACATCCGGAACACTCGCGCCGCTGACCGTGGTGACACCGGTGGACGCGTTGTTGGCGGTGTTGGTCTCGCCCGTGGCCGTGACGTTGGAACTCACGGTCACCGTGCCGCTCGCCGGCGCGGTGTAGGTGAGAATCAAATCGACCGCCTGGCCCGGACCCAGCGTGCCAGGCAAACCGCAGTCCGTGAGCGCGCCGGTGCCGCTGTCGTAGGTGCAGAGGGTCCCGTTGAGGCGAATCTCCACCTCGGTCACGGGCGCGCCGGTCAGGTCGAGGTCGTACAGGGTGACCGTCGCTGCGTCGGGTCCCAGGTTGCGATAGCTCACCGGCACCGTGACCTGGCTACCGGGGGCCGCGCTGGCCGGCGGGGCCACGAGGCTGATCAGGTCCGGCGCAGTCGCCGCCGTGATCGCCGTGCTTCCGCTCGCGCTGTTGTTGCCCGTCGGAACGGAGTCCCCGGTGGCGCTCACCGTCGCGGTCACGGCCACCGGACCACTCGCCGGCGCGGTGTAGCTCAGGACCAAACCCGCGATCTGTCCCGGCTCCAGGGACTCCGGCAGGCCGGTAATCGTCACCGTTGTTCCGGCGTAACTGCAACTGATCCCACTGCCGGTGCAGGTCACATCGGCCAGGCCCGCGGGCAAGGTCACGCTGTAGCTAACCCCAGTGGCCGTAACACCACCCAGGTTGGTGAAGTTCACCGGCACGCTCACCGTGCTCCCGGTGACCGCGCTCGCTGGGGCGTTGAGCCAGACCGCCACATCGACCACCGAGGACGACACCACCGTGCTCGCCGTGTCGGTGTTGTTGTCGCTCGGGTCACCGGCCGTGGTTGTGCCGATGGTGGTACTCACCGACAACGGACCCGTCCCCGGCGCCGCATAACTCACCACCAGCTGCGCCACTTGGCCCGGAGTCAAAATGCCCGGCAGACCGCTCAGGGTCAGGGTGCCCGTGCCCGGATCATAGTCACAGGTGGCCCCGACACAGCTCAGCCCCGTCAGCCCGAGGGGTAAGGTCACGCTGTAGGTCACACCCTCCGCGTTCGCCAAACCCTGATTGCCAAAGGTCAGCAAGGTCGTCACCTGGCCACCCGCCACCACGCTTGAAGGCGCGGACACCGTCGCGTAGACGTCGGGAACCGCGGCGGCCGCTACATAATCGAGGAAATCATTTCCGGTACTGTTGATCCCTCCCCCCAGGGTCACGGCAATGGTGTTGAGGCCCGTGCCGTTAGGCCCGGTGCCATCCTTGTCGCCTGTGCTCGTTGCGCCCGGCGGATCGGTTTCTATGACGATGTAACGTCCAGGAGCCACGTTGGCGAAGGTGTAATTACCGCCGCTGTAGGTGGTCTGGGTAGCCAACGCGGCGCCATCGGCGACACCGTCGCCATTGACGTCGGCATAGAGTTTGACCGTCACGCCCGAAATCCCCGGCTCGCTGCCGTCCTTCACACCGTTCGAGGCAGTGCCGTTGCCCGCCCCGTTGTCGTTGACGACCTGGCCCGTGATATCGGCGAACTGAGTATCGAGGAAGTCTTGGTCAGAATAGTCCTGGACCGCTGCCACGTTTACCGTGCGCTGGTTCGACGCCGGGTTCGTGCTCCGGTAGTTGGTGGGATCGGTTTCAACCACCACATACCGCTCGCTACCCGCATTCGGGACGAGATTTAGAAACTGGTAATAGCCGTTGCTGCCGCTGGTCTGCACGGCGACCAAGGTGACGGTGCCAGTATTCAAATCGCCATCCCCGTCGGAATCCCGATAGACCTTGACGGTCACCCCCGCGATACCGGGTTCGCCGCCGTTTTTCAGTCCATCGGCCGCCGTGCCTCCACCCGCGCCATTGTCGTCGATGATTTGACCACTGATGCTTGCGGCTGTGGTCGTGACGGTGGCGCTACCGCTGCTTTCCACTGCCCTGTCGCCATTGGCGTCCACCGCAAAATCGACGCTGGCGGTGTTCTGCGCTGAACTGCAGGCGCCAACGACCTTGAAGGACGTATCGATCGTCTTTAAACCGCTCGTCGCCAAGGGACCCAAATCGCTCCACAAGATCGTCCCGCCCCCCGCGGAAGTCTCGGTTGGCGTCGCGGAAACGAATTCCAGACAGGTACTGTACGTATCCGACACCGGTAGAGTGGTTATGGACGTGGTGCCGCTGTTGGTGACGTTGATCTTAAAGGTCACGGTATCGCCCACCGTGGCGGTATCCGCTGCCGAAGTGCGCGTCTTGGTCACCGTCACCCGGGGAGCGCTGATGGTGACCGTCGCCGTTGTGGCGCCGGCCGATGCGTCGCCACTGGCGCTCACGCTGTTTTGCGCCGCCGTGGTGTCGCATGCTGCCTTGGCGGTGAGGGTCACGCTAAGCTTGACGGTGCCGCCCGCGGCGATGGGACCGACCGAAAAGACCAAGCTGCCGGGATTGTTGGTACTGGGGGTTAGACTCGCGGACTGGAAGCTATAGCAGGTACTACTATAGGTATCCGTCAGATTGATCGTCGTAAGCGCGGTCGCACCTGGATTGGTAACCGAAATATCGTATTGCACCGGCTCGCCTACCACGGCGATACCATCGGCGGGCGCGACCCGGGTCTTGCTCAACAGCAACGACGGCACGGTGCCGTTGGTCACCAACGCGGCATCGGTGGCGACATCGCTGCCGTCCGTGGGATCGGTATAACTGACGGTCAACATGTCGCCGTTGACGAATGGGCTACTGCTGCCCGCACTGCCAAAGCAGCCTGTGAAGATACCGCTGTTGGCGGGGCTTCCCGCCAGGGTGAGTTCGAGTGGGCCGCCACTACTACTCCCGGTCACATAGACCTTGATGGGGTCCGACAGGCCGGCCTGATCGAGATCGGTGACTTTCACGCAGACCTGCTGCGAGGTGGTGTAACTGGTCTTATCTGCCCCAGCGTTGTCGATGAACTGGACGATGCCGGGGGTACCCAAGTCCAGATTGGTCAAGCTTACCTGCGCCGCGCCGCTCGCCGTGACCGTACCCTCGGCGCCCTCGTGGGCGACGGCGGTGACCACGTAATTGCCCTGACAGATGCCAGTGGCCCAGACGGATTCGTAGGTCTTGCTGGTGGTGGTGCTGTGGACGACGTTGCCGCTGCCAAGGACGGCGGCCAGATCGCAACTCAAGCCGGGGCCGTCGATCTCGAGATCGAGACTGGTGATGTCGTAGGCGCCAAAGGGGTCGCTGACCTGCGCCCGCGCATATAGGGTCTGGCCGCTATTAGCGGTGGAAACCTCGCTACCGCCCGGATAGGGGGCGTCATACAGGGCCAGGCTATCCACCGTGATGACCGTCGTGGTGGGTAGGTCGATCTTGGACGGTTTGGTCGTGGCGTCATACTGAATGGCGAAACTGATCGTAGTGGCAAGACCGGTCACGTTGAAGACGGCGCTGATCGCCTCGCCGGCTGTCACGGAGACGTCCGAGCTCAGAGTGCCTGACCAAGTCAGGGCCTTACCGCCGCCGCACGTGGTATTGGTCGCGGAGTAGCTTGCCGGCGACAGCGTGGCGAAGGTGGTCGTACCGTGCTTAAGGGTTACGGACACGCTCGGATTGCTCGGCATGGTACCGGCCGTCACATTGATACAGGCCAATACGGAGACCGCACCGCCTGAAGGCATGGCAAAGGCCTCAGCCATCGCCGGCGTCTGCGTGAAGGTCGTGGACGTGACCCCACCCCCGGTCGTTTTTGATACGGTAACGCTGTCCAGAGCAAATGGCGTCGAACCCCCCGTGGTGCCCGTGCCTACCCATCTCAGATAGGTTGAGGCACTGATCCAATTCGAGATATCGACCACCTGGGCCGTAGCACTTCCACTGGTTGCGCTCCAGGTCGTATCGGACCAAGTGGACCCGTCGGTGGAAGCTTGCAACTTGATTGCATGACTGTAGGTTGCGCTGTTGAAGTGATACCGAAACGTAACGCTGGCCGTTGTCGCAGGCGACAGATTGATTGAGGGCGACCGTAAACCCACGTTGGTGATGTCAACGTTCGTTCCAACACCGATATGCACGCAGTTGGTGCTGCAACCCGCGCCGTTTTCAACCCACTGGACCTTACCAGTGCCTGAATTATTGTTGTCGCCTACTTCGGCCCAGGCAGGGCTCAACGTCAGATATTCGGTTATGAAATTCTGGGTGCCGTAGACGTTCGAGGAACTTCCTGTGGCGGTGCTCAAAGTGGGGCTGCTGGTCGCCGTGCCGCTGGTTGGGAGGGTGCGGCTTAACCCTTGTCCAGGCCCTGTCAAATAAAGACTCTTCGTCTCGGA
>CAZIHO010000095.1:0-13844 GCA_964538875.1 uncultured Chromatiaceae bacterium
CGGCGCGGGCATTCCGCCTGCGGGCCCTGGCCCGGCGCCGGGTGGCTGGGCCAGGCCTGGGGGCGGTTGGGCGCTGGCTGGCTGACCGGGCAGCGGTGTCGCGGCGGTTTGGGCGCCGCCGCCGCTGGGCGGCGCTCCCGCTGGTGGTGCTTGGGGGGCGGTGGCGGTCCTGAGTTGGGCGGCGATGCGGGACAGGGCAGTTTTCAAGTCCTGGGCCGGGGGTTCCCCCCGCGCCAGGCGCGCCTCCTGAAACAAGCCGGACTGATCCACCGCTTGGCGCAGGCCCCGCCCAGACATGAGTTGTTCCGGACTGGCCAGGGTCGCCGCCAATTGTTGCAGCAGTTGTTGAGTCTGGGCCGGCAGAGGCGCGGGTTGCGGGCCGCCGCTCAGTTGGAGCAGCCGTTCCAGGGCCGGCGCCAGGGCCAACATGCGCGGCAGGGCCTGGCGCAGGCCGTCAGTCTGGGTAGTGTCCTGGTCCTGGGTTTCCACCAGCCGCAGCAGGGGTTGGCGACCCGCCTGGTCCACCCGCAGGGTCAAGCGTTGGCCGGGCCGCAGGGGCAGTTGGGTTTGGGCGGAGACCTCCTTGCCGCCCACCTCTAGGCGAATCAGCCCCTCGGCGCTGATACCGGCCACCACCGCTTGAATGACTTGGCCCAACCGCAAGTCCGAAACCGTTTTCAGGGTCTCGGTGCCGGTTGGGATCCTAAGTTGAGGAAGCAGGCTGGAGATTTCCATGCATTAGATAGCGGCCGGGACGCCAATTCATTGAGGCTTGCTATAAAGCTTAGGCTGGACCGAGCGCTACAGTATCCGAGTCCCCACCAACGCCTGGCCGATCCGCCGCCAGGCTAAATAGTATTTAAGAGAATTCATTGTTTTATGGAACCGGAAATCGACCAAGTCCAGTGGTATTTGCGCCGCGCCGGGCGTCAAGTGGGTCCCTTGACCAGCGCACGGGTACGGCGCTTGCTGCTGGAAGGCCAAGTCACCCTGGACGACGAGGTGAGTCCGGACCGCAAGACCTGGCGCCAGGTGGCGGCGGTTCCCGAGGTAGTGCCGCCAGAACTGCGGGGCGGCGCGGGCGCCTTGGCGGCGGCACCCAAGTCTGGCCTACCCCTGCTGACCATCGGCGTGTTCCTGGCGCTGATCGCCGCCGTGATCGGCTTCGCGGTCTGGTGGGGTGGCGGCCAAACCGGTGCCGGCCCCAATTGCGGGTTGCCAGCCGCTCCCGGCGTGGATTGGAGCAATTGCCGGTTCACCGAGTTGCAGGCCGGGGGGGCCCAACTGGCGGGACTCAAGGCCCTGAACGGCGATCTCAGCGGCGCCCACTTGGGCGGCGCGGATTTAACTGGCGCGCGGCTGGATTTCGCGGATCTGCGCCGCGCTGATCTCATTTCCGCCCGCCTGGGTTCCGCCAGCCTCCGGGGAGCCAACCTCAGGGGCGCGGACCTGAGCAACGCGGACTTGACCAATGCGGACCTGTCCTTCGCGGACCTGAGTCAGGCGCTCCTGGGGGGTGCCATCCTGACCGGAGCCCGCCTGGACGGCACCCTATGGATCGACGGCAAGCCCTGCGGATCAGGTTCCTTGGGCCGCTGTCTGCCCGGCGCCGCAGCGCGCTGAAGCGGTTCCATGAAGTCTGGCCGGCCCTTCCCCTAATAACACAACCCAGCATACCGAGCAGGCGATGAAAAGCATTTCATTCACGTGGGACGACCATTTTGTCACTGGGCTGGCCAACATCGACGCCCAACACCGCAAGTTGGTGGATCTCGTCAATGACTTCGGCAGTGTGCTGGGACAACCGGAATCCGTAGTCCTATCGGAAATGGAGGCCCTTTTCAATGAGCTGGCGGATTACGCTCTGTATCACTTCAAGGAAGAAGAACAGGTGATGGCGCGGGCGGGCGTGGATGAGCGCCACCGTGCCGCCCAGCATCGGGCTCACGCGCATTTTCTGGCGGACGTGGTGCGATTGCGGGGTGAATTGGACCGGAATAACGTGGCGGCCGGGGAAAGTCTGCTCAGATTTCTGGTGAACTGGCTGGCCTATCACATCCTGGGCATCGACCAAGCCATGGCCCGGCAGGTGGCCGCCATTGAATCCGGGATGAGCCCGGCGGAAGCCTACGCCAAGCACGAGCGCTTGACCGAGGGCAACATGGAACCCATCCTGAAAGCCCTGGACGGCCTGTTCCGGCAGGTGTCGGAGCGCAACCGGGAACTGGTTGAATTGAACCAGTCCCTGGAATCCATGGTCGCCGAACGGACCCTGGCCCTATCCCAGGCCAACCGGGAACTGGAAGGCGTGGTGGCCCGGCTCAAGCAGGAAAAGGAGGCATCCACCCGCCTGAGCGACGAACTGGCGTCCGCCAACCAGCAACTGGAGCACATGGCCATGACCGATGTGCTCACCGGCTTGCCCAACCGGCGTCAGGCCCTTCATCGCCTGCAGGCGGAGTGGGAAATGGCGGTGCGGGAGGACTTGCCCCTGGCCTGCATGATGATCGACGCGGACGGTTTCAAGCCCATCAATGACCAGTTCGGTCATGACGCCGGCGACCAGGTATTGCGGGAACTGAGTTGGAACCTCCGGGATTCGGTACGTACCGACGATGTGGTCTGTCGTCTGGGCGGCGATGAGTTTTTCATCCTCTGTCCGCGCACGCCCCTAACGGGCGCACGGCGGGTCGCTGAATTGGTGTTGCAGGCGGTCAACGGCTTGCGGGTGTCGGTGCCGCCGGATGGGGAATGGCGGGGCAGCGTCAGTATCGGCGTGGCGGCCCGCACCCCGGATATGGCCCACGCGGATGACCTATTGAAACGGGCGGACGAGGCCGTTTACCGGGCCAAGCGCGGCGGCCGCAATCGGGTCGAAAGCGCCTGATGGCAGGGAGTCCTGGTCCAGATCGCCGGCCCGGTCCGGAGGCTCTTTCAGGGTAGCGATCAGGGAGCGGCGATGGCCGGCGTGGCCAATGTTCCAGTCCAAGGGCGTACCGGTGAGTCCCGCCGCCCGCAAGGCGTCCTGGAGTTCGTCCAGCCCATAGGAGGATAGGCCCAGATGTTGGCGCGCTTGGCGATAGTCGGATTTCAGGGTGCGCGCCAAGCCCAGCAGAGCGTCCCCTAGAAAGCCCTCTCGCCACCCAAATTTCAGCAGCGCCAGGGTGTCGGCCACTAGGCTGTTGTCCGGCGCCAGGATGTCCCCAAACAGCACCCGGCCCTGGGGTTTGAGCAGGCGCTTCAGGCGGCCTAGCAATTGGGGCAGTTGCCGCTTGGGAACATATTGCAGTACCGAGATCACCAGCACCAGGTCACAGCGGCCGGCCAGGGATTCCAGTTCATCCGTTACCTGGATGTTGGGGTTGCCGGCGAAGCGGTGACGCAGGCCGGCACGGCGGGCGCCGGCGTCGTCGAACAGGATCACGCGCCCTCCCAGTTCCGCGATGGCGGGGGCCATCAGCGCCTCGCCGCAGCCAAAATCCAGCAGGGTAAAGGGCGCCGCCGGCAGCAGGGGCCGGATGGCGGTGAATAGGCCTCGGTAGTGGGCTTGCAAATGGCGTGGACTGACGTAGAGGGATACCTCGCCGTTCCAGTAGTCCAACCACCCGCGCACTTTTGTCATCCTCTCCTCCTCGATTCTCGTTATTAGGCAATGGGCTGGCCAAGCATAAACCCCGCGCTACGGGAGGTCATGGGAAAAATTTCCGCTTAAAAGGAAGCGAAAACATATTCCGCCGGGTCCGGGCGTCCCGGTGGCCGTTCTCTAGTGGGGAAGAGGTGTCTGGAGTGGGAGAAACCAGCTCCCTGGGCGGTATCCGCTACCGGGCTGGCCGGGGGAGTGGTTCCTCGAAGGACTCGGTGTGATAACGCTGGACTGTCAGGCTGCCGGACCAGTAATCCGGGGGTAGCCCCGCCTTGACTTTGAGATGACGCCAGAAGTCGTCCACGGACGGGAGCGCTTCCCACACGGATGGTAGAAAGGTTCCCCGGTGGCGGCCATCCGCCAGGATCAAGCCGTCCAGGCCCGGACGGATTTGCCGTAACAGGTCCGCCTCATTCAGAAAGTGGACCGGATGGGGCGGACTCAGCACGGAAATATGGATGTGGAGTCCGGGGAATTCGGCCGCCGTCACCGGCCGGAAGCGGGGGTCCCGGAAAGCCGCCGACCAGGCATTGCCCACCACGTCCTCGACCAGGGGTTCAAAGGCCTCCAGGTGGCCGATGCAGCCCCGCAGTTGTCCGCCCCAATGCAGGGTGACAAAGCTGGCGGCGATGCGGCGCAGGGCGTCCGGATAGTCCGGCACCAGAATCCCTAATGGGCAGCCATACTCCAGGCCATGGCGGATGGACTTCCGGGCCAGTTCCAACAGGCAGCGGCGTTGGTCATCCCCCAGGGGTTGGGGCTGGTCAGGCAAAGAATGCGTAGGCGCCATAGCCCACCACCCGGTCACGGGAGCCAGCGGTATCCCCGGAATTGCGTTGATCCAGGGTGCGGACGGTCAGGTGGTGGCGCTGGGCCTGGAGCAACAGCCCATTGATTGGATGCTGACCGCAGGCCTGGCCAGGGTCCGGCAGCAACTGAAGCCGTTCGATGGTGGCGGTGGTTACTGCGTCCCGGCGTTGGGCCACCGGGTAACTCAGGTAGTGGCTCAGATCCGAACTGATGAGAATCAGGGTCTCGTCGCCGCCCCACAGGCGTTCCAGCACCTGGGCCACCGCTTCTGGGTCCGCGTCGCCCACCAGCAGGGGAATCAGGCGAAAATCCCGCAACTGGGTCTGGAGAAAGGGGATCTGGACTTCCAGGCAGTGCTCGCCATTGAAGGGCGCGTCGTATTCCCGCACCTGGGGCAAATCCGCCAGGCTGGCCAGGGCGTTCCGGTCCACCGGCACCGGCCCGAGGGGCGTCAGGAAGGTGTTGGCGCTGCAATAGGCCAGACCCCGGAAGCCCAGACGATGGGCGGGTCCCAGCAACACCACCCGGCGGATGCGGCTGGCGGCGTCTGCCAGCAGGGCGTAGGCGCTGCCCGCCACCGGCCCGGAATAGGGGTAACCGGCGTGGGGAGCGATCAGCGCCTTGGGCGTGCCAGCGCCGGGACGGGCGTCGGCCAGGAACGCCTGGACCTGCTGGCGCAATTCCCGTTGACCGGCCGGATAGAAGAATCCCGCTACGGCGGGTGTGCGAACTCGCTCGGCGCCGTCACCCATGATGCCTCGCCCCTTGAAGTGCTTGGTTGGCTTATCCAAGTGTTGGCCCCGGCCAGGAAAAATCAAGCGCCGGGACGGGCTATGCTTGAAGTGAGCCCGCTCTTTGCGCCAACGCCATGACCAGTCCTACTATCCCCTTTCCAACTAAATATTGGCATTCCCTAGACGACGGGCGGGTCCAGTGCGATCTCTGCCCCAGGGAATGTCAATTGCGGGACGGCCAGGCGGGGCTCTGCTTCGTGCGGTCCAACCGGGGGGGCGCCGTGGTATTGGACTCCTACGGCCGTTCCAGCGGATTCTGCGTGGATCCCATCGAGAAAAAGCCCCTGCATCATTTTTTGCCGGGCACGCCGGTGCTGTCCTTCGGCACCGCCGGCTGCAACCTGGCCTGCGGGTTCTGCCAGAACTGGGACATGAGCAAATCCCGCCAGACCCAAACGCTGTCGGTGGCGGCGGCACCGGAGGCCATCGCCCAGCGCGCCCAGGAATTGGGCTGCCGGAGCATCGCCTATACCTACAATGACCCGGTGGTATTCCTGGAATACGCCCGGGACACGGCCAGCGCCGGGCGCGCCCTCGGCCTGCGCAATGTGGCGGTGACCGCCGGTTACATCTCGGCCGCCGCCCGCCCGGAATTCTTCTCGGTCATGGACGCCGCCAACGTGGACCTCAAGGCGTTCAGCGACGATTTTTACCGCCAACTGTGCAAGGGCCACCTACAGCCGGTACTGGATACCCTGGTGTATCTCAAGGAGGAAACCCAGGTGTGGGTGGAGTTGACCACGCTGCTGATTCCCGGCCATAACGACTCGGACCAGGAACTGGACCGCCTCACCCGCTGGGTGGTGGAACATCTGGGGCCGGACGTGCCCCTGCATTTCACCGCCTTTCATCCGGACTATAAGCTGCTGGACCTGCCGCCCACCCCGGCCGCTACCCTGGCCAGGGCGCGCCACATCGCCAAGGGCAACGGGGTGCGCTACGCCTATACCGGCAATGTCCATGACCGGGAGGGCGGCAGCACCTTTTGCCCTGCCTGCGGGGAACTGCTGATCGAACGGGACTGGTATCGCCTGGGCCGCTGGAACCTGGACCCCCAGGGCCGGTGCCGGTTCTGCGCCACCCCTTGCGCCGGGGTGTTCGAGCCCCAGCCCGGCGACTGGGGTGCCCGCCGCCTGCCGGTATCCATGGGCTCCTAAGGGGCTATTGTTCGCCAGCGTAGAACTGGGCCAGATCCCGCAAATCCTCGTCCGACAAGCCCCGCACCCGGCTGCCCATGCGTCTGGGATGGCACTCGGATCCCTTGGCCCGGCAGTCTTCCAGATACAGTTGCAGGAACGCCGGCCACTGTCCCGCCAGGCGCGGCGCGTCCTTGAGCTGGCCCCGGCCCCCGTCCGGGTGACAGGTGGCGCATAGGTCCTCATGGAGCAACCGGCCCTTGGCCGCCTGTTGGGGGTCCGCCTGGACCAGCGCCGGGACCCAGGGCTGGGCGGCGTAAAACTCCGCCAGGGCCTGGAGCTGGGCCTTGGAATAGCCCTTGGCCAGGCGTCCCATGAGGGTGGCGTCCCGGTTATCGCCCAGATATTCCAGCAGGGCGGTTTCCAGATAGTGGCGGTTGAGGCCGGCGATGCTGGGCATCAGGTCCCCGGCGCTAACGCCGTTGACGCCGTGGCAAGGGGCGCAGGTTTGGGCCAGGGCCAGGAACTCAGCGGCTCCGGCCGGTCCGGTCAGGAGCAGCGACAATATCCAGGCACGATGGGGCAGGCGGTGTCGGTACATCGGGAGAGCCTCTGGGCAGGGGCGTCGGCCGGGGAACCGCAGGGAATTTCTCCCCCCGGCCCCGCGCAATGATCTTCATTATAGCTGGGCGCTTTGCCAGGCCCGCCGGGACGCGGGAACACCCAGGGACATCAAGGGAAGCGCCGAAAAATCCGCCGCCCGCCCCATGGCCGGCGGGAACATTGCTTATGCTTCCAGGAGCAGGGTTTTTTGGGGAGCGCCACGATGGAACAGGACATCATTCCAGTGCCCTTGGGTCTGGACGAACCGGCGCTGCGGGGTTCCCTGCTGCAACATCTCACCTACTCGGTGGGTAAGACCGCTGGCACCGCCACCGACCGGGATTGGTACCAGGCTCTGGCCCTGACGGTGCGGGACCGGCTGGTGGAACGGCTGATTCGCACCTTGCATCAGTATTACCAGGACCGGACCAAGCGGGTCTATTACCTGTCCATGGAATATCTGCTCGGCCGGGGCCTGGGCAATGCCCTGGCCTGTCTGGGCATCGATGAGGAAACCCGGCGGGTGCTGACCGGCCTGAATCTGGACTATGAGCGGCTGCGCGCCCTGGAAGACGATGCCGGGCTCGGCAACGGCGGCTTGGGGCGGCTGGCCGCCTGTCTGTTGGATTCCATGGCTACCCTGGGCCTGGCCGGCTATGGCTACGGGATCCGCTACGAATACGGCATGTTCTCTCAGCGCATCGAGGACGGTCATCAGGTGGAGCAGCCGGAAAACTGGCTGCGCTACGGCAATCCCTGGGAACTGGCCCGCACCGAGGTGCTGTTTCCGGTGCGCTTCGGCGGCCAGGTGGACATGGAACAAGACGCCGCCGGCCGGCTGCGCTTCCACTGGAACGAGGCGGAACTGGTGATGGCCATGGCCTACGATTTGCCGGTCCCCGGCTATCGCAACCAGCGGGTCAACAATCTGCGTCTCTGGTCCGCCAAGTCCAGCCGCGACCTGGACTTGCAGCGCTTCAACGCCGGCGACTATGCCCAGGCCCTGGAAACCAAGACTGCGTCGGAAAATCTGTCCAGGGTGCTCTACCCCAATGACGCCACCGCCCTGGGCCGGGAACTGCGCCTGCGCCAGGAATATTTCTTTGTCAGCGCGTCCCTGCAAGACATTCTGCGCCGCCATCTGACCCAGTCCAGCGGCTTGCTGGACCTGCCGGAGCGGGTGGCCCTGCAACTGAACGACACCCATCCGGCCCTGGCGGTGGCCGAATTGATGCGGCTGCTGCTGGATGAACATCTGCTGGACTGGGAACGGGCCTGGGACATCACCCAGCGCACCTGCTCCTACACCAATCACACCCTCATGCCCGAGGCCATGGAAGTCTGGTCGGTGGCCATGCTCGGGCGCCTGTTACCCCGCCATTTGCAAATCATTTTCGAGATCAACCGTCGCTTCCTCAAGCTGGTGGAAAAGCGCTATCCCGGTGATTTCGACCGGCTGCGGCGCCTGTCCCTGGTGGCGGACGAGGGGGAACGCTGGGTCCGTATGGCCTACTTGGCGGTGGTCGGCAGCCACCGGGTCAATGGGGTGTCGGAACTCCACACCCGTCTGCTGCGGGAAACCCTGTTCCGGGATTTTCATGAGTTGTGGCCGGAACGTTTCGTCAACATCACCAACGGCATCACCCCCCGGCGCTGGCTAGACCAGGCCAATCCGGCCCTGAGCCGGCTGATCGGCGCGCAGATCGGCCCGGACTGGATCACCGACCTGGACCAATTGCGGCGCTTGGAGCCCCTAGCCGGGGACCCGGATTTCCAGGCCCAGTTTCGCCAGGTCAAGCGCACTAACCAGGACTGGCTGGGGCAGGTGGTGCGCTGGCGCACCGGCATCCGGCTGCTGCCCGGCGCCCTGTTCGACGTGCAGGCCAAGCGCATCCATGAATACAAGCGCCAACTCCTGTGTCTGCTGTACGCCATCGTCCGCTACAACCGGCTGCGCCGGGGCGAGTTGGCCAACCCGGTGCCCCGCAATCTGATCTTCGCCGGCAAGGCGGCCCCCGGTTACGACCTGGCCAAGCGCATCATCAAGCTCATCAACGACGTGGCGGCGCGCATCAACGGCGATCCGGCGGTGGCCACCAGCCTGCGCCTAGCGTTCGTGCCCAATTACGATCTCAGCACCGCCGCCATCCTGGTGCCGGCGGCGGATCTCTCCGAGCAAATCTCCACTGCCGGCACCGAAGCCTCCGGCACCGGCAACATGAAAATGGCCCTCAATGGCGCCCTCACCATCGGCACCCTGGACGGCGCCAACATCGAGCTATGCCGGGCGGTGGGCCCGGAAAATTTCTTCCCGTTCGGCCTCGGTGTCCAGGAAGTTCAACAACGCCGGCGCCGCAACCAACGGCCCCAGACGGATCTGGACGCCCTTCCCGAGCTGGCGGAAGCCCTGGAACAAATTGGCGCCGGCTACTTTTCCGCTGGCGACCCCAGCCGCCACCGCCCGGTGGTGGACCGGCTGCTGTATGAGGATCCCTACCTGGTGCTGGCGGACTTCGGGGACTATCAGCGGGCGCAGGGCGCGGTGGACGACCTGTACCTAAACCCGGCGGAATGGACCCGCCGCGCCATCCTCAACCTGGCCCGCATGGGATCCTTCTCCAGCGACCGCACGGTGCGGGACTATGCCCGGGAAGTCTGGGGCCTGACCCAAATCCCTGCCGCCGGGGGCTGACGGCCACTCCAGGGCAGTCCGCTCCCCCGGCTGCCCCGCCCTGGCCGGGGGGCAACGGCGCAAATTCCCCAAGCCGGTATAAAATCCGCGCCTCCCGTCCCTCACCGAGTCCGCCGCCATTAACCGCTCCCCCGTGGTCCGTTGGTTGAACGTCCTGCTGCGTGCCCTGCATTTGATGGCGGTCATCGCCCTGGGGGCAGTCCTGTTGGGTGCGCCCCTGGCGGGCGGGCGGCTGGCGCTGGCGGTGCTGGCGAGCGGCGCCGCTCTCATGGCCCTGGACCTTGGCGTCCGGCCGGCCCGGTTCTGGGAATGGTCTAGCGCGGCGGTGCTGGTGAAGTTGCTGTTGGTGGGCTGGATGGCGCTGGACGAGGCGCCGCGTCTCCTACTGTTCTGGGTCCTGGTGGCCTGGTCGGTGGTGTTCGCCCACGCACCCGCCAGCGTCCGGCACCGGCGCTGGCGGGGTGCGGATTCCTAGGGCGGTGCCTCAAATCACCCCGGCGAAGGGCTGCACTTCCACCCAGTCTCCGGCGGCGACGCTGCCCGCCTGCTCCGGCAGCACGATGAAGCAATTGGCCTCCGCCATGGAACGCAGCACGCCGGAACCCTGGTTGCCGGATAGGCGTACCCGCCAGGCTCCCTGCTCCTGAAACAGCAGGCCGCGCGGGAATTCCCGGCGGCCGGGCAGCTTGCGGATGGCCTGGGCGGCCACCACCGGAAAGCTGGGCCGGGGGGGCAGGGGATCGACGCCCTGGAGTTTGATGAGGGCGTCTTGCACGATCTGATGGAAGTTCACCAGCACCGCCACCGGATTGCCGGGCAGGCCAAACAGCCAGGTGCCACCCAGGCGTCCGAAGGCCATGGGCCGGCCGGGCTTGATGTCCAGTTTCCAGAAGCGCACCTCCCCGAGACGGTCCATGATGTCCTTTACATAGTCCGCCTCGCCCACCGACACGCCGCCGGTGGTGAGGATGGCGTCCGCCTGGCGGGCCGCCTCGCTGAACGCCTGCTCCAGGCTGGCGGGGTCATCCCGCACCACGCCCATATCCAGGGGTTCCAGGCCCAGGCGGGTGAGGGCGCCGTACAGGGTATGGCGATTGCTGTCATAGACCTCGCCCGGCGCCAGGGGCCGGCCCAGGGATGCCAACTCGTCGCCGGTGGAAAAGAACGCGACCCGGGGCCGCCGCCGCACCGTCACCTCGGCAATGCCCAGGGATGCGATCAGCCCCAGTTGGGCAGCGCCGATCCGGGTGCCGGCGGCCAGGGCCGGGCGGCCGGCGGCCAGGTCCTCACCGGCGCGGCGCACATGTTGTCCGGCGCGGCGCACCGGGGGCAAGATGACCTGCTCGCCATCTTCCTGGGCGTCCTCCCTGGGGATCACCGAGTCCGCGCCCCTGGGCAGCACCGCGCCGGTCATGATGCGTACCGCCTGACCCGGCCCCACCAGGCCGGAAAAGGCGCCGCCGGCGTAGGCGGTGCCCACCAGCGTGAGGCGGCCGCCGCTGTCCAGATCCGCCGCCCGGACTGCGAAGCCGTCCATGGCGGAGTTATCGTGGGCCGGCACGTCGAAGGGCGCCACGATGTCCCGGTACAACACCCGCTCCAGGGCGTCCCGGATCGAAAGGGTTTCCCAGCCGTCCACCGGCTGGATGGCGGCCAGCAGCAGGTCGCGGGCCTGGTCAACGCTCAAGGCGCCGGTGGGAATACTCATGCAAAACTCCTGATTAGCGCTGGGCGTTGGGGAAAAATAATGGCTCGCCTTCGATTTTGTAGCTGGCGATGGCGGCCTGGCCCTCGGCGCTGGTGATCCAATCGATGAACTTCAGCCCCGCCGCCTTCTTCACCTGGGGATGCCGCTCCGGGTTGACCAGCATGACGCCGTAGGGGTTGAACAGGACCGGATCGCCGGCGAACAGCAGCTCCAGATGCTGGCGGTTCTTGAATGCCAGCCAGGTGCCCCGGTCGGACAGGCTGTAGGCATCCATGGCGGCGGCCATGTTGAGGGTCGGACCCATGCCAGCGCCCGCTTCCTTATAACCGGCTAGGGTCTTGGGATCCACGCCGGCCGCTTGCCAGTGGCGCAGTTCCGCCGCGTGGGTGCCGCTCTTGTCGGAGCGGGACACGAACGGGGCGTTGCTCGCAGCCAGGCGCTTAAAGGCTTCAGCGGCAGTCTTGGCGGTGTGAATCTGGGCCGGGTCGGTCTTGGGACCCACCAGCACGAAGTCGTTGTACATCAGTTCCCGCCGTTCGATGCCCCAGCCCTCGGCGACAAACTTGTCCTCCGCCGGCCGGTCATGGACCAGCACCACATCCGCGTCGCCCCGGCGGGCGGTGTCCAGGGCCTGGCCGGTGCCCAGCGCCACCACCTTGACCTCGATACCGCTGACGGCGGTGAACTTGGGCAGGATATGCCCGAATAGACCGGATTGCTGGGTGGAGGTGGTGGAAGCCAGCACGATGTCTTCCGCCTGGACGGTGGCACTGAGCACCAGGGCGGCGGCGCCTAGGATTAGGGATCGAATGAGATTCGCCATGGGAGTTCTCCTTGGATGAATAGCCTGGCCTCCGGGGAGCGGGGCCGGGAAAAAAAGCGGGCCGAGGGCGTATGTTCGCGCACCCGGCCCGCTTCGATAAAGAGAATGTCGTCGGAAATGCGCAACGCCTGGCCCAGGTTGTGGGTGGCCATGAGGATGCGGGCGCCATCGGTGCGGATTTCCCGGATCAGGGCTTCCACCGCCTCGGTGGCGGTGGGGTCTAGGGCGGCGGTGGGCTCGTCCAGCAGCAGCAGCCGGGGACGCACCGCCCAGGCCCGGGCCAGGGCCAGCCGCTGCCGCTCGCCGCCGGACAGATGGCGGGCGCTGTCCCGGGCCCGGTGGGCCAGGCCGACCCGTTCCAGCAACTCCGCCACCCGGCGCCGGGTCGCGGTCCGGCCGAGGCCCAGGGGCTTGAGGCCCAGGGCCGCGTTGTCCGCCACCGACGCCCGCAGCAGCATGGGATGCTGGAATACCATGGCGATGGGGCCGCCGGGGCGCTCCTGGCCATTCCAGCGGATGCGCCCGCCGTGGGGTTGTTCCAGCCCGCCCAACATGCGCAACAGCAGGCTCTTGCCGGCGCCGTTGGGACCCAGCAGCACGCTGATGCCGTCCCCGTGCAGGGTTAGGTCGATGTCCACCAGCAATGGCCGCCCGTTGGGCGAGAAGCGCAACCCGTCCAGTTGGATGGGAAACATGCTCAGCCGTAGCGGCTCATGGCCCAGACCCGCAACTGATGAGCCAGGGCGTTGAGGGTCAGCACGATGCCGATCAGCACCGTGCCCAGGGCGATGGACAGGGGCAGGTCCCCCTTGGCGGTTTCCAGGGCGATGGCGGTGGTCATCACCCGGGTGAAACCCTCGATGTTGCCGCCCACGATCATCACCGCCCCCACTTCCGAGATGGCCCGGCCCAGGCCCGCCAACACCACCACCGTGAGGGAATAGCGGCAGTCGAACAACAGGGTTTGCACGCTCTGCAAGCGGTTGTAGCCGAACGCCCGCAGTTCCGGCGCATAGTCCCGCCAGGCGTCTTCCACGATTTGACGGGTCAGGGCGGCGACCAGAGGCGTCACCAGCAGGGTTTGCACGAAGATCATGGCGCTGGGGGTAAACAACAGACCCAGGCTTCCCAAGGGACCGGAGCGGGATAGCAGCAGATAGACCATCACCCCCAACACCACCGAGGGCAGGCCCATCATGGCGTTGAGCACCACGGTGATGGCGCCCCGGCCGGGAAACTGGGAAACCGCGACCCAGGCCCCCAGAGGCAGTCCCAGCAGGCTGCCGGTGAACACCGCGCCCAGGCTGACCCGGAGCGACAAGCCGACGATGTCCAACACCTTGGCGTCCAAGGTGCCGAGCAATTGGAAGGCTTCCAGCAAGGTGGCGAACATAGGGCGGATTATAGGAGCCGCGCGCTGGGAACTGAGAACTGCGCTTGGGTGGCGCGTCCGGGACCTGCATGGGTGATGGGATTGCCGTGGCGCTTGGCGGAACCGGTTTCAGGGGACTGGGCAGGGTGTATGAGTCAGCGGGCCGGTGGGCACAGGCGCAGCCTAGCCCAGGGGTTCCGCCGTTCATCGCGGGTGGATCAAGCCCCGTAGGGTGCACCGCACACCCAACCAGGCATCCCTGG
>CAZIHO010000096.1:0-13822 GCA_964538875.1 uncultured Chromatiaceae bacterium
GGGCGCCAGCCAAGGGTTCTAGCAGCGATTAGACGCCCTCCTCGACCAGAGATTCGTCCCAGCTGGCCAACTGGATTGGAGCCGGGATGGCCGGATCCGCGCTAGGATGTTGGGCTTTGCCCCACGAATTCCTGGAACCGCCCCATGAGTAGGGAAATATTTTATTTGCTGGGCCTATTGCTCGGCGGCGGCCTGGCCATCCAATGGCTCCTGGGCACCAGTTCCGGCGAGGCCTGGAAAACCGATCCGGCCTACCAGCAAGCCTGCGAAGGACCACCCCTGCGCACCTTGGAGGCCCGGGACCAAGCCCTGACCGACGGCTACCAGATCCTGGGGCAGTTCGACTGCCGGTCCAAGGAATCCCACCGGGAAATCGAGCAACAGAAGCTCCGCCAAACAGCCCGCGCTGCGGAGCAGCGTCAACCAAAGCCAGCCCAGGCGGGTCCAGCCCGCCTGCCCCTGGCCCAGGAACGCCGCTTGTTCACGACCCAGGTTCGGGTGCGAATCCCGGTCCAACCCTTGCCTAATCCGCCCCCGGATTGGTTCGTCAAGGTCGAATACCCCAGTGCCGGCGGTCTGGTGCTACCGGCCTTCGTCACCCCGGATCCCCGCGACGGCGAGAGGCGCCCCGCCATCATCTGGCTCACCGGCGGAGATTCCAATTCATTGGATGATTTTTGGGTGGAGGGGCCACCCAGCAACGATCAATCCGCCGCGCCCTTGCGCAAGGCCGGCCTAGTAATGATGTTTCCCACCCTGCGGGGCGGCAACGGCCACCCGTCCGGCAAGGAGTTCTTTTATGGGGAAGTGGATGACGTGCTGGCGGCCGCTGACTTTCTCGCCGCCCAACCCCAGGTGGACCCGGACCAGATCTACCTGGGGGGCCATAGCAGCGGCGGCACCCTGGCGTTGCTGGTGGCCGAAACCAGTCCCCGCTTCAAGGCGGTATTTGCCTTTGGACCCGTCGCCCGGATCGATCGCTACGGCCAATCCCTGCTGCCGCCAGAACTTTTGAACCCCGCCTCCGGGGAGGTCAAACGGCGCTCGCCGATCCATTGGCTCGATGACATTGGTTCCCCGACCTTCGTCCTGGAGGGCAGCCAGTCCCCGAACCAGGGCGAAGTCGAGGCGCTCCGCGCCGCGTCCCGCAACCAACATCTCACCTGCCTGACCATTCCGGGACGGGATCATTTCAGCCTGCTGGCTCCCGCCACGACCCGAATCGCCGCCAGGATCCTCTCCACCCCGGCCGGCGACCCCTTCCGGCTGCCGGACCCGGCGGATTTCGCCCCTTAACCGCGCCCCGTCCGGCGCCCCTGCACTACGAGCTTGTTTTGACACCAGGCTAATGGCTGTTTATCATCCTTCGGTTATGTCTAACCTACCTGAAACGTTGGATCCCCGTAGGGCGGCCGATCAGGAACGGCGCTTGGTCGGTTCCGTGCGGCTAGGGGAGTTGGCGCGCGTGGCGGATCTGGTGTCCAACCCGGACGGCCGGGTCGAGTTTGAGTTGGCGTTCTTTCGGGACGACGCCCGGCGCGCCTGTGTGCGGGGCCACGTGGTGGCGGACCTCAAGGTACGCTGCCAGCGCTGCCTGGATGACATCAACATTCCGGTAGACGCCCGCACCCTGCTCGCCATCGTGGCCGGCGATGCGGAAGCGGAGCAACTCCCGGACGAATATGATCCGGTGCTGGTGGACGCCGACGGACTGGACCCCCGGGAACTGGTGGAAGACGAATTACTGTTGGCGCTGCCCCAAGTGCCCATGCATGACCCGACGGACTGCGATCCCCAGGTCATGGCCCGGTTGACCGAGGAAAACTCGGATGCCTTGGGGGACGGCCCCTTCGGTATCCTGGCCCAGTTAAAGAATCAAATTCACTGACACCGTTTGTTTATTTTCCCAGGCCGCGCTTGGGACTCTTTTGGAGGCTGCCATGGCTGTTCAACAAAATCGTAAAACCCCCTCCCGCCGCGGCATGCGCCGCTCCCACGACGCCCTGACCGGCACCACCCTGTCCACCGACAAGACCAGCGGCGAGACCCACCTGCGGCATCATGTCACCGCCGACGGGTTCTATCGCGGCCGCAAGGTCATCGACAAGGGCGAATAACTGGTCCATCCAGTTCCGGCGCCTGATAACGGTTTCCCAGCCCTGACCACCCAAGGAAATAGCGCCTCGTGAAGCGAGACGCCGCTACGCCCGTCACCATCGCGCTGGACGCCATGGGTGGGGATTTTGGCTTGCCCAGCGTGATCCCGGCCGCCCTCCAGTACCTGCAACAGCAGGAGGGGGTGCGTCTGATCTTGGTCGGCAAGGAGGACCAGATCCGGAGCCAGGTGCCGGCCCATGCGCTGGGTGAACGGCTGCGGGTCCACCATGCCAGCCAGGAAGTCGCCATGGACGAACTACCGTCCAAGGCGCTGCGCAACAAGAAGGACTCGTCCCTGCGGGTTGCCATCGATTTGGTCAAGAGCGGTGAGGCGGACGCCTGCGTCAGCGCCGGCAACACCGGCGCCCTCATGGCCACCGCCCGCTTCGTGCTCAAGACCCTGCCCATGGTGGACCGGCCAGCCATCGCCAGCATCCTCCCCACCCAGGATGGCCACACCTTCATGCTGGATCTGGGCGCCAACGTGGACTGCTCCGCCGAACATCTGTTTCAGTTCGCGGTCATGGGCAGCGAGCTGGTATCCGCCGTGGAAGGCAAACCGGCACCCAAGGTGGGCCTGCTCAACATCGGCCAGGAAGAAATCAAGGGCAACGAGCAAGTCAAGCAGGCCCACGAACTTCTGAGTTCATCGTCCCTCAACTATGTGGGGTATGTGGAAGGGGACGGCGTGTACCTGGGCAACCTGGATGTGGTGGTCTGCGACGGCTTCGTCGGCAACGTGGCGCTCAAATGTAGTGAAGGGGTGGCCAAGATGATCTCCAACCGCCTCAAGCGGGAATTCCGCCGCAATCTGCTGACCCGGCTCGCGTCCCTGGTGGCGTTGCCGGTGTTGAATCGCTTCAAGCGCACCTTCGACCCGCGCCGCTACAACGGCGCCAGCCTGCTGGGTTTGCGTGGCATCGTCATCAAGAGCCATGGGGGCGCCGACGCCCTGGCATTTCGTAGCGCCATCGAAACCGCCCGGGTCGAGGTATTCGCCAACGTACCCCAACGCATCGCCGACCAAGTGGCGACGCATCTAAGCCGCGCCAACATCGCAGGATCCGAATCGTGAAATATTCCCGCCTCATCGGTACCGGCAGCTATCTCCCGGAACGAGTCATCACCAATGAGGACTTGGAAAAAATGGTGGACACCACGGTGGCCTGGATCCACGGGCGCACCGGCATCGACAAGCGTCACGTGGCCGCCCCCGACCAGACTTGCAGTGACTTAGCGGAACCGGCGGCCCGGGCGGCCATGGCGGCGGCTGGCGTGGGTCCCGGGGACATCGACTTGATCGTGGTCGCCACCTCCACCCCGGATCAGATTTTTCCCAGCACCGCCTGCCTGCTGCAAAACCGGCTAGCTATCCACGGCTGCCCCGCGTTCGACGTGCAGGCGGTCTGTACCGGCTTCGTCTATGCCATGGCGGTGGCGGATAATTTCATCCGCGCCGGTAGCGCCAAATGCGCCCTGGTGGTGGGCAGCGAACTCTTTTCCCGGATCATCGACTGGACCGACCGCAACACCTGCGTGCTATTCGGGGACGGCGCCGGCGCCGTGGTCCTGCAAGCCTCGGATGAACCCGGCATCATCTCCACGCACCTGCACGCGGATGGCGCTTATCAAAGCTTGTTGCAGGTGCCCGCCGGGATCGGCAAAGGTTTCGATGAGATGAAGGGCGGACGGGCGTTCCTGGAAATGCAGGGTAACGAGGTGTTCAAGATGGCGGTGACCACCCTGGGCCGCATCGTGGATGAGACCCTGGAACACAACCAGATGGACAAAGCCGACATCGACTGGTTGATCCCCCACCAGGCCAATATCCGCATCATCAAGGCCACCGCCCGCAAGCTGGACCTGCCCATGGACCGGGTGGTGGTGACCGTGGATCAACATGGCAACACCTCGGCGGCCTCCATTCCCCTCGCCCTGGACACGGCGGTGCGGGACGGACGCATCCGGCGCGGGGAAAATGTGCTCATGGAGGGCTTCGGCGGCGGCTTCACCTGGGGCGCCGTGCTCCTCACCTATTAGATGACCGAACCCATGTCACCACGGAGTTTTGTCTTGCCCGGCCAGGGCGCCCAATGCGCCGGAATGCCGGCAGAAGCGCCGGCCAGTTTGAACCAAGCCTGGGAGAGAATCGGCCATGCTGAATGACCAAATCGCCTTAGTGACCGGCGCTAGCCGGGGCATCGGCCGCGCCATCGCGGACGCCCTGGGTAAGGCGGGTGCCTTCGTGGCCGGCACCGCCACCAGTCTGGCCGGCGCGGCAGATATTGAGGAACGCTTCAAGTCCCAGGGCATCCGGGGCACCGGCCTGGTCCTGGACGTGGCGGATGGCGCCGCCATCGAGTCCCTGGTCAAGTCCGTCAACGAGCGCCACGGCGCGCCCCTGATTCTGGTCAACAACGCTGGCATTACCCGGGACAACCTGCTGATGCGCATGAAGGATGCCGAGTGGGACACAGTCATCAACACCAACCTGACCTCCGTGTTCCGGGTCACCCGCGCTTGCCTGCGGGGCATGATGAAGGCCCGCCGGGGGCGGATCATCAATATTTCCTCCCTGGTCGGCGCCGCCGGCAACGCGGGCCAGGCCAATTACGCCGCCGCCAAGGCGGGTATGCTGGGGTTCACCCGCTCCCTGGCCCTGGAAGTGGGCTCCCGGGGCATTACCGTGAATTGCGTGGCGCCCGGCATGATCGATACGGATATGATGCGGGAAGTCCCAGAGGAGCTGCGCGACAAGATGTTGGCCGACATTCCCCTGGGCCGGATGGGCCGTCCCGACGAGGTGGCCCAATTAGTTGCCTTCCTAGCCTCGGATGCCGCTGGTTACATCACCGGCGAAATCATCCAGGTAAACGGAGGCATGTACATGGGTTGACGCCTGAACGGGGCACCCAATGGCCCTGGGTTTTGGCATTAACCTATTGATATGACTGAATAAAGTGGTCTGATCCCAGTGCTTTCCTCAGTCGTGGTTTGTCTCTAGAATAGTTGACCGGTCGTGATCGCGGCCACCTGTATAAGCGGAGGTTTTTACAACATGAGCAGCATTGAAGAACGGGTTCGGAAAATCGTGGTGGAACAATTGGGCGTCAAAGAAGAAGAAGTGACGTCCGAGGCCTCTTTCGTGGACGACCTGGGGGCCGATTCCCTGGATACCGTCGAGTTGGTCATGGCGCTGGAAGAAGAATTCGAGACCGAGATCCCGGACGAGGATGCCGAAAAGATCACCACCGTGCAACAAGCTATCGATTACATCAACGAGCACATGAGTTGAGTGGGATTTCCCTACCGTCTCACGGGGCCGCTTATGCCGTTTTCGACATGGGGCGGCCTTGTGCTATTCAATCCGGATAAGAAGGATGGCTGAATGACCGGCAGAAGGGTTGTTGTTACCGGCTTGGGTCTCGTGGCACCCGTCGGCGTAGACGTGAAATCCGGCTGGGAGAGCATCCTCGCGGGCCGTAGCGGGATACGCCCCATCACCCGATTCGATGTGTCGGATTTTACCACCCGGTTCGGTGGAACCATCGAGGGCTTCGACCCGACACTCTACATCCCCAAGAAAGATCTCAAGAAAATGGATGAATTCATCCATTTCGGCATGGCGGCGGGGATTCAAGCTTGGGAAGACAGTGGCCTCGAAGTGACTGAGGACAACTGTCGCCGCATTGGCGTCGCCATCGGCTCCGGTATCGGCGGCATTCGGGGCATTGAGGAAGCCTACGGCACCTACTTAAAGAGCGGCCCCAGGCGCATCTCGCCGTTCTTCGTCCCGGCCAATATCATCAACATGGTTGCCGGCGACCTATCCATCAAATACGGCTTCAAGGGCCCCAACTTCTCCATCGTGTCCGCGTGCAGCACCGGTGCCCACAATATTGGCGAAGCGGCCATGATGATTCGCCACAATCGGGTCGATGTCATGATCGCCGGTGGTTCGGAAAGCGCCACCACGCCGGTGGGGTTGGGCGGATTCGCGGCGGCCAGGGCACTCTCCACCCGCAACGAGGATCCCACCCGGGCCAGCCGGCCCTGGGACCGTGACCGGGACGGTTTCGTGCTCAGCGACGGCGCCGGGGTGATCGTGTTAGAGGAATACGAACACGCCAAGGCCCGGGGCGCCCGCATTTACGCGGAATTGGCGGGCTCGGGAATGAACTCGGACGCCTACCACATGACCTCGCCGTCCGAGAACGGCGCCGGGGCTAAGGAATGCATGCTGCTGGCGTTGGCGGATGCCGGCATCGCGCCGGATCAGGTCCATTACATCAACGCCCATGGCACCTCCACCCCCGCCGGCGACGTGGCGGAAACCCTAGCCATCAAGGGTGCTTTTGCTGACCATGCCCGCCGGGTCGCGGTTAGTTCCACCAAGTCCATGACCGGCCACATGCTGGGCGCGGCAGGTGGTGCCGAGGCCCTGTTCACCATTCTGGCCCTGGTGGACCAGGTGGCACCACCCACCATCAACCACGACAACCCGGACCCCCAGTGCGATCTGGACTACGTGCCCAACCAGGCGCGTCCCATGAAGATCGATGTCGCCCTGTCCAACTCCTTCGGCTTCGGCGGTACCAACGGGACCCTGGTGTTCCGGCGCTTCACCTAACGAGGCTTCCATTCGCCCGGTGCACTGGCGCCGGGCGATGGTTTTCATCAGCCGGTCGCGAATCAGCCCTCCCGGTCGAGGTCGTTCCCGCTGACCGGCCCCGCCAATCCTGGGATCCAACCCATGCCACGACGGTTCCATCCGCTGGGTCTCCTGTTGATGCTAGCCAGTTTCGGCGGCGGTTGGCTATGGATCGACTTCCAGGCCTTTCTGGACACTCCCCTGGAGATTCCCCCCACCGGCCTGGTCCATGAATTGGAACCCGGTGCCTCGGTTGCGACCCTGGCCCGGGACCTGGAGCATCAGGCGGTCTGGCGCCAATCCCGGCATGGCTGGTACTTTCAGGCCCTGGCCCGTTGGCAGGGCAAGGCCCAGCGACTGCGGGTTGGTGAATATCTGATACCCACTGGCACGACGCCGTCCGCCCTGCTGGACCTGTTCGTCAGTGGCCGGGTGCTGCAACATCCGGTCACCCTGGTGGAAGGCTGGACCTTTGCCCACTGGCGGGAGCAACTCAACAACCAGGACTGGCTGCGCCGGCACCTGGACCCGGACGAGGAGCCGGAGGCGGTGATGGCCCGGCTGGGCCGGCCCGGCGAGCTGCCGGAGGGTCGCCTGTTGCCGAATACTTACCATTTCCCGCGGGGCGTCTCGGATCTGCAAGTGATCTGCCGGGCAGTAGAGGCCATGGACCGCTTCCTGGCGTCGGAATGGGCAAAACGGGACCCGGGGCTACCCTTGCAATCGCCCTACGAAGCCCTGATCCTGGCGTCCATCGTGGAGAAGGAAACCGCCCTGGCGGCGGAGCGACCCCGCATCGCCGGGGTGTTCGTGCGGCGCCTGCGCCAGCGCATGAAACTTCAGACCGATCCGACTCTGATCTACGGCCTGGGCAACAGCTTCGACGGCAATCTCAAGCGCGCCGACCTGATCGCCGACACTCCCTACAATACCTACCTGCACCCAGGGCTGCCGCCCACGCCCATCGCCATGCCAAGCGGCGAGGCGATTCGCGCCGTACTCCATCCGGCACCCGGCGACGCCCTCTATTTCGTCGCCCGCGGTGACGGCAGCCACCAGTTTTCCGGGACCCTGGAAGAACACAACCGGGCAGTGCAACAATTCCAGTTGAAACGGCCCTGACCCTAGCGCAGTAACGGAGATCGTCAAGGTGCATCCCATCATCCTCGACTGCAAGCAATGTGGTGAGGCGAGCCTGGTGACGGACCCCACCCTCCGGCAGGCCATCTGCCCCCACTGCGGTACCCAAGGTCAGGTGACCCGCTTCACCGCCGCATTTCTCTGGGGACTGCTGGGCACTCTGGCCGCCATTCTGCTCGTGCTGCTGCTGTTCCCCCCCGAATAGACCGGCCGGCGCCAACAGGCCGGGCTAGAATTCCCGGTGATCCCGATGGCTGCGCAACCATTCCGCCTGTTTGAGGGTTACGTGGCGGCTCAGGGCGTCGCGGTCCTCGTCCCGCAGGAAGGAAAAGTCAACCCGCACCTGATAGGGATAGCCCGCCAGCCGGTCTTCCTCGTCCGAGTTGTCACAACCCACCACTTCCCCATAGGTCATGATGCCCGTAAAGGACGGCAGCAGCAGCAACCGCACTTCCAACAGGGTCCCCACCTGCATGGGTTTCCGGGATTCCACCGACATGCCCCCGGCGCTCAAATTGACCGGCCGGGCCGGCTTATCCACCATTGCCACTTCCTCGGTTAGAAAGGCCCGGGCCAACAGGTCGATTTTCTGGTCCACCGCCTTGAGGTAGTCCGCAATTTCGGGATAGGCCTGTTCGATCCGCCGCAGCGCCGGCGCTAACTTCTGGTTGATGGCATTGAAGGTGGTAATCAGGGTAAAACTCTCGTTAGAGTTCGGCGTGGAATCCCGCAAACGTTGGTCCAGGCTATCCTTGGAAATTTCCCGCAAGCTGAGATGTACCGAATCATCGATCCGGAAAAAGCGTCGGCGCTCCCGGTCCTGGGCACTGTCCAGATATTCCCGCATAGATGTCCCCCCAAAGGCTAAAACAGCTAGATCTTTGCGACGCCATGGCCACGGCGTGCCCGGCGAGTATTTTATCCTGGCGCGGGATCCCCACCCACGCTCACCCGATCAGTCCAACCTTTCATCTCTAGGCAAGTAAGGGCGCCTCCATGAACCACCCAGCGGGCAAGCCCGTTCTCATCACCGGTTGTTCCAGCGGCATCGGCCGTTGCCTGGCCCTGGGTCTGCGGGCGCGGGGCTATTGGACCTTCGCCGCCGCCCGCCACCGCGCCGACTTGAGGGACTTGGCGGAAGCCGGCTGCGACATCCTGGAATTGGATGTCAACCGCTCCGAATCCATCGTCGCGGCGGTGGACCTGGTGCTAGAGCGCACCGGCGGCCACCTGTATGGCTTGTGCAATAACGCCGGCTATGAGCAACCGGGGGCGGTGGAGGACCTGAGCCGCGACGCCCTGCGCCGCCAATTGGAAACCAACCTGCTCGGCGCCCACGAGTTGACCTGTCGCGTCCTGCCGGCCATGCGCCGCCAGGGCGAGGGCCGCATCATCCAGATGAGTTCGGTGTTGGGACTGGTGGCGCTGCCCCTGCGTGGCGCCTACGTGGCCAGCAAATTCGCCCTAGAGGGATTGACCGACGTGCTGCGCCTGGAACTCATGGGCAGCGGCCTGTACGTATCCCTGGTGGAGCCAGGCCCCATCGATACGCCCTTTCGGTCGAAGTCCTGGGCCGCCTTCCAATCCGGCATCAACCCAGAGGCTAGTCCCCACGCGGAACGCTACCGGATCCTGGGACAACGCCTGACCGCGCCGGGACCCAAATCGCCCTTCATGCTGCCCCCGGAAGCGGTGCTGAAGCGGGTCCTCCATGCCCTGGAAAGCCGTCGCCCCAAGCCCCGCTATTATCTAACCCTGCCGACCCGGGCGCTAGTACTGGTACGGCGCCTGCTGTCCACCCGGCAACTGGACTGGCTGTTGGCCCGCATCGCCGGACCCAGCGGCCACTGACCGGCTAGCGAGACTGGGAGAAATACTCGTCTAGAAACTGGTCGAACGGCCGCTGATCTTCCCGTTCCAGGTGGACCTGCCGCTCCCAGGACTCGCGAACGGTTTTTTCCAGCAGATCGCGCCGCTCGCCGATCAGTCGGCGCGCCATGAAATAGCGCCGGTGCAATTCCGACAGCCCCCCAACCAGGGATAGGAATTCACTACCGTCCGCCCCCATTTGCTCCAGCAGGCGCGCCGAGGGTGTCAATTCCGGATGAGCCGCCACCTCCAGTTGGTCCTGGATCACCCGCCGATAGGGCCGCTCCGGGTTATCCCCATCCAGTACCTGAGCCAGGGGCATCATGGCGGTGAGGGTTTCTTGGGCCAGTTCCCGCAGGGGCCGGGCGCCGCCCTGCCAATACAACTCCAAGCCCGGCTCCCGCCCCCGGTGGGCGGTCAAAATCTGATTGCGGTTGATGGCGCGGGCTTCGCTGGCGGGAATCCGGGGACTATCCGCCAACAGGCAAAACAGCAGGAAAACTTCCACAAAATGGAGTTGTTCCTCGGCAATCCCTACCGGCACGTAGGGATTGAGATCCAGGGAGCGCAATTCCACGTAGGCCACACCTCGCCGCCACAGGGCCAGGCTAGGCTTTTCCAGCCATTCCGGCGGCTGCTTGGGCCGTACGCTGCTGTAATGCTCGTTTTCAATCTGCAAGACATTGGCGTTGAGTTGGCGATATTCCCCATTCACCCGCACGCCAATTTGCTCATAGTCCGGACAGGAGGTTTCCATAGCCCAGGTGATGCTGCGCAGGTAGGAATCCAGGCTATCGTAATTGGCCCGGAAGCCCTGCCCTTCCTCCTGGCTGTTCTGGTAGCCGATGTCGCCCATGCGCAATGAGGTGGCGTAAGGGTAGTAAAAGGTATCCCCGTTTAGGCGCTGTAGATCCGTGGGACGCCCCTCCAGAAAGGAGCCGCTGACCGCTGGCGAGGCACCGAACAGATAGGGAATCAGCCAACCGACCCGTTGCAAATTGCGGATCATGCCCAGGTAGCGATCCGCCACGAACAGCTGCAGCCGCTCCCGGTTGCCCTCCAGGTCCTGGAACGGCTGCCACCATCCCGTGGGCAGCGAGTAGTTGCAGTGGATCCCGGCGATGCACTGCATGGTCCGCCCATAGCGCAACGCCAATCCCTGCCGGTACAGGGTTTTCATGCGACCAGGGTTGGAACTGCCGTAGCGGGCGATGGGCACGCTATCCGGCCCCTGCAACCGGCAGGGCATGCTACCCGCCCACAGGATTTCCTCGTCCAAATGCTCGTATACGAAGCGATGGCAATCGGTCAGAAAATCCAGCAGGGCTCGCCGGTCCGTGAGCGGCGGCGTGACAAATTCCAGCAGCGCCTCGGAAAAGTCGGTGGTCAGGTAGGGATGGGTCAGGGCTGATCCCAACAGGACTGGGTGGGCGGTCTGGGCAATACCCCCATCCTCCGCCACCCGCAGGCATTCCTTCTCCAATCCCAACAGGCCCTGCCGCAACAAGCCCCCCAAGCCTGCGTCCAACACCCGGCGCAAGCGCGTCTCCAGAGTCGCCAGCAGCGGCGCAGCAATGGCCAAGGTCAGACTCGTCCCGTCTCGGAAAGCCGCCGGCCACCCCCTACCAGGGGATGGTGGAACCGTCGATGTCGAAGAACCGGCCGCTGTCCTCCGGGCCCACCCGTTCCAGGATGGCGCGCATACGGGATACGCTGTCCGCCACCTCCAGTTCCGCGTTAGGACCGCCCATGGAGGTCTTGACCCAGCCGGGATGGAGCAACACCAAGCGTACGCCCCGCTCCGCCAAGTCGATGGACGCACTCTTGACCACCATGTTCAGGGCCACCTTGGAGGAACGATAGATATAAAACCCGCCGGAATCGTTATCCTGGATACTGCCCATCTTGCTGGTGACGTTCGCCACTAGGCGCAAGCCGCCCGCTAGCAGATTATCCAGCAGGGATTCGACCATCAGCAGGGGCGCGATGGCGTTGACCGCGAAAGTATCCAGCCACGCCTGGGGATGAATCTGCCCCAAACCCTGTAACCTGGGACCCAGCACCCCCGCGTTGTTAATCAACAAGTCCACCGGCTGATCCCGCAACTTGGTGGCCAGAGCGCTGATTTGGTGGGCGTCGGACACATCTAGGGGATGCAGGTTCAGCAGATCCCGGTGGCTGGCCGCCAGATTCAATAGGGGCGCGCACTGGTCGGGTTGCCGGCAAGTGGCATGTACGCGCCAGCCCGCATCCAGATACTGGCGCACGAATTCCAAACCAATACCCCGGCTGGCGCCGGTGATCACCAAACTAGAACGAGCCATGCATCAGTTCTCAAAAAAAGGCCGGGCATTGATTATACGGCCTCTGATATGGAACATTCCCCCCCAAGGCATAATCCGTTGTAGGTTCTCAATCCATGCGCTTTATCGTTCGGCTCCTAATTATTCTGATTTCTATCCTGCTGAGCGCCTCCGCTCCGGCGGCGAGCAGCTCCCACGACAACACCCCGGCCTCCAAGAAGGCAACCGCCAAGCAAACCCAACCCCCGAAAAAAAATACGGTCACCCGCAGCGACCCAGCCCAAGCTCCGGCCGCCAAGACCAGGCCGGCCCCAAAGACCCCTCCGGCCCGGAAGGCCGCTGAGGCCAAGCCAAGCCCGAGGCACCAGCCGGCCCCGAAAACCGCCGCAACCAGGGCCAAGCCCAAGCCGCCCCCACGCCAAGTCAATAAGCCGTCACGGGCCAAGGCCGGCCTAGCCAAATCCATCCCAGAGCCCGTCGATTACAAAAGCGCGGGAGGAACCGCCTCCTGGGAACAACTGGACCCGGATCGGCTCAATCTGAGTGCCCGGGCGGTATTGGTGGTGGATCAACAGGGCAACCGGATCTATGGCAAGGGTATCGACCAGGTGATGCCCATCGCCTCGATCACCAAACTGATGACGGCGATGGTAACGCTGGACGCGGGACTGCCCATGGATGAGGAAATCCACGTCACCCAGGATGACCGGGAACTGCTGGGCATTAATGGATCGCGCCTAAAACGGACCGGCGTCAGTCTCGACCGGAGCACCATGCTGCGGATCTGCCTCATGTCGTCGGAAAACATCGCCGCCGCCGCCCTGGCCCGGACCACCTTCCCCGGCGGCATGCCAGCGTTCATCGAGGCCATGAATCGCAAGGCCCAGGCGCTGGGCATGACCAATACCCATTACCGGGATCCGACCGGTCTCAACCCTGGCAACGTGTCCACCCCGGAAGACCTGGTCAAGCTGCTGCGCGCCGCCCGCCACTATCCCCTGATCCGGGAAGCGACCACCACCGCTTCCATGCAAGTCAGCCCGTTCGACAACAGCCGCACCCTCCAATACGCCAACACCAATCCTCTGGTACGCGCCGGCAACTGGGATATTCAGATCAGCAAGACTGGCTTCATCAACCCCGCCGGGCACTGCTTAGTCATGACCGCGACCATTTACGACCGCACCCTAGACATCGTGCTCCTGAACGCGGCGGGACGCCATTCCCACTTCGCGGATTCCATCCGGCTGCGCAACTGGATTGCCGCCGAGGGCAAGCGCAGTTGATGGGACGCCAACGGCGGCGGCCGGCGCCGTCGTTGCAGGTCTGCCGGTACGGTTGGGAGTGGAGCTAGCGGCCACCCGGCAGTCTCACCCAATGGGTCCATAGGTGGGCACCTGCCCGGGATGAGAGGAGCCTAGACTGGCAACAGGGCCACCCAGAACGGGTAGCAAGACCCAGCCGTAAAGGCGGAGCCAGGGAATGCGGCGTGAATATGAGAAGGATTGTTGAGCCGGGCTACGGCAACCGGAAGCAGCGGCACGGGCCAGTGGGGCCTGGGGGTGGCCGGCCGTCCTCTCCCTCGCCCATCGCAAGCACGTCCCTGTGCCCGGAAGTACGCGGCCGGTTGGCCGCGTCTTGGATTACTTGGTCGCCGCAGCGGCCGGAGCCTGGGGAGCGGCCGGAGGCGCGACGGGCGGGT
>CAZIHO010000097.1:0-13644 GCA_964538875.1 uncultured Chromatiaceae bacterium
CATGACCACCGTCAAGGGTCTGTTCACCGCCGGTGACGGCGTGGGCGCCTCCGGCCACAAGTTCTCCTCCGGTTCCCATGCGGAAGGCCGCCTGGCTGCCAAGGCCATGGTCAAGTTCGTGCTGGACAACAAAGACTGGAAGCCAGAGCTGGAAACCTCGGTGGACATTCTGATGGAAGAGATCTACCGCCCGGTGCGCAACTTCATCGAGCACAAGAACTACAGCACCGCGATCGATGTGAACCCCAATTACATCACCCCGCGCATGTTGCAGTTCCGCTTGCAGAAGGTCATGGACGAGTACGTGGCGGGCGTGGCGACCTACTACACCACCAACGAGCACATGCTGAAGGTGGCGGAAGAGAAGCTGGAAATGCTCAAGGAAGACGCCCTGAAGATGCGCGCCAAGGACTTGCACGAATTGCTGCGGGCTTGGGAGAACTATCACCGCATCCTCACCGCCGAAGCCCACATGAAGCACATCCAATTCCGTGAAGAATCCCGTTACCCGGGCTTCTACTATCGGATGGACAAGAACTTCGTGGACGAAGAAAACTGGAAGTGCTTCGTCAACTCGGTGTACGACCGTTCCAGCAAGCAATGGACCTGCTTCAAGCGCGCCCACACCGACCTGGTGGACAAGACCAAGCTGTTTAAGGCCGCCGGCCATTAATCAGTCAGTCTGATCGCGTGAGACGAAACCGGGCGCCGCGAGGCGCCCGGTTTTTTTTGGCCAGACGCCGGCGCCAACCCTAGATTTTGACCCTTGATCGGTTCTCCGACCCGGTTTACAAACCGGAACTTAAGCTTGTCCAATTTGCACCGAGACCCCCACCATGAGCGATGGCCCCTTTGAACTCCCCTTCCAAAGCCCCGCCGTTCCCGAACTGCTGACCGGCGACAGCCTGCTGCGCTTTCGTTGCCAGCCCGGCATCAGCTGCTTCAATGCCTGTTGCAAGTGTGCCGACGTGACCCTGGCACCCTATGACATCCTGCGCCTCAAGCAACGGCTCGGCCTAGATTCTGAAGCTTTCCTACGCCAATACACCGTGCCCTTCCAAATGGACCAGGACGGCGTGCCCGGCGTCAAACTACGTACCGATGACAGCGGCGCCTGCCTGCTGCTGGCCGGGGAGGCCGGATGCGGCGTCTATGCCGACCGGCCCCTGGTGTGCCGCTATTACCCGGTGGCGCTGCTCAACCTGCGGGAAAAGGACGCCCTAGCGCCGGTCAGCGCCTATTCCCTGGTCAAGGAGCCCCATTGCCTGGGCCACTTGGAAGACCGGGAAATCGCCATCGCCGACTACCGGGAAGAACAGGGCTGTCCCCAATACGACGAATACAACCGGGGCTGGTATGAACTGATTCTCAAAAAGCGTTCCGCCGGACCGGGCGTGGGGCGGCTGTCGGAAATGAGCCTGCAACTCTTCTTCATGGCCTCCTACGACCTGGACCGCTTTCGCCGCTTCGTGGCCAGCGACAAATTCCGCGCCACCTACGCGCTGGGCGATGCCTTTTTCGAGCAAGTGGCTCAGGACGATCTATTGCTGCTGGATTTTGCCTATCGGTTCCTGCGCCAAGTGCTGTTCGGCGAGCGCAGCATCGAGGAAGCACCGGACGCCTGGATCAAGCGGGTCGATGAGCGCAAGGCGGTCTGGGATCTGCGCGCCCAAGCGGAAATCGCCCGTCGCCAGGCGGAAGAGGATCGCAAATACCGGGACGACGTCTGACCGGCCGCCCGGATCGGCTGGCCGGGACTACAGGCGGGTGCCTGCAGCGGGTGGTCCGGTCAAAACCCCTCGGCGGCGGCCTTGGCCAGGCCTTCCAGCATAGCTTCCACCTCGTCCATCACCGGCCCTGGATCGTCCTGGTCAAGGCGCCGGTGGGCGATGTAGGTGACGTCCGGTTCCGTCGGCAGCACATAAATCGAGATCAGGTAGGGACAGTTGACGATGCGGGCCGGATTTTCCTCGGTCATGCGCCGGGATAGCAGCGCGGAGCAAAATTGGACGGTCTCCGCCTGGAGGAACAGGGGCTTGTCCATGCCCAGGTCCTTGCCAGTACGGGCCAGCATGTCGCCCATGTGCATGATGGTATTGACATAAAGGCCCCGTTCCTCGATGGCCATCTGGAGGGCGCGCATCACGTCTAGGAATTGAGCGCTACTGCGGTAAACCGCGTAGGGTCCCTCGGCACACTGGGCAGGCTGGACCAGACCCAGGGTCGTTAGGAACAGCAACAGGGACAGGATTCGTGGCATGGGCATTCTCTCCAGATAGGCGCGGCTCCCCCCATCATAGCAGTCGCCCCAATACCCTTAGATGGACGGACCCTGGTAAGGGCTGGGGGCGCCATCCGGGCGGCGCCGGAAGCGACGGTAGGTCCATTGGTATTGTTCGGGGGCGATACGGATACAGCGCTCCACTTCCTGGTTGAGGCGGGTCGCCGCCGTGAGGGGGTCCGGGTCCGCCACCGCCGGGTCCACCGGCAGAATATGCATCCGGAAGCCCTGGGCATCCGGCAACCGTTCGGCGACCGCGAACAACACCCGGGCGCCGGTGCGACGGGCCAGTCCCGCCACCAGCAGCATGGTCACCGCCGGCACACCAAAGAAGGGGGCGAATAGGGAGCCTGCATCCTCTCGGGTCACTTGGTCCGGCAGCACGCCAACCATTTCACCCCGTTTGAGGGCCCGGTACATGGCCATGACGCCGGATACGTCATCCGGTACCAGACTGGCTCCGGTTTGTTCCCGGCCCTGCCGGATAAGTTCGTCCAGGGCGCCCTGACGCCGGTACATCGAGGTGAGGGGTCCTTGGCTGGCCACGTATAAGCCAGCCATTTCCCAGGAGCCCAGGTGCGGCGTCAGCACCAACAATCCCTCCCCCTGGGCCGCTCGCAGGTGCTCCAGACCCCGCACCTCCCGCACCAGCGCCAGGGTGCGCTGCGGTGGCCAACTCCACAGGGCCGCCATCTCCAGAAAGGTTCGGGCGAATTCTCCCATCACCCGTTCCCGCAGTGCCAGGCGCTGCTCCGTGCTCAATTCCGGCAGGCACAGCGCCAAGTTGATCAGCACGTCCCGCCGTTGCCGGTTCGGAATCCGGGTCAACAGCCAACCCAGCCAGCCGCCCAGGCGCTGGATGCCGGACCAGGGCAACCGGGCGACCAATTTGAGAATGGCAACGGACATCCGGGCGCCCATCGTCTTGGACCCTATCCAACCTCCGAAACTGCCATTGTGGCCTAAACCCGGCCAGGCTGCCCCCGATTTGTGTAATTCGGGTATAAAACCACTTGATCGGCACCCGGCTTTGCTGCTGGAATTCCCTTTTCCAACAACCCTTCCCAGGAGTGATTTCATGACCGACCAGCGACCCAAGGGTCTTTCCCCCAAACAGGCGTGGCAACTGCAACAGGATGATCCCAGGGCGATCCTGGTCGACATCCGCTCCACCATGGAATTCTTGTTCGTGGGCCATCCCAAAGGCGCGGTACACGTGGCTTGGATCGACGAACCGGACTGGACCATCAATCCCCATTTCGTCACCGACATTCGCAAGCTGTTGCTGGGCGGGGCCGTTTGCACTCAGGAAGAGCGCTGCGCGCCGGTGATCCTGATCTGCCGTAGCGGCAAGCGCTCCCTGGACGCAGGACGCGCCCTCATGGAAGGGGGCCTGACCAGCGTCTTTCATGTGGACGAGGGCTTTGAAGGGGATCTGGACGACCAGCACCACCGGGGCACGCTGGGCGGCTGGCGCTTCCACGGCCTGCCGTGGGAACAGTGTTAGACCCGGCTCAGGCCCGGGGATGATGGGCGGCGTGCAACTGCTTGAGCCGCTCCCGGGCCACATGGGTATAGATTTGGGTGGTGGAGAGGCTGCTGTGGCCCAGCAGCATCTGCACCACCCGTAGATCGGCGCCATGGTTCACCAAATGGGTGGCGAAGGCGTGGCGCAGGGTGTGGGGCGACAGGGTTTTGGCGATACCGGCCTGGAGCGCGTATTTCTTGATGAGATACCAGAACGCCTGCCGGGTCATGGCGCCGCCGCGGCGGGTCGGAAACAAGTCCTCGCAGGGCTTGCCAGCCAGGATTTGCTGACGGGGCCCCTGGTAAAAATCCCGCAGCCAGACTAACGCCTCCTCGCCCAGGGGAATCAGGCGCTCCTTGTCGCCCTTGCCCACCACCCGCACCAGGCCCTGGGCCAGACTTACCTGTTCCGGCCGCAGTCCCACCAATTCCGACACCCGCAGACCGCTGGCGTACAGGAGTTCCAGCATGGTCCGATCCCGGAAACCCTGGGCGTCCTGGGTATCCGGTGCCGCCAGCAGGGCTTCCACTTCCGCTTCGGTAAGCGATTTCGGTAGAGGCCGGCCCAGCCGGGGGGGCTCGATGCGGGCGGTGGGGTCATCGCGCCGCCAGTTCTCCCGCAACGCATGTTGATAGAACTGGCGCAGACTAGCCACCAGGCGGGCGCTGGAGCGGGGCTTGCGGCCCTGTTGGGCGCGCAGCGCCAGATAGTCCAGCAGATCGGCGCGCCCGGCAGCTAGCAGATCCCGGCCCCGCTGTTCCTGTAACCATAGGGCCATCAGGCGCAGATCGCTGCGGTAGGCGCTCAGGCTATTGGCGCTCAGGCCCCGCTCCATCCAAAGGGCGTCGGTGAAGCGGTCGATCAGGACCTGGGGGTCGGTGTCCAGCATGGGCTTACCGGTCCCCAGCGCCTTCGGCACGGGCTTCCGTATCTAGCGGATCTTCAGCATTCCGTTTGGTCAGTTCCTGATCCAGGATGTCCAGGAAGCGCTTGGCCTGGGGCGATAGAAACTTGCCCTGCCGGGCCACAACGCCGTAGCCCCGCTGGGGAAAATAATCATCCAAGGGAATCCGCGCCACCCGTTCCCGGCCGGTCAGGCAGACATTGGTGACGATGGCGATGCCGAGCCCCAACTCCACATATTTTTTGATCACTTCCCAACCGCCCGCCTCCAGGGCCACCCGGTAACTCAGGTTGAAACGGTTGAACACCAGTTCCACCATACGCCAGGTGCTCAGGTGACGGGGTGGCAGAATCAGACCGTGGGGACTGATGTCCGCCAGGGTCACCTGTGCCAGGGCCGCCAAGGGATGGTCCAGGGGCGTGATAAGGGTCGGCCCAAAGTTGACCACCGGCCGGTAGCTGATGTCGTCCGGCACTTCCAGCAGAGAGCCCACCGCGAAATCTACCTGGTCGGCCCGCAGCAACGCCAGCCCGTCCCGGCCGGTGACATTGTGCAGCTTGAGGCGAATGCCCGGATGGGCGGCGGCAAAGCGCCGCACCGGCTCCGGCAAGATGTAGAGAATGGTGGATTCCCCAGCAGCGATATTGAGGTCACCCTCTTCCAGCCGGCCCAGGCAGGCGTCGAAGGTCTCCTGCAAATGGTCCATCGCCTCGACCAGGCTTTGGGCCAGGCGGTACAGAACCTCGCCCTCCGGCGTCAAGCGGATCTTGGGACCCCGGCGCTCGAACAACACCGTGTTCATCTCCCGCTCCAAGGCCTGGATTTGCAGGGACACGGTGGGCTGACTCAGGAATACCCGCTCGGCGGCCTCGCTGATGCTGCCGCTGCGGGCGGCGTGGCAAAAGGCCCGTAACTGCTTGAGTCGATTCTGTTTATAAGCAATTTGCCGGGAATCCGCCATGCCTGTTCCTGTTCCTCCACCCCAGGTTGGCGGCGACCCGTCGGGGCTACCGCTATACTATTCATGGCCCCCAGTTCCTTAAGCTTGGTGCCCGGTTCCAGCCGGCGGCGGTTCGCCCGGCCAGGCAAGCAACGGTCCAAGCATGGCAAGGCCAGGTTTTCCGCACCCCATTCTAGGAGAATCCGGTGGACACCCGCCAGCCCAGCAATCTCGATCTCCAAGACTTGCTTTCTCGTGGTGAAATCCAGGAATTCAACCGGCGGCGCCCGCCCGGCCCCGGCGTGGACCTGCGCGGCCTGGATTTACGGGGCGTGGACCTGCGGGGTCTGGATAGTACCGGCCTGGACTTGCGGGATGCCTACCTGCGCCAAACGGATCTGCGCGGCCTGGACCTGCGCAGCACCCAGTTGGAGGGGGCCAGCCTGTACGGGGCGCGCATTTCCGGGGTCTATTTCCCCGACAACTTGGCGGCGGAGGAAATCAACCTGTCCCTGGTACACGGAACCCGGCTGCGCTGCCGCTGAGAGGGTCCCCGGCTGGCGGGCATGGGTCCCTTAGGGGCTGTCCAGCACGGTCAAAATGTTGCGTGCCACCCGGCGCTGGCCCTCGTTCCCTTCCGCCAGCACCTCATACAGAAGTTTCCGCGCCTCGGACAGACGCTCCTCGTTCCGCAACTCGACCACCCGGCGCAATTTGGCATCCACCGGGTCTAACTCGGCGGTGCTGGCCGTGGCAGCGGCGGGCGGCGGCAGACTAGCCTGACGTTCCTCCGCCTCGATGGCGTCCAGTTCCCGGTCCATTTCCTCGGAAGTCATGGGCACGAAGCGCCCTGGATCATGGAAATGAGGGTCTAGCTCGCTGCCCACCGGCGTTTCCTGGGGGTCACGGGGGGTTGGATGGATGATTGGCGCCAATGCCATGGCGGGCTCTGGTGGTTCCGCCGCCTCCTGGGCCGCCCGGTCCTTTTGCAGCAGACGGGCCGCCACCACGCCCACCTCGAACAGCATCCACATGGGAACCGCCAACATGGTCTGGGAAAACACGTCCGGTGGGGTCAGCACCATGCCTACCACGAAGGCGCCCACAATGATATAGGGCCGCTTTTCCACCAAAGCTTCCGGTGTGGTGACCCCCATCATCACCAGCAGCACGGTGGCCACCGGCACTTCAAAGGCCACGCCGAAGGCAAAGAACAGAGTCAGCACAAAATCCAGGTAATGACTGATGTCGGTGCTGACCGCCACCCCCTCCGGCGCGGTGCCGACAAAGAAGGCGAACATCACCGGAAACACCAGGTAGTAGGCAAACGCCATACCGACATAGAACAGCAGGGTGCTGGACGCCAACAGGGGCACCACCAAGCGTTTTTCATGCCGGTACAGACCCGGCGCCACGAATGCCCACAACTGATACAGGAGATAGGGCACCGCCAGCACCACCGAACAGAACAGAATCACCTTTAGGGGCACCATGAAGGGGTCCATGGGGTGAATCGTCTGGGGCTTCATGCCGTCCGGGAGGGCCGCCACCAGGGGGTGGGCGACAAAGGTGAACAGTTCGTTGCGGAACGGAAATAGGCACAGCACCAGGGCCAGCACCGCCATCAGCATATGCAGGATGCGGTTCCGCAGTTCCAGCAGATGGGCGATGAAGGGCTGTTCCTGGTCCAGGGACGAAGTCTGCTGGGAATCGGCCATGGATATCAGGGCTCGAACGGCGCCTTGGGCGCCGTGTTGGGGTCCGCCGCCGGCTTGGTTTCGGAGTTGACCGCCAGGCTGGTGTTGGCTCGCACCTCATCCAGGGTCTGGCGGGTCTCAGACAGGATTTCTTCCAGGGGGTTGTTCTGGGCCTGCTTGGCCAGGATCTCCCGCAATTCGTCGGCCTTGATTTCCCGCTCGATGTCCGCCCTGACGGTAGCGATCATGCGCCGCCCACGACCGAGCCACAGGCCCGCAGTACGGGCCGCCTTGGGCAGACGCTCGGGACCCAGCACCACCAAGGCCACCACCCCAATCAGAAGCAGTTCGGTAAAACCAACATCAAACACGGCGGCACGGGCCTATCGGAAAGAAATAGCCAAATTTGCTCAGACTGGACGCCGGTCCTTGTCCGCCACCTCGCCATCGATGACCCGCCCTTCCGGCTTTTGCTCCGGCTTTTGCTCCAATTTGGAGTCGTCCTTGGCGGCCTCGCCGTCCGACATGGCGTTGCGGAAGCCTTTGATGGCGTTGCCCAGGTCGCTGCCCAAACTAGTCAGACGCTTGGTCCCGAACAGGACCAAGACAATGACCAAGATGATCAACAGATGCCAAATGTGTAGTCCACCCAGGCCCATGATCCACCTCGTTGCTGAAATAAACTTTGTTTAAGACGGGTTGAATGCCGAACTTCGCGGTTGCCCAGCCCCGCCGCACGGATCATAACCCAGATAGGGACGGGAAGCAGGTTGCCTGCCGGCCGCACCCCAGGGCCGCGCCGTACCCTGGGAAACCTAGAAATGCAGTGCCGCCATGACCCCCACGCCAATGCCCACGCCCCCCAAGGCGAACATACCCCATTCCAGCCACTTCTTTTTGGTCAGCAGCGCCATGGCTGCCAGGGCGATGGACACCTGCAACACCGTGGTGGCCTGAGCCCAGCGATGATGTTGATGAATCTGGGCGTCGCTTTGCAGATCCCAATCCTTGGCGTCCTGTTCCAGCCGGTCGGCCACGGCCTTGATTTCGCCCTTCTCCTTTTCGTAACGGTCCATCTTGTCCTGGTAGGCGTTCTTGCGCTCGTCCGGAGACAAATCCCGGGACAATTCCGCTAAGGACTGTTTGGTGCTCTTGGCCTGAAAATAGTTCCATTGATTGGCGGCCTCGGTTTTCTTGATGGCCGCGTTGTTCTTATAGAGCCCCGCGTTGGCCTGGGTGGCGCCGCCCATATAGGCGAAGATGGCGCCCACGGTGGCGATCACGGCGGTGAACAGGGCAATCTGGTTGGTCATGCGCCCCTCAGCGCCATGGGGATCGGCCCCGTGCCCGCCCTGGGTGGCGTGTTCCAACTCGTGGTCGTGGGGGCCATGCACGTGAAACCCTCCTCCAGACATCGTTCATTTCTCCTCGTTGCAATAGTCTGACACCGGCTGGAAGTCACCCGGTCCGTCCCTCCAAGCCGCCGGACGGGTCAACCCGACTGGGGGTAGGACCCGGGTTTGGCCGCCGAGTTCGCCGACGCTGCTCCTCACACCAGCAGATGGATGGGCTCTAGGGCGTCACCCTGGGGCAGCACCCGGCCGATGACATTGGCGCCACCATAGCCCAGGCTGCGCAATTCCGCCAGACAGGACTCCGCGTGCTCGGCCGGCACCCCGGCCAGCAGGCCGCCAGCGGTTTGGGGATCGAACAACAGAGCATAATGGGGATGACCGGCCGCCTGGGCGGGATTCCGCACCGCCCGGCGCAACCGCAGGTTGGCGGGCTGGAGGGAACTCAACACCCCGGCGGCGGCGGTTTCGGCGGCCCCTTCCAGCACCGGCAGCCGGTTCAGGTCCAATTCCGCGTCCACACCCGACGGCCGGGTCATTTCCACCAGATGTCCCAGCAGGCCGAAGCCGGTCAAGTCGGTGCAGGCCTGGGCGCCATGCCGGATCAGACAGGCGGCGGCGGCCTGGTTGGACTGCTGCATGGACACTAGGGCGGCGTCGATCCAGCGCCCCCGGGCCTTGAGTTGGGCGTGGGCGGCGAATAGGGTGCCGGTGCCGATGGGTTTGGTCAGGATCAATGCCTGGCCCGGTGCCAGGCCGCCCTTGCGCAACACCCCCGACAAATCTGCGTCGATCAGGCCATTCACGGCGAACCCCAGAGCCAGTTCCCGGCCCTCTCCGGAATGGCCTCCCACCAGAGCGCAACCCGCCTGATTGAGGACCTCCACGGCACCGGACATGAGTTGCGCCAGGCTGTCCTCTAGCTTGGCTTCCAGCCCCGGCGGCAGGGTGGCGATAGCGGTGGCGGTCTGGGGCTCGGCACCCATGGCGAAGATGTCCCCCAAGGCATGGTTGGCAGCGATGCGGCCGAACAGCCAGGGGTCATCCACGAAGGCGCGGAAAAAGTCCACCGTATGCACCAGTGCCTTGCCCGCCGGTATCCGCACCACGGCAGCATCGTCCGGCGCGTGCAGGCCAATCAGCACCTCGTCCCGGTCCAGGGGATGGATGTCCGCCAAGGCCCGGGACAACACGGTGGCCCCCACCTTAGCGCCGCAACCGCCACAGCGCATGGCGAGGGCGGATAGGGCTTGAGCCCGGTCCTGGTCGTCCAGAGGAATAATTTCGTTGGAATGGGGCGCCGGCGCCATGGCCGGCAAGTCCTGGAACTTGGCCATGAAGCGCCGGTCGATCCAATCCTTCCAGCGCCACACCCAGTCACCGCGCGCGAACCAGGCCCCCTTGGACGCCACGGCATGGCGGTCGCCGGTACTGATGAGGGCCAGCCAGCGCCGCTGGGGCCGATAGGCCACCAGGGGCTGACCCAGCAGGGCACGGCGCAGATTCTCCGCCAGGGGCTTGCCCATACGCACCGCGAACACACCCGCCTTTTCCCTGGGCTGGCCCACCAGGGACGCGCAGTCGCCAGCGGCGAAAATCAGGGGATCGGTCTCGGTACGCAGGCTGTCCTCGACCCGGATGAAACCCTGCTCGTCCAGGGCCAGACCGGTCTCCTTAAGCCAAGCGGCGCCCCCGGCCTGGGTGACCCAGAGGATTTCGTCGGCCTGGAAGCTAGCCCCAGCCTGGGTGTGCAAGCAACCGGCGGATACCCGGATCACCTGGGCGCCCCGGTGCAGGGTCACACCCCGCTCCGCCAACACCTGCTCGAAAGCGCGCCGCACCCGCAGGTTGTGGGTGCTGAGAATCTCGGGGTTGGCGGAAAACAGCTGGAAACTCAACAGGTCCGGGTCCCGCCCCGCGGCGCTGAATTCCCGCCGCAACCGGTATTGCATGGCCAAAACCATCTCCACCCCGGCGGCGCCGGCCCCCACCACGGCGATGCGTACCGGACCCGGCTGGCTCCGCACCCGCTCCAGCAGGGCCAGCCAGCGCTCGTTGAATTGGCGGATCGGCTTGACCGGAACCGTGTGTTCCAGGGCGCCCGGAACTCCGTCCAGACGAGGCGTGGAGCCCAGATTGATGGATAGCAGGTCATAGGGCAGCGACGGCCGCTCCCGGCACAGCACCCGCCGGGCAGCCCGGTCGATGCCCACCACCTGGTCCCGGAAATAACGCACGCCGGCGAATTCCGCCAAGCGGCGCAGATCGATATGCACCTGGTCAAATGTGTAATGGCCGGCTATGTAGCCGGGCAACATGCCCGAGTAGGGGGTATCGGTATCGGTGCAAATCAGGGTTAGCCGAACCCCCGCCAGGGGCCGCATGGCCCACATGCGCAGCACCCCCACATGGCTGTGGCCACCGCCGATAAAAACGATGTCGCGTAGCACCGGGTTGGGGTTGGCCTGCATTCAAGCATCTCCGAATAAGTCGTCCACCAGCCGGCGCAGGGCGGCGCGCTCGGCGGCGGGATGGAACAGGGGCGCGCGGCGGGCGCATTGATCGGCCAATTGTCGCAATAACCCGCCTCCTTCGCCTTCCCCCTGACGCAACCGGCAGCGGATCAGCAGATCCGTCAGGGAATGGGCGTCACCCCAGGGAAAGTAACCACCGTAGTCATCCCCCAACATGCCCAGGTTGCCCTCCACCCGGGACGCCAGCACCGGGGTGCCGCTCACCACCGCTTCCAGAATCGCGTGGGCCCCCCCTTCCATGCGGCTGGCATGCACTAGGGCGTGAGCCTGCTGAATACGGCGCCGGGTCTCCTGGTGGGTACGGGCGCCGAGCCACCGGTAGCGGGGCGCCGCCGCCATGGTCGCCTGGGCCGCCGCGCCCAGGGCCGGGTCCAGGGCGGCGCCGATGTGGTCGATGAAGATGTCGTCCCGCCCGGCCAGCAGGCGGGCGGCCGCGAACAGGGTCTCCGGGGATTTTTCATCCCGCAGATGGCCCACCATCAGCACCCGCAGATGGCGGTTGGATTTGACCAGGGTCTTTCTGGCCGGGCTGGACTGGAACAGCACCCGGGTCTTGAACCGGAACGCCATGGGCAGCGCCCGGGGGCCCCGCTCCTGGAGCACCACTAGCCAGCGGGCCAGCGCCAGGGAGCGCTGGGCGCTGGGATCGGTGAGGATGTCCCGGTACAAATCCGTGCCGGTCAGCACCAGCGCCAACCGTTCGCCACCGTGCCGCTGGTGCCAGGCCAGCAGGGCATCCGCCGAACGCCGCGCGTGCAGCGCGATCAGGGCCTGATCCCCGTCCGCCTCCGGGTCCGGCCATTGGTTCCGCACCCGCGCCGCGCACCAGCCGGTCAACAACCCTTGCCAGCGCTCCGCCGTCTGCCAGTTGCCGTTGTTGTCCGCCGCCACCGCCGGCGTGATAATCGCCAGACGCCGCGTCCGCCGCTCTTGAAGCCCTTTACCCATGACCACTGATTTTTCCATCGCCGAACTCACCCGCCAGGGCCATCCCCAGGTGCTCGCCACCGGACTCCAGGATGCGCGCCGCCGCACCCTAAGCCTGCTGGATGCCTACGTCGCCGCCCTCGGCGAAACCCTGCCCATTGCCTATTCGCCCCAGTTGAACCCGCCCCTGTGGGAACTGGGCCACATAGCCTGGTTCCAGGATTACTGGATCGCCCGCAACCGTCAACGGCGGCTGGGATTGGCCTGCGAGCCGAATCACGCCCGGCCGGTGGGCCGCCTGGCGAACGCGGACGCCTGGTACAACTCCAGCGAGGTGCCCCACCGGCAGCGCTGGCAGCTGGCCTTGCCGGATCTGGCCGCGACCCGCGCCTATCTGGCGGACAGTCTAACGGAAACCTTGCACCTGCTGGCCCAGGAACCGGCTACGCTGGACAGCCTCTACTTTTACCAGTTGGTGCTGTTCCACGAGGACATGCACGCCGAGGCCGGCACCTACATGGCCCAGGCGCTGGGAATTCCCCTGCCGCCCCAGTCCCGCCCCTGGGCACGGCCCCTGCCGCCGGCCCAGGACCTGCTCATCCCCGGCTGCTGCTGGCAGCTCGGCCATGGGGGTCCCGGCTTTGCCTTCGACAACGAATTGGCCGCCCACCCCCTGGACCTGGCCCCCTACGCCATCGACCGGGTGGCGGTCAGTTGGCGGCGCTTTCTGCCCGGCGTGGCCAGTGGCGCGGTCAGCCTGCCCCGCTATGTGCGTCAACAGCACGGCATCTGGCAAGCCCAGCGGTTTGGCACCTGGGAACCCCTGGACCTGGATACCGCCGCCCTGCACCTGACCTGGGACCAAGCCCAGGACTGGTGTGCCTGGGCCGGGCGCCGGCTGCCCAGCGAAGCGGAATGGGAATGCGCGGCCCTGACCGCGCCAGAGTTTGACTGGGGTGACGTTTGGGAATGGACCGCGAGCCGCTTCCAGCCCTTCACCGGCTTTGTCGCCCACCCCTACCGGGACTATTCCCGGTTCGGCTTCGAGGAACAGCGTTACGTACTCAAGGGCGCCAGCCGCGCCACTGACCCCCGCATGGCCCATCCCAGATACCGCAATTTCTTCACGGTGGAACGCAATGACATCCACAGCGGTTTCCGCAGTTGCGCCCGGTGAAATACTGCCCGTTGTAACCCCGGTCGGCTGCTTGTCCGGGGCTGGTCCGGTTCGGAAACCTTAAAGAATGGGTGGCGTGAGTCAGATCGCCATGGCGGACTCGATCTCCCGGGCAGATCAGGCCGCTTTTGCTGCGGCTTGGGAGGGGGCTGCGGCACCGCCCTGGATTGCCGCCCACCAAGCCTAACGCTTGAGCTCACCGAAAGACAAAAGCGGAGCGGCTTGGAGCCGCAGCGGAAAGCCTCGTAGCTTTTGGCTGTCCTGTGTACCCCATTGTTAAGGGCACCTTGAAAAATTCAAGGTG
>CAZIHO010000098.1:0-13635 GCA_964538875.1 uncultured Chromatiaceae bacterium
CACCACCGTGCCCGGCGGGTAAACCCCAATCCGGCGGATGAATTGGGCCACCAGCGCATGATCCACCTTGGCATTGAATTTAGTGTATATGACCGCAAGGGCGGTCTTGGGCGCCATGGACTGGCTGGGATTCGGCGGATTGCACAGATTGTCATAAAGGTTGGCGATACTGACGATGCGGGTGAAGGTGGAAATCTCCCGGCCTTTTAGCTGCCGGAGGTATCCGCTGCCATCCAAATGCTCATGATGATTTGCTATCACATCCAGGATGGATTCCGGCAAGGTTCGCACCCGCTCGGTCAATTTCCGCCCCAGCAGGGTATGCCGCTGAAAAATATGCTCTTCGGCCTGGGTACGGGGTCCCGTTTTATTCACTATTTGAGACGGTAGCTCAATCTTGCCCACATCATGCAATAGCGCCCCAATCGCCAACTGCCGCAGCTCATCGCCCCGCAGATCCAGGGCCGCACCCAACATCAGGCTCAGGATGGTGACATTGACCGAATGGTTATAAATACTGTGCGCGCCACCGCCGAGATTCACTAGATTGGTGAATAGATCGCCTTGGTGTTCAAAGTCCTGGACCAATTCCACAACGATGTCATCCATGTCGCGAATCGCATTAGCCGGATAGCTTTTTAGGTCCCGAACCAACTTGTTGGCCATGGCCGCCTTATTGCGGTATCTCTGTACCACTTCGGCACGCCGCTGTCGGTATTGGCGGGCTTGGACCAAATGCTCATTCTTATCCTTCCACAAGGCATCGGCCGCATTGAGGTCGGGCGCCTCCTCCTCTTGGCTCTGGTAATCGAATTGAACGTCGCACTGGTCGATGAGAACGGTGACTTCAGTCAAGCCCAGTTGCCGGATCGCGGCAATCTGCTGGTCAGACACGATCTTGAACTTAGAAAACAGGAAGGGATGTTCACTCCAGGACAGTTGCAAATCCACGTACAGGCCCTTGGTGAGCCGCTCGACGGGAATTTTCTGCTTGGTCTGCTGGGTTCTGGACACGGCCTGGCCTCATGGAAAGAACTAACCGGCTGACGAACGCTGCAGCGTTCGTTGGAACCCGCATCCCACCGGCACCCCCTGACCTCAGCGCGGCGGCGCCAGCTATGGGTCGCTAGGCCGGTGCTTGTACTGATCCGCCTTCGGGCAGTAGCGGCCGGACTCGATTGAAATTGAGACCCCGTTCGCTACCATGGCCCCATGCGCCCGGCCGCCGGCTACACAAAACCCAGGAACTGCCACGCCATGGATTTCAATCTGCACACCCATACCCATTTTTCCGACGGCGGCGCGGCGCCGGAGGACTACCTTACCGAAGCGCTGCGCCTGGGTTTCCGGAGCCTCGGATTTTCCGATCATGGCCCCCTTCCGTTCCACACGCCCTTTTCCTTGCCGGAACATCGCTGGCCCGGCTACCTGGCCGAGATCCAGGCCTTGCAGCAGCGCTACCGGAATCGCCTGGATATTTGGCTGGGCCTAGAAGTGGATTTCATCCCAGGCGCCGGCGCCTCCCCGGCCGAGCTTCAGCGTGCCCTAGCCCTGGACTACCGCATCGGCTCCGTGCATCTGGTGGCCAACCCGGACCGGCGGGGTCTCTGGTTCATCGACGGCCCCAACCCGGCAACCTTTGACGAAGGGCTGCGCGAGCGATTTGACGGTGACATCCAGGCCGGCGTCGGTGCCTATTATGGACAGATCCAGGCCATGGTCCGGGAGCAGCCGCCGGACGTGGTGGGACATTTGGATAAGATCAAGATGCACGGGGCGGGCCGCCATTTTTCCGAGGACGAACCCTGGTACCGGGCGCTGGTGGAGGACACCTTGGCGGCGATCCAGGCAGCGGGCCTCATCGTCGAGGTCAACACCCGGGGCATCTACCAACGGCGCTGCCCTACCCCCTTTCCAGGTCCCTGGGTGCTGGAGCGGATCCTGGCCCTGGGTGTCCCGGTGACCGTTAGCTCCGATGCCCACCGGCCCGCCGAACTGGGGCTGTGCCTGGAGGAAACCGTCACCTTGTTGAAGGAACTGGGTTTTAGGGAGCAAATGACCCTCACCCGGTTGGGATGGGCGCCGGTGGACCTCTAGCCTACCCGCCGTCTCGCATCCGCCCCGCACCATCGTGCCAATATGGCCCACAGCCGGTCCGGGTGCATGGGCTTGGTGATGCAATCATCCATGCCTTGGGCCAGAAAATAATCCAGCTCTTTCTGGTCCGCGTAGGCGGTCAGCGCAATCACCGGCGTGCGGGGTCCTTGGTTTCGGAGTTGCCTAAGCCGCCGCGTGGTTTCCAGACCATCCATCTCCGGCATTTGGATATCCATGAGCACCAGATTAACCGGCTGCCGCGTCAGGATTTCCAGGGCGGCAGCACCACTATCAACCACCAGGGCTTGGACACCCATTTGGGCCAGGAGGGTCTGAGCGTAAATGCGGCCCAATACCGCATCATCCACCACCAGGACCTTGCACCCGGCAACGAAAGCCATGTCGCCAACCGTTCGCACCCCCGCCGTTCCTGGCCCAGCGGTGGCCTCCGTGCCAGAAATGACTCTCCCTCGCTCCAGCAACCGGCTCAGAATTTCCAGCCATTGGTCTTGCCCGGAGCACTTGGCCAGCGTTACCGCCGGCCCCCAAGGCAATTCCCGGATCCAGGGCGGAAACTCCAGCATATTGCCCAATACCAGCAGGGGTGGGGTCTGGTCCGGAGCCAAGCCTTGCAACAGTTTCAGGATGGACTGCTGGTCATCCGCCGCCACCAGGCTCAGGACCAGCAAATCCACCCCCTGATGCCCGCCATTGGGCCTGGCCCCCAAGGCTTCCCCTTGCTGAATCGCCACCTCAAAGCCCAGGCTCACCAGATTGGCGACCAGCGCCCGCCGCGCCAACACCGACGGCTCGAACAAATGCAGCCGATGGCCAACCAGGGATGGCCGATCCCATTCAAGACTTCTTTGAGTGCACTGGGGACGCAGGGGTAGCTCGAACCAAAATAGGGCTCCCTGCCCCACTTGACTGGAACATCCCAATTGCCCGCCCATCCGTTCCACCCATTGCTTGGCAATCGCCAATCCTAAGCCGCTGCCCCCATAGCGCCGCCTGGCGTTGGAGTCCGCCTGCACAACAGGTTGGAACAGCCGCTCCCGCTCGGCATCGCCGATGCCGATGCCGGTATCCTGGACTTCAAACCGCAATCCGGGCACGCCGGGTTGGTTGAGGGGCTCCACCCACAGATACACGCCGCCCAGGTGGGTGAACTTGACCGCGTTACCCATTAGGTTGACCAACACCTGGCGGATACGATTCCCATCACCGATGAATCGCCTGGGCGTCCCTGGCGAGATGCCCCCCACCAATTCCAGACCCTTGGCATAGGCCACTGGCATTTGGCTGAGATTGCAGAAATCGACCAGTTCCCGCAGGTCGAACTCCCGCTGTTCCAGGGCGATTTCCCCGGACTCGATCCGGGAAAAATCCAGCATCCCGTCCAGCATCTCGCGCAGTTTTTCCGCCGACTGGCCGATCGCCGCCACATAGTCCCGCTGCTTGGCATCCAAGCCGGTTTGCTTGAGCAAACCCGCGTAGCCGAGCAGATTGTGGATGGGCGCCCGGATCTCGTGGCTCATGTTGGCCAGGAATAGCGCCTTGGCGCGGCTGGCGGATTCGGCCCGTTCCTTGGCCGCCCCCCATTGCGCTGTTTGGTCCAACGCCGCTACGTCTAATCCCCCGGCGCGGGCGCGAAATTGATCGTTCCTTTGGCGCAGGCCGGCGTGCATGATGGCCAGGCGGGCCTCCAGACCATCGAACTCGTCACCGCCGGCCGGCGGCCCCATACTCTGGGTAGATGGAACCTCCGCCGCTAGCTCCTGGGTGACGATGCTTTCGACTGAGCGGCTGAGTCGCGCCACCCGCCGCCGCAGCGTGCGGCCTAACATCCAGCGCAGAACCAGCAGGGTCCCAACGAAACTGGCGCTCAAATATACCCAGATATTTTGCTCCCATTCCCCGGCCAGCACTGGCCGCCCGTCCCTGGCTAGCAGCAACCGGACCTGGCCCATGGCCGCCGCTGGCGCAGAGTCCGTCGCCGGAGCCATGACCAAGCCAATGCACTCGCGGCTGCCGTACTGGCTGCCACTCCAATAGCCCGCCACCTTGGCGCCATTCCGGAACACTTCAATCTGCCGAATTTCCGCCGTTCCCTTGCCAATATCCCCCAATAGGGATTCCAAGCGCCCATAGTCCGCTGCCACCAGGGGCTCCATGACGAGCGCGGCGATGAGGTTAAGGAGGGCCTCTCCGTGCCTATCCGCTTGGCTATCCAATAGCCGCTGGTCTTCTTGCAGGATCAAGCGCCCGGTCAACACCCATAGCAGCAGGAGGGTGGATACCAGGGCGGCGGAAATCTTGGCGCCAACGCTCATGGCCGGGGCCAGCCGGCCAGACCGGCCCCCATGGTCCCTGTGATACCCATCCCCAAACTCACCCGTGTGGCTCTCACCACGGCGTCCTTTTTTGACTATGGCGGCCCAGTCCTTGATCCAACCACCACCCATGAATCAAGTAGAGTAGCAACCTATCGATCTGTAAGAACTTTTCAACGATTTTTGTCAATCTTACGTTGTTTCCTGACTCTTCAGCCGGGTGGGGCCAGGGCTTGCCGCCGGTGGCGGACATGGCAGTGTCCTTGACCGCTGAAGGACCACTCGGGCGCGGCGGGAAAAGGACCCCGGAGCAGGGTCCGCGGCGGCGGATCGAGTATTCAAACACCCTGCGCGCTGGCGCCGGCGGCTACCCGCCCCACCAGACGTTCCAAATAGAGGTAAATCACCGGCGTCAGATACAGGGTCAGAAACTGGGACAGGACCAGGCCACCCACCACCGCCAGACCCAGGGGTTGGCGAACTTCCGCGCCGGCGCCGATGCCCAGGGCAATGGGCAGCGTGCCCGCCAGGGCCGCCATGGTGGTCATCATGATGGGGCGAAAGCGGATCAGGCAGGCCTGGTAGATGGCCTGCTCGGCATCCTCACCCAGGGTGCGTCGCCGCTCCAACGCGAAGTCGATCATCATGATGGCGTTTTTCTTGACGATACCTATCAGCATGATGATGCCCACGAAGGCATACAGACTCAGATCCACCTTGAACCAAAGCAGGGCCAGGAGCGCGCCGAGGCCCGCCGCCGGCAGGCCCGAGAGAATCGTGAGGGGATGGATGAAACTTTCGTACAGAATGCCCAATACCAGGTACACCACCAGCACCGCCATCAGCAGCAGCAATCCCTGGCCCTGGAGGGAGGCCTGAAACGCCTGGGCGGTTCCTTGCAGGCTGGTGGATAGGGTCGGCGGCGGTCGCAGTTCCCGTTCCACCGCCCGCAACCGGTCCAGGGCGGTGCCCAGGGAGGTGCCGGGGGCTAGGTTGAAGGACAGGGTGACGGACGGCAGTTGCCCCTGATGGTTGACGGTCAGGGATTGGAGTCCCGGCTCCCTGGTGGCGACGGCGTCCAATCGCACCAGGTTGCCGGTGGCTGCCCGCACTGACAGGCGTTCCAAGGCGGCGGGATCCTCCAGATAGCGGGGATTCGCCTCCAGAATCACTTGATACTGGTTGGCGGAGGTATAGATGGTGGACACCTGGCGACTGGCGAAGGCGGCACCCAGCGCGTCCTCGATCTGGCCGGCGGTCAGGCTTAGGGCGGCGGCCCGGTCCCGGTCCAGGTGGATTTGCATGATGGGGCTGTTCAGATTGAGGTCCGAGGTCACGTCCAAAAAGCCCGGTTCCTTGGCCAGGCGCTCCTGAAAAATGCCCGCCCAGTCATAGAGGGAGTCCAGGTCCGTATCCTTGAGACTGTATTGGTATTGGGCCTTGGTCAGCATGCCGCCGATCCGGATCGGCGGCGGATTCTGGGGGAAGGTCTTTAGTCCCACCACCCCAGCTAATTTCGGCCGCAACGACTGAATCACCTGATCGGCGGATAACTCCCGCTCACTCCGGGGCTTGAGGGCGATGAACACCAGACCCAGATTGCCGGTGACCCGGGGACCGCCGACTCCCACCGTGGACATGTGGCCCGCCACGTTGGGATCCTGGAGAACGATATCCATCACCTGGCGCTGGTGTTCCACCATGGACGCGAAGGAAGCATCCGGCGCGCCCTCGGTGAAAATGAACAACTGGCCCAGATCTTGGTTGGGCAGAAATTCCTTGGGAATCTGGACGTACAAATAGGCTGAGCTGACCAGGGTGCCCAGGAACCCCAGCATCACCAGACGCCGATGGGCCAGAGACCAGCGCAAGCCCCCCTCGTAACCCCGCAGCAGGGCATCGAAAAAGCGTTCCGCCAGCCGATAGGCGGCGCCATGCCCAGTTTTGGGCGTCGGGCGCACGAAGCGGCTACCCAACATGGGCGTCAACGTCAGGGACACCAACCCGGAAATCACGATGGCGACGCAGATGGTCACCGCCAATTCGTGCAACAGGCGCCCCACAATACCGCCCATGAACAACACCGGAATAAAGACCGCCGCCAGGGACAGGGTCATGGAGATGATGGTGAACCCGATTTCCCGGGCACCCTTGACCGCCGCGTCATAGGGCGTTTCCCCTAGTTCCATGTGGCGGACGATGTTTTCCAACATCACGATGGCGTCATCCACAACGAACCCTACTGATAAGGTCAAGGCCAGCAGGGATAGATTGTTGAGGCTATAACCCAACAGATACATGACGCCGAAGGTGCCCATCACCGACAGCGGCAAGGCCAGGCTGGGCACCAGGGTCACGGACGGGTTGCGCAAAAACAGGAAAATGACCAGCACCACCAGGATCCCGGCCAGGGCCAGGGTGAATTGCACGTCATGGATGGAGTCCCGGATGGTCACCGAGCGGTCGTACAGAATCTCCAGCTTGATCGCCGGCGGCAACTGCTCCTGGAACGCCGGCAATATTTTCTTGATAGCATCCACGGTTTCAATCGTGTTGGTACCCGGTTGGCGTTGCACCGCCAGAATCAGGCCCCGAGTCCCGTTGAACCAACCCGCGACCCGATTGTTTTCCACGCTGTCCAGCACCCGCGCCACTTCCTCCAAACGCACCGGCACCCCGTCGCGCCAGGCCACCACCAGAGGCCGGAACGCCGCCGCGTTGGTGAGTTGACCGTCCACCTTGATGGTGAGCGCTTGGCGGCTCCCATCCAGGACGCCGGTGGGCAGATTCACGTTGCCCTGGACCAGGGCCTGCTGCAGTTCATCGATGCCGATACCCCTGGCGGCCAGGGCGTCCAGATCCGCCTGCACCCGCACTGCGAATTTCTGGGGACCGAACACCGACACCTGGGCCACGCCGGAAATGGTGGAAATCCGCTGGGCCAGCAGGGTTTCACCGAATTCGTTGACCTTCGACAGGGGCAGGGACGCGGACGTCAAGGCCAGGTAAAAAATCGGAAAATCCGCTGGATTGACCTTGCGGAAGGTGGGCGGGTTCGGCAACTCCCGGGGCAGCCGGCGGGCGGCAATGGTAAGGGCCGATTGGACATCCTGGGCGGCGGCGTCGATGTCCCGGTCTAAGGCGAATTGCAGGGTGATCTGAGTACTGCCGAGCGCGGAACTGGAACTCATGGAATCCAGCCCGGCGATGGTGGAAAGTTGCGCTTCCAGGGGCGTGGCCACCGCCGACGCCATGGTCTCGGGACTGGCTCCCGGAAGGCTGGCACTCACCGAGAGGGTGGGGAAATCCACGTTGGGCAGCTCGCTGACCGGCAACGCCCGATAGCCCATGAAGCCGAACACCAATAATGCGGCCATGACCAGCGTGGTCATCACCGGACGGCGGATGGACAGCTCGGAAAGTTGCATGATCGAACGATTCCAGACCTTGTCTATGCTAGGAAATAATGCTTGATCGACCTATGCCCTAATTTCTAACAGATTGAAAATCTTATATTATTTCCAGGTCGCGCGTGCCACCCAGGACCAATTTGCCTAGGCACTGCCAAATCTCAATTACCGGTAGTTCCCGGCTACCGGCCAACCATCACCCCGGATGCTGGCGGCTCTGGCAAAGCCCTGGCCATGAGGCCCCGCCCCGCCCGGCAGCGGTTTGTACCTAAGCAATACCTAGTCCGGCGCACCAGGTTCACTGGCCCGCTGCCGGGTCAGCCTCTTTCAGGTCCAATTTGACGCCCTTGGCCAAGCGCGCCTGGCCGTCGATGACGAGTTGTTCGCCTCCTTCAAGACCGGCACTCACCGCCACCTCGTCCCCAACCCGGGGACCCAGGGTCACGGGACGCAATTCGGCCCGCCGGTCCGGCGACACCAGATACACCTGATCCCCCCTCTGCCCGGCCTGCACCGCCCGGACCGGAATTACCGGCACATCGGTCAATTCCCCCAACAACAGGTCCAGACGCAAGAACTGACCCGGATGCAAGCGCTGGTCCTGGTTGGCAAAGATTGCCCGCAAGGCGATGGTTCCGGTGGCCGGATCAATCCGGTTGTCCAGAAATTCCACTTCTCCCACCACCGGCCCGCCCCCATCCTGGGCATCTGCCTCCACCTTGAGCATCCCGCTGGCCAACCGGCGCCGTAACTCCGGGAGATAGCGTTCCGGTAGCGCGAAGACCAGGTACAGGGGCTCCACCTGGTTAATCACCACCAGGGGCGTTTCATTGGTCTTGACCAGGTTGCCGGGATCCGCCAAGCGCGCGCCTGCCAACCCGGTGATGGGTGCGTGCAGGGTCGCGTAACCCAGTTGCAGCCGGGCCAGCTCCACCGCTGCCTGATCGGCTCGAATGGTGGCCTCCAACGCTTCGGCGGTAGCGCGGGCGTCCTCCAAATTCTCGCCGGAGACATAACCCTTGGGCGCCAAGCCCTGCTGGCGCCGCAGTTGCAGCCGCGCCTTGTCCAATTGGGCCTGGTCCCGTCCCAAATTGGCCTGGGCCAGGGCCAGGGCCGCTTCCAGGGGCCGGGGGTCGATGCGGAACAACAGCTCCCCCTGGTGGACCAATTGACCTTCCTTGAAGTGGGCTTCCAGCAATTGTCCATCCACCCGGGACTTGAGGGTGACGCTGGCGGCGGCCTGGGCCCGGCCCACCGCCGACAGCCGCACCGGCAAGGTCTTGCGCACCACGGGCTGAACCTGGACCGGCACCGGCCGTACTGCGGGTGGGGCCGCCACCCCTGACCTGGGCTGAGCCTGGTACAGATACCCACCAGCACCGGCCACCACTACCAACAACAGCCAGCGCGCCCATTGCCCCATCATGATCCAGTCCCTACCTCCCACGGTCGGTGAACAAACCCAAGCGGCCGCCCAGGCTCCCGGACGCCTGGGAACTATATCGCCGCGACGGCCGGCGGGGTCGACCCGTTGGCATATCGACCCATCCACCCTAGCCCTAGGCCGCTCAAGAGCGGACAATGGGGAGTTAAACGGCTGGGCTTGACGCCCCTCCCGGGGTAATGGCCGAGCCAGGAGAGTGTCCTGTCGAGCCTAACCAGCCCGACAGGCTAGGGTCGGCGGGATTCAAGGAAATAGTCGGGTGCATCAAGGCTTCATGAAACAGCATCAATCGAAACTCGGTTTTTTTTACCGGGTTTCCGACACCGTGCTGATTGTCGCCTGCCTATACCTGGTCACCCTAGCCCTGGACGCCCCATGGTCCCAGCAATATGCCTTGGCTGGATTCGCGGCCATTCCCAGCTTCTATTTGTTCGCGGAGACTACCCATCTATACCGGTCCTGGCGCGGGATTCCCTGGTTTCAATACGCACCGCCCATTGCTCTTTCCTGGTCCTTAACCCTGTTTGCCCTGCTGGCGCTTGGTTATGCCACTAAAACCACCGCCAGCTATTCCCGGCTGGCCCTGGGGCTATGGTTTATTACGACGCCGATTATCCTGTTGTCGTGGCGGCTGGTCATCCGGCAATTTTTGGGCTACCTGCGTGGTCATGGTTACAACTCCCGGCGGGTCGCCATCGCCGGCACCACGGAACAGGGCTTGCGGCTGGCGCGCCTCATGCGGCGGGCGCCGTCCATGGGTTATCAGGTGGTGGGTTTTCATGAGGAGGAGTCGGCCCGGGACCCAGACTTTCCTGAGCCCCTGGCCGGAAATTTCGATCAACTGATCGACCGGGCCGAGCGGGGGGATTTGGACCGGGTCTATATCGCCATGCCCTTTTCCCGGGAACAGGAAATCAACCGGCTGCTAGCCGCCTTTCGGGACACGGCGATATCCGTGTATCTGGTGCCCGATCTGTTGATGTTCGATCTACTGCACGCACGCTGGGTCAACGTGGGGCCCATTTCCACCATCGGTATCCAGGAAACGCCATTTTTAGGCATCGAGGGCTGGGCCAAGCGTCTGGAGGACTTGATCGTGTCAGGTCTGGTGGTGCTGGTCATGGCCCTGCCCATGCTCATGATCTCGCTGGCTATCTGTACCGGATCGCCGGGACCCGTAATCTTCCGGCAAACCCGTTACGGCTTGGATGGGCGCTGCTTTCTAGTATGGAAATTTCGCACCATGAATGAATGGCAGGATGGACCCCAGATTTCCCAGGTAACCAAAGATGATCCCAGGGTCACCCGCTTCGGCGCCTGGTTGCGGCGCACCTCCCTGGACGAACTACCCCAATTCTTCAACGTCCTGCTGGGCACCATGTCGGTGGTGGGTCCCCGGCCCCATGCAGTGGCCCATAACGAGGAGTACCGCCAGTTGATTCCCGGCTACATGCTGCGCCACAAGGTCAAGCCCGGCATCACCGGCTGGGCTCAGATCAACGGCTGGCGTGGCGAAACCGATACCCTGGACAAAATGGCGAAGCGGGTGGAACTAGATCTCTGGTATATCCGCAACTGGTCGATTTTGCTGGACCTGAAAATAATCATCTGGACCCTGCAGAAGGGATTCACAAACGAGAACGCCTATTGAGACAATAGGGAAACCTGGTTCTTGACGGTCATCAGGTTTAGCACCGGCTGGCCACGCAACCTGCCGAAGCACCTCGACTAACTCCCGAGTATTGGTCTCATGTGGATTGTTGCAGCTTTACCCCAATGGCGCGGACGGCTGACCGGTGCTGTTGGGATGCTTCTAACCCTGTCTTTGCTGGCAGGGCCCCTGTTGGCCGGTGAGTCGCCAGCCGCCCAGGAACGGGCGGCCAAGAAAGCCGAACAGGCCCGCCGGACCGCAACCCGCGACCAATTCGAGATCCGGGGCCTGAGTCTTGGCCTAACCCTGGAGGAAGCGGAAGCCAGATTGCAAAGCGAAATCTCCGGCGTCCATCCGGAGCGCAAGGCCGATTGGCAAGCGCCCGCCTATGGCACCTACCAAGAAACCGTCCGTCTCACCGACGGCGCCAGATTCAGCCTCACCTTCAGTTCCCCAGTCTCTGGCGGCCTAGGCGGGGTGGTGATGTACGAGCAAAACCTGTGGGAAGGTCCCACCCCGGAAAAGCTGCTGCAAGACTTGACCACCAAGTACGGTCCCCCGGACGAGCGGGCCTCGTCCGGCTGGTGGCTGACCTGGCATCTGCGCAGTCGTGCGTCCACCGAAGACGGCATGGGCGCCTTCCTCAAGATTCATCTGCGCGCTGGCACGGACGGCCGGGTGGAGTACTTCCGGGCGGTATTGAACGATTACAAATTCCTGGAGCGGGACGAACACTTGGCCGCCGAGGCGCGCCGGGACGAAGCCCAGCGGGAGTACGAACGTAGTCGCTCCAAGCTGATCAAATTCTGAGGCCGGAGATCCCCCATCCCCAGACCATAGTCCCGCAACGACCGGACCTACCCGGCCGGCTCGCTGCCCTGCTGATAGAGTCGCGCATACACCCCCTGTTGGGCGAGCAGTTGCTCGTGGCTGCCGCTCTCGATGATCCGGCCCCGTTCCAGCACCAGGATGCGATCCGCGTGGCGAACCGTGGACAGCCGGTGGGCGATGAGAATCAGGGTGCGATTGCCCTGTAGTTGGGCGATGGCTTCCTGGACGTAGCGTTCCGACTGGGCGTCCAGGGCCGAGGTGGCCTCGTCGAAGATCAGAATCGGGCTGTCCTTGAGTATCGCCCTGGCGATGGCCAGGCGTTGCCGTTGGCCGCCGGACAGGCGCACCCCATTCTCGCCGATTTCAGTATCTAGCCCGGCCGGCAGTGGCTCGATGAATTCCAGGGCGTGGGCGGCCTGGGCTGCGGCCCGCACTGCTTCGTCCGGAGCTCCCTGCATGGCGCCGTAGGCGATGTTGGCCCGGATGCTGTCGTTGAACAACACCACTTCTTGACTCACCAGGGCAATTTGCCGGCGCAGGTCCCGCAAGGGGATATCCAGCAGGTCCCGGCCGTCCACCAGAATCTGGCCAGCGCTAGGGTGATACAGCTGAGGGATTAGGTTCGCCAGGGAGCTTTTGCCGCTGCCGGACGCGCCCACCAGGGCCAGGGTTTCATTGGGCCGCACATGGAAGTTCAGATCCCGCAGGGCGTCCGTTTCCGCATTGGGATAGCGCAGGGACACGCCCCGCAGCTCCAGCTCGCCCTGCGCCTTGGCCAGGGGCTGACTGCCCTGGTCCGGCTCCGCCGGCTGATCCAGCAGGTCAAACAGGCTTTGGGCGGCAGCCAGACCGGTTTGCACCTGCTCGTTGATCTTGGTCAGCCGCTTGACCGGATTGATCAACAGGGCCATGGCGCCAAAAAAGGCCATGAAATCCCCCACCGTGAGACTGCCCAGGGCGGACATCTGGGACGCCAGGTAGACAATCACCGCCAACGCTAGAGACGCCACCAGATGCACGGAAACCGTGTTCCAGTTGGCCGCCATGACAAACTTCATCCGGTAGCGGCGTACGCCGTCGGCGGCATCGTGGTAGCGGGACTGTTCGTAGGCGTAACCGGCGAAGATTTTGACGATCTTGTGGCCCTTGGTCGCCTCCTCCAGCACATGGGTCATGTGGCCCATGGCTTCTTGCTGCGCCCGGCTCAGCCGCCGCAGCCGGGCGCTCAGCAGGCGGATGATGATGGCCACCGCCGGACCCATCATGAGGGCGATCAGGGACAGCCGCCAATCCAACCACAGCATCAGGGCCAGCAAACCCGCCACCGCCAGGGTGTCCCGCACCAACACCAGAATGGCTTCGGTGGCGGCGTCCGCCACGTTATTCACGTCGTAGATCAGCTTGGAGATCAATTTGCCGGAAGAATTCTGGTCGTAAAAGGCAGTGGGTAGCACCAACAGCCGGGCAAACATTTGCTCCCGTAGATCCATGACCACCCGGGTCGCCACCCATTTGAGCCCCAGGTCACTGCCAAACATGGCCACACCCCGCACCAGCGCTAAGCCAATCAACGCCAGGGGAATGAGCCGGATCATGTCCGGATCCTTGTCCACGAAACTGCCGTCCAGCATGGGCTTGAGCAGCGCCGGCACGGCGGGTTCGGTGGCGGCCAGCAACACCATGGCCAGGACCGTGAAGCCAAATTGGCGCCGGTAGGGCCGAACGTAGGTCAGCAACCGGCCGTACAACCAGGGTCCGGTGGTAGATTCAGGCATGGGATATTTCCAAAAACCGACAACAGGGGGCGTCGTGCGATGCGCCATTCTAGCAGCGGCTCCAGGACCTCCGGCTGCGCCAGGCCGGCCCACC
>CAZIHO010000099.1:0-13472 GCA_964538875.1 uncultured Chromatiaceae bacterium
CGATCAAAAGAAATCGGGCCATGGTTCTCAGCACGCGCAGAAATAAGGGCATTTTACCGGCCCAGGTAGCAAAGGCCGACAGGCTGCTAGGCGACGGCTTTTTGGGCTGGGAGCGCCAGGCCGATGCCGCTTGGTCCTGGAGCCGGGGCGACGCGGCAGTCACCCTCTATAGTTCAAACCCGGAAACGCACCAGGTGCGGGTGACGTTTGAACTGGGGTCCCTGGTGGCGCGCCAGGTCAGGGTGCGCGCGGGCGACCGCCTGGTGGCCGAAGTTCAGTTGGTGCCTGGCCAGCAGCAAGGGGTCGCTTTCGATCTGGAACTGCCCCAAGGACGAACCCAGCTTCAATTGCTGACCGATGCTCCGGCGGTCGTGCCAGGCAACGGTGATCCCCGTTCGCTGGCGTTCTCCATTCGCGGGGTGCGTCTATCTGCCGGTCCGGCGTCGTCCTGCCAAAACTGAGCCTGGACCGGGAGAGAAGCCCCGCTCCGGGTGTCCCCCGGATGTTGGTCTTGCCAGGGCAAGGCGTCATGGGCTTGGGCCTGGCCCTGGGTGCCGGTTACCGCACGCCGGCGCGCAGGAACGAGAAGGCGGGGCCAGCGGGGCCATTCCGCTCGCGACGGTCAGGCCAGCGGGCGAAAGGCCAGGAGATGGCGACCCCTCAGCCAGCCCCCAATTTATTCCGCAGTTCCGCCAGGGAGTCGATCACGTCGTCCGGATGGGCGTCCCGGATGTCGTTGCCGTGGTTGTAGCCATAGGTGACGCAGATGATGCCGAAGCCGGCCGCCCGGGCGGCGCGCACGTCGTTGACGGAATCCCCCACCATCAGGCATTCCGCCGGCGGGGCGCCGAAGTGGGCCGCCGCGTGCAGCAGGGGCAGGGGGTCCGGCTTGCTGGCCGCCAGGGTGTCGCCGGAGATGGTCAGCCGGAAGTATTCCCACAGGTCCAGGTCCCGCAATAGGGGCTCGGTGAAGCGGGCGGCCTTGTTGGTGACGCAGGCGAGGGGATAGCCCTGGGCGCTGAGCCAGTCCAGCCCTTCGCGCACGCCTGGGTATGGCCGGGAGCGGCCGGAGGTGTTGGCGGCGTACAGGTCCATGAACAGGGGCAGGGCCTGGGCCAGGTCCTGTTCCGGCGGCTCGCCCTCCAGTTGACCTACCAGCGCCCGGCACACCAGGCGCCGGACGCCATTGCCCACCCAGGTGCGGGCCCGGGCCTCGCCCACCGGGGGGCGGCCCAGTTGCTCCAGCATGGCGTCCAGGCACCAGGCCAGGTCCGGCACGCTGTCCACCAGGGTGCCGTCCAGGTCGAGCAGGACCAGGCGCGGACGCCGGGTCATGAGGTCCTTGGTCACCCTAGCCGGCCCGGGCCAGTTGTTGCCGCATTTCGGCGATGATGCCGTCGTAGCGGTTGGGGTCCTGGTCTCGGCCCTTGCTGAAGATGCCGGAGCCGGAGACGAAGGTATCCGCGCCGGCCGCTTTGATTGCCCCGATGTTGTCTGCCTTGACACCACCGTCGATTTCCAGACGAATGTCGAACCCGGATTGGTCGATGATGCGCCGTACCTGCCGCAACTTGTCCATGGCGGCGGGGATGAAGCTCTGGCCGCCGAAGCCCGGATTGACGGACATGATGAGGATCATGTCGATCTTGTCCAGGCAGTAGTCCAGGTAGCTGAGGGGCGTGGCCGGGTTGAACACCAGTCCGCTCTTGCAGCCTTCCCCGCGAATCAGTTGCAGGGTGCGGTCGATGTGCTCGCTGGCCTCGGGGTGAAAGGTGATGTAGGTGGCGCCGGCGCGGGCGAAGTCCGGCACGATCCGGTCCACTGGCTTGACCATCAGATGCACGTCGATGTCGGCGGTCACGCCATGCTTGCGCAGGGCCTCACACACCAGGGGTCCGATGGTGAGATTGGGTACATAATGGTTGTCCATGACATCGAAATGAACGATGTCGGCGCCCGCCGCCAAGACGTTGTCCACCTCTTGGCCCAGTTTGGCGAAATCCGCCGAGAGGATGGAGGGTGCAATCAAATCGCTAGCCATGTGTGTTCTACTCCAGGTTGAGAAGGCAGGCGGTCGCCTGGGTTGAGTCCTCGTCATGAGTTCATCAGGGTTGTCTAATATACTTCAGGGCTTGCGCCTTTTCAGCATAAAAATTCGGGCCGGCGGACGATTTCCGTGGGCGCTGGCCCTGCTGCTGGCGGGCCTCTGGGGTTGGGATGGGGCCGAGGGCTCTGACATGGCCCGGGAGCGGCGTCTGCGCGGGGAGATCGAGGCGGGGGTGCGGTTGGGAGAGTCCGTGAGCCTCAAGACCGGCCAACTGGATTTTCTGGCCCTGCACATGGCCGCCACCACGCCCAAACCTAAGGGTGGCGTCATCCTGCTGCACGGACAGGGCGCCCACCCGGAGTGGGCGACCCTGATTCAACCCCTGCGGGTCCAGTTGCCCGCCCATGGTTGGGAAACCCTGTCGGTGCAGTTGCCGCTGGCGGCGGAGGACGCCCCGGACGGGGCCTATGAGCCACTGATCCCGGAGGCCTTTGCCCGCATTGCCTTTGCTCTGGAGTTTCTCAAGTCCCGCCAAATCAACCAGGTGGCCTTGGTGGGGCATGGCTGGGGCGCACGGGTGGCGGTGGAATGGCTGGGGCGGGATGCGCCTCCGGACGTGGCGGGGCTGGTGGCCATCGGCTTGAGCGCCGACTTGCGGCGGCTGGACAGCGGGACCCTGGGCGCTCTGCGCAAGATCCAGGTGCCGGTGCTGGATCTATACGGAAGCCGGGACCTGGACCCGGTGCGGGCCACCGCCTCGCAGCGGGCGGCGGCGGCCCGCGCCGGGCAAAATCGTCAGTATCGCCAAGTCGAGATGGATGGTGCCGATCATTTCTTCACCGGCCTCACCGACGCTCTCATCGCCCGGGTGCGGGCCTGGCTATCCCGGTTGCCCCAGGCGCCGGCCCGGCCAGGGTAGGCGCCTTGCGCCCGGCAAACGCTGGCGGCGTGACTGGGCCGCACCCGGCGCCGGCCTATCCGCCCTTCCGCTATATGGGCTCCAAGCAGCGCCTGTTACCCTGGATCCGGTCCATCCTGGTGGGCCTTAGGTTTGACAGCGCTCTGGATCCCTTTTGCGGCGCTGGCTCTGTGGCCTATCTGCTCAAGACTCTGGGCAAGCGGGTGGTGGCGGCGGACTACCTGGGTTTTCCCGCCACCCTGGCCCGGGCCCTGGTGGCAAACAGCCAGCATTGGCTGGACGCGGACGCCCTGGAGCGGCTGTGGGAACCCAGCGGTCCGATGGGCTTTATCGAACAGACCTTCAGCGGCATTTTCTTCACGCCGGAGGACCTGCGTTTTCTGGACCGGGTGTCCGGCAACCTGGCCCGCCTGGCCCATTCCCAGCAGCGGGACCTGGCTTTGGCGGCCCTGTTCCGTGCCTGCCTCAAGCGTCAGCCCAGGGGCGTCTTCACCCTGTCCGGGGATCTGAGCCGCTATGACGACGGCCGCCGGGATCTCCGCCTCAGCCTGGAGCAACACTTCCTGGAGCAGGTGCCACTGCTGAATCAGTTGATATTCGACAACGGCCAGGTCCATCAGGTGTTCCAGTCCGATGTGTTCGACCTGCCGGCCCTGGATCTAGACCTGGTGTATCTGGACCCGCCCTACGTGCCCCGGTCCGACGACAACTGCTACATCAAGCGCTACCACTTTCTGGAAGGCTTATCCTGCTATTGGCAGGGGCTGACCATCGATTATGCCACCAAGGTGCGCAAAATTCCCAAGCGCCATACCCCGTTCAGCTACCGGCGTGACGCCCTGGACGCCTTCGACCGGCTATTCCGGCGCTTTCAAGGCAGCCAACTGGTGCTGTCCTACAGTTCCAATGGGTATCCGGACCTGGAGACGCTGGTCGCCCTCATGGGCCGCTACAAGGGCGAGGTGCAGGTCCACCAGCGCGCCCATCGCTACCATTTCGGCACCCATGGCCAGGTGCGGCGGGCACTGGTGGAGGAGTATCTGCTAGTGGGGGTTTGAACCCGTCTAGCCGGGAGCCGACGGCGGCCCCAAGGTACCCTAAGGGTAAGGAACCAGGTTGGCGCCCTGGCCCCAATCCTTGAAATCTTTCTTGATGTCGGACAGGGTGTCCTCCGCCCGCGCCCGGTCCTTTTCCGGGCCGACCCGGACCCGGTACAGGGTCTTACCGCCGGATTGGGTGGGTTCCACGAACGCCTTATAGCCCTTGTTGCGCAACTCGGCAGCCCGCTTTTCTGCGTCGCTCTGGGCAGCCAGGGCCGCCACCTGCACCGCCCAGACCGACATGCCCACCACCGGGCGTTGGGCCGGTGCGGGCTGGGTCTTGGGCGTCGCTGGCGTGGTGGCTGGGGCGGCGGGCTTGGATGCCAGGCCCGCTGACGCCGGGGCAGTCGTTGCTTTGGGGGCGACGGCGACCGGCTGCGGTGGCGTGCCGGGTTTAGCCGGCGCCGGTGGGTTGGTGCTGCCGGGTTTGGCTGCCGGTGGCGCCGGCGGGCTGCTGGTGCCGGGTTTGGCCACTGCTGTGGGCGGGACCGGTTTGCCGCTGGCCGGAGTACCAGGCTTGACCGCCGGGGTGGCGCTGGGTTTGGCGTTGTGCATACCGATTTGGGCCGGCAGGGGCGCCGGCGGTTCCGGGTCGGCGGGCGCGGCTAGGGACGCCGGTGGCGTGATGGGTGGTCCATGGGGCGCCAACTGGGCATCCTTGTCCGGCAGAACCCGGGATTGGAAGCCGGGCTCGTCGGCCCGGCGTGGCGGTATGGTGGTCGCTTCGATGGGCGGCTCGGCCTGATGGCCCGGTTCCAACAGCATGGGGAGAAAAATCACCGCCAGCGACGCTAGGGCGGCGGCGCCGATCAGCCTACGCTTCAATTGTTCATCCATGGGGGATTGGGGAGCCTGGGGGTCTTCCGGAGAAAAACACCATTATAACGGGTCCAGGCGGCCGCTATCCTCCAGGTAGCGCAGGGCATCGGCGACGGTCAGGAAGGAGCCGGTGACCAGGATGCGGTCGCCGGGGCGGGCCGCTGCTTCCGCTGCCACCAGGGCATCCGCCACCCGGGGGTAACTGCCGGCCAGGGTGTCCACGCCGGCCAGATGCAGGGCCTGGTTGATCTGTTCCGGAGGCATGGCGCGGGCGCCGTCCAACTGGGCCAGATACCAGTGCTGTACCAGGTGGGATAGCTCCGCCAGTATGCCGGAGGCGTCCTTGTCCCGCAGGCAGCCGAACACCGCGTGGGTACTGCCGGTGGGGGGCAGGGACCGCAGATTGGCGCCCAGGGTGCGGCTGGCCGGGACATTGTGGGCCACGTCCAGAATCCAGGTCACCGGACCCGGCTGCACCTGGAACCGGCCCGGCAGGCGCGCCCGCAGCAGGCCCTGGCGCAGGGCATCCTGGCCCACCGGGAAGCGGGCTTCCAGGCAATCCAGGGCCATGAGCACCGCCGCCGCGTTGTGCAACTGGTGGTCGCCCCGCAACGAGGGGATGGGCAGTGACCGGCGCCGGCGCTGCGGGCCCTGCCAATGCCAGGCGTGCTCGTCCCGTTCCCAGCCGAAATCCCGTCCGGCCAGGAAGGGACGGGCGCCCAGGCGTTCCGCTTCCGCCATCAGCGCCGGCGGCGCGTCCGGCTGGCCGATGATGGCGGGCCGGCCCCGGCGCAGGATGCCGGCCTTTTCCCGGGCGATTTGGTCCAGGGAGTCCCCCAGCCAATCCCTGTGGTCCATCCCCACGGAACTGATGAGAGCCAGGTCCGCGTCCAGCAGATTCACCGCGTCCAGCCGCCCGCCGAGCCCCACTTCCAGAATGGCGATGTCCAGCCCGGTCTGGGCGAACAGGTCCAGGGCCGCCAGGGTGCCGAACTCGAAATAGGTGAGGCTGATGTCGCCCCGGGCCTGGTCGATGCGGTCAAAGGTGGCGCATAGGGCCGCTTCGCTCACCTGTTGACCGGCGCACTGGATGCGTTCCCGGTAATCCAGCAGGTGGGGCGACAGATAGCGGCCGGTGCGGTAGCCGGCAGCGCTCAGAATGGCGTCCAGCAGGGTGACGCAGGAGCCCTTGCCGTTGGTGCCGCCCACCGTGATGACCGGGCAGGGCATACCTTGGGGCCGCAGCCGGCGCCAAACCGCCGTGACCCGTTCCAGGCCCAGGTCAATGCTGCGCGGGTGCGCCTGCTCTTGCCAGCCGAGCCAGTCGGCGAGCCGGGAAAATCTCATGGGGCGGGTCTAGGTGGCGGGCCGGCGCAACAGGATGCCGAGCAGGGAGAACAGTTGGTCCCGCAGGGCGCGGCGGTCCAGGATCATGTCCAGGGCGCCATGCTCCAACAGGAATTCCGCCCGTTGAAAGCCCTCCGGAAGTTTTTCCCGCACCGTTTGCTCGATCACCCGGGGGCCGGCGAATCCGACCAGGGCGTTGGGCTCGGCAATGTTCAGATCCCCGAGCATGGCCAGACTGGCGGAAACGCCGCCCATGGTGGGGTCGGTGAGCACCGAGACGAAGGGAATGCCCCGCTGACGCAGGCGACCCAGGGCGGCGCTGGTCTTGGCCATCTGCATGAGCGAGAACAGGGACTCCTGCATACGGGCGCCGCCGGACGCGGAAAAGCACACCATGGGGATGCCCCGTTCCAGGGCGACGTTGACGCCGCGCACGAAGCGTTCACCCACCACCGAGCCCATGGAGCCGCCCATGAAATTGAACTCAAACGCCGCCGCCACCAGGTCCATGCCCTTGAGGCGGCCTTGCAGGACTACGATGGCCTCCTTTTCGCCGGTCTGTTTTTGCGCCAGGGTGAGCCGGTCCTTGTAGCGTTTGCTGTCCTTGAAGCGCAGGGGATCGCCGGATTCCAGTTGGGCGCCAATTTCTTCCCGGGGTTCCGGGTCCAGGAAGGTATCCAGGCGGCGGCGGGCGGTGAGGCGATTGTGGTGGGCGCACTTGGGACAAACGTCCAGGTTACGCTCCATTTCCGCCCGGTACAGGATGGCGCTACAGCCGGGACACTTGGCCCACAAGCCTTCCGGCACCGCCCGCTTGTTGCTGGCGTCGGTGCGGATGCGGCTTGGCATCAATTTCTCAAACCAGCTCATGGCACCCTTGTTGCCGGCGTCGCCCCGCTCGATGGCGGTGGCGGGCGCCGGTTGTTCCGTCGTCGCCGGCCGTGGACTGAGGGCCAGCAGTCTCAACTTGTCGAACCAACTGCCGGAGTCTTCGGTTTCCTGATCTGTTGCATCCGTCATGGGCGGGACCCGTCCACCGCGTCGATGGCGGCGCGCAGGGTGCCGACGAAGGCGCCGATGCGGGCCGGAATTTGGTCTGGCTGGTCCTGGGCCTGCTCGATCCGCTGCACCAGCGCGCTGCCCACCACTACCGCGTCGGCGATCTGGGCCATGCGCGCCGCCGTGTCCGGATCCTTGATGCCGAAGCCTACCCCCAGGGGCAGGCGGGTGACGCGGCGAATCAGGTCGAGGCGCTCCGCCACCGCCGCCACGTCCAGATGGGCGGCGCCGGTGACGCCTTTGACCGCCACATAATAGACGAAGCCGCTGGCCCGCTCGCAAATGCGCTGGATGCGTTCCGGGGTACTGGTGGGCGCCACCAGGTAGATCAGATCGACGCCGTTGGCGGTCATGGCGGCGGCCATGTCGTCCGCCTCCTCCGGCGGCAAGTCTACGATCAGGGCGCCGTCCACCCCGGCGTCCCGGGCACGGGCGGCGAATTGGCCGTAGCCCATGACTTCCACCGGATTCAGGTAGCCCATGAGTACGATGGGAGTGCGGTCATCCTCAATCCGAAAACGGCGCACCAGATCCAGACAATCCGTCAGGCTGACGCCGTGCACCAGGGCCCGTTCGCTGGCCCGTTGAATCACCGGGCCGTCCGCCATGGGATCGGAAAAGGGCACTCCCAGTTCAATGATGTCGGCCCCGGCCGCCACCAGGGCATGGAGCAGGGGCAGGGTCACGGCCGGGTTGGGGTCGCCGGCGGTCACATAGGGCACCAGGGCGGTGCGGCCCTGGCGATGCAGTTCGGCAAACACCGAGGCGATGCGGCTCATAGTTTGATTCCGTCCAGGGCAGCCACCGTGTGCATGTCCTTGTCGCCGCGACCGGATAGGTTGATTAGCAAAATGTCCGTCCTGTCCAGTTGGGGGGCCAGCTTGGCCGCCTGGGCCAGGGCATGGCTGGATTCCAGGGCCGGGATGATGCCCTCGGCCCGGGTCAGGGCATGGAACGCGGCCAAGGCTTCCGCATCGGTGACCGGTACATACTGGACCCGGCCCAGGTCCTTGAGCCAGGCGTGCTCGGGACCCACGCCAGGATAGTCCAGCCCGGCGGAGATGGAGTGGGTTTCGATGATTTGGCCGTTGGCGTCTTCCAGCAAATAGGTGCGATTGCCGTGCAGCACGCCGGGCCGGCCCGCCGTCAGGGACGCGGCATGGCGGCCAGTTTCGATGCCGTCGCCGGCCGCCTCCACGCCATACATGGCCACGGATTGGTCGGCCAGGAAGGGATGGAACAAGCCGATGGCGTTGGAACCGCCGCCCACGCAGGCGATCAGGGCGTCCGGCAACCGGCCGGCCTGGGCCAGAATTTGGGCGCGAGCCTCCCGGCCGATCACTGCCTGGAAGTCCCGCACCATGCGCGGGTAGGGGTGGGGGCCGGCCACGGTGCCGATGATATAAAAGGTGTCATCTACATGAGTCACCCAATCCCGCATGGCCTCGTTGAGGGCATCCTTGAGGGTGCGGGAGCCGGATTTCACGCCCACTACCTGGGCGCCCAACAGACGCATGCGATAGACGTTGGCCTCCTGGCGGGCCATGTCCACCTCACCCATGTAGACCACGCATTCCAGCCCTAGCCGGGCGGCCACCGTGGCGGTGGCGACGCCATGCTGACCGGCGCCGGTTTCCGCGATGATGCGGGTCTTGCCCATGCGCCGCGCCAGCAATGCCTGGCCCACCGTGTTGTTGATCTTGTGGGCGCCAGTGTGGTTGAGGTCTTCCCGCTTGAGGAACAGGCGCGCCCCGCCCAGTTCGCGACTCCAGCGCACCGCCTCGTAGAGCGGGGAAGGGCGGCCCACGTAATGCTGGAAATCCGCGTCCAGTTCCGCCACGAACTCTGGGTCCTGGGCATGACGGGCATAGGCCTGGGTCAGCTCTGCCAGGGGATGCATCAGGGTCTCGGAGACGAAGATGCCCCCATAGGGTCCGAAATGGCCCCGCTCGTCCGGAAATAGCCGGTAATCAATCTGTACTGCCGTCACCCCGTCCTACCCCTTCGATAAAGGCCCGGATTCGCGCCGGGTCCTTGATACCCTTGGCCAGTTCCACGCCGCCACTCACGTCCACCGCGTAGGGCCGCGTCTGCCGCACCGCCTGTTCCACATTGTCCGGGTCCAGTCCGCCGGCCAAAATGATGTCCCCAGCCAACTCCGGGGGAATGCGTTCCCAGTCGAAACGCTCGCCGGTCCCGCCCCGCAAGGTGGGGTGGTAGGCGTCCAATAGCAAGGCCGAGGCCGCCCCGTAGGCGCGCCTTTGGGCCAGCAGGTCCAATCCGGGTGTCATGCGTAAGGCCTTGATCCAGGGCCGCCCATGGGCCGCACAGGCCGCCGGGGTCTCATCGCCATGGAATTGCAGCAGTTGCACGCCGACTTGGTTGATGACCGCCTGAATCCAGGCCGGTTCCGCGTCCACGAACAGACCCACCAGGGTCAGGAATGGCGGTAGACCGGCCACCACCGCCTGGGCTTGTTCCAGACTGACCGAGCGGGGGCTGGGTGGATAAAACACCAGCCCTAGGGCATCTGCGCCGAGCCGGGCCGCCGCCTGGGCGTCCTCGGCGCGGGTCAGGCCGCAAATCTTAATCCGGGTGCGCATGGGCCGCTATCTTAACAGGCACCCCGACGGGGTCCGCTAATCACCTAATATATCTCCCGAGAGGGATAGATATTGGCCGGCATGGAATGCAGCATCTCATCAGTAGAGCGGCGGCCCTAGTGAGGTTCTGGACCCAGGAATTGCCCCGACTCCGTACTCATAGGTTGTTGTACACCCAAATATGGAAACTCATTTAGCTCCCGAGATCGCCAATTTTTGGTGGCGATTGCTGGCGGTTGTCCTTTTGCTGGTGGCTAATGGTTTGTTCGTCGCCATCGAATTCGCCCTGGTGGGCAGCCGTCGCGGCCGTTTCGAGTCCCTGGCCCAGGCGGGGGCGCGGGGAGCGAAACTGGCGCTGCGGGTGATGGCGGAACCGGACCGGGTGCTGGCGGCGGCGCAACTGGGTATCACCATGGCCAGTCTGGCCCTGGGTTGGATCGGCGAACCGTTTGTTTCGGAAGTGCTGCGTTGGCCGCTGGGCTTGATTCCAGCCAACGATTGGTTCGAGCCGGGCTATATCAGCCATACGGTAAGCATGGTCATCGCCTTCGCGATCATCACCTCGGCCCATATCGTGCTGGGGGAGCAGGCCCCCAAAATATTCTCCATCGGGCAGGCGGAGCGGACGATTATTTTCCTTGCGCCCTTCATTCTGCTGTTCGATAGACTGCTAAGACCATTTATAAGTATCCTAGATCGTGCTACCAGCGCAACCCTGCGGCTGGTGGGCGCCAAGCCGGTGGCGAGCCAGCACCGGGCCATCCTGTCCATCGACGAGCTCAAGCGCATCGTGTCCGATAGCCAGGAAGACGGCCTTCTGGAACCTAGCGAGGAAGTCATGTTGCGCAACGTATTCGAGTTCGCGGACCGGGAAGTGAGCGAGGCCATGGTACCGCGCCTAAACGTGGTGGGCGTCGAGATGGGCGCGACGGTGGCAGATTTCCTAGCGATTTATGCCCAATCGCCCCACAGCCGTTATCCGGTGTACGAGGGCGCTCTGGATCGCATCCAGGGATTCGTGGGCATCAAGGACATTCTGACCCTGGTGGCGTCCCAGGGCCAATCCGCGCTCCAGTTGGACATCACGCCCCTGCTGCGCCTGCCCCTGGTGGTGCCGGAATTCAAGCACATCGGTGATTTGTTCGAGGAAATGCAGGAACAGGGCGTGTCCTTGACCGTAGTGGTGGATGAATATGGGGGCACTGCTGGCATCGTGACCTTACACGGGTTGTTGGAAAAGATCGTCGGCCGCCTGCGGGACGAGAACGGCGGGGACGATCCGGCGGTCAATCAGGTGGACGAGCAAACGGCGGTGGTGGACGGGGAACTGACCATCGACGAGGTCAACAACGAATTGGAACTGGACCTGCCCAAGAAGGACGCCTACGAAACCCTGGCGGGTCTGATCCTGTTCCAACTAGAGCGCCTGCCCAAACCGGGCGAGCAACTGGATTTGGATGGAACCCGGCTGACCGTGACGGAAATGACCGGCTCGAAAATCGAGAAGGTAGAAGTCAAACGGCTCACTGTCGCCGATGGCGAGGTCGAAAGTCCGATAAAGGATGAATCAGTGGATCCAGCGGTCTAGAACGCCATTTCCCGCCGCCGGCCGGCTGGTTCCGGCGCTCCCGAACTCCAGGGATTTTTTGCAATCCCCTAACCGATGAATGGTAGATAGTTTTCGGCGTTATGTTTCAATATTATTAAAGGCTAACCTAGTATCCCTCCATGGCGCTGAGCCATCCGGCCATGCTTCCAAGTCGAGTCGCTGCTAGGGGTAACGGGGGCGTAAACGCCTGTCCGGACCCCGGCCCAATTCCAGGCGGACAACCAGCCCGGTCCAGCTATTAACTGCTGAATTTGACCAGATTTTCCCCGGGTAAGGGTTGTCCGTAAGGAGTCTGCCAAGGGGATCTTGTGTTGGATCCGGGATCTTGTTATGCTGCGGCGCAGCAATCCCCGCGAGGCATGCGGTGTCCTCGAACCATACCGCTTCCAGTCTGGGGATGAACGCTGCCGGGTGGGGTATCCAAGGCACCCTTGTCACAGTTTTCCCGGGCGGCGCTTCGTATTCCGCACGGGAAACTTCCGGGGCTCAGCCGTCGGATGCGCGGTCGGTGGAGTCGATTGGGAGAGGTTGAAGCCAATGACGCTGGACTCGGTTTCCAACATCGGTGTCGCGGTGGGGTTTATCACCCTGTTAGGCATCCTGCTCGCCTCGGCGTTGGCCATTGCCAGTCGCTACCTGTTTGTGTTCGAAGACCCCCGCATCGACGAGGTGGAAAGCCTGTTGCCCAGCGCCAATTGCGGTGCCTGCGGAACCGCCGGTTGCCGCAACTTCGCCGAGCGGGTGGTCGCCGGGGAACTGACGCCGGGCCAATGCACGGTCAATACCAAGGAAATGAACACCCAAATCGCCAATTTTCTGGGCGTGGCTCTGGGCGAGGCGGATAAGCGGGTGGCACGGCTGGCCTGTGCCGGCGGCAACCATGTGGCCCGGGTCAGGGCTTCGTATAAGGGTCTCAGTTCCTGCCGGGCGGCGGCCCTGGTGTCCGGTGGCGGCAAGGGCTGTCGCTGGGGATGCCTGGGGCTAGCGGATTGCGAGGTGGTGTGCGACTTCGGCGCCATTCGTATGAACCGGGTGGGGCTGCCCGAGGTGGACGTGGATAAGTGCACCGCCTGCGGGGATTGCGTAGAGGTCTGCCCCAAGGCCCTGTTCAGTATTCACCCCTTGAGCCACCAGTTGTGGGTGGCCTGCCTGAGCAAGGAAATGGGGGAGCAAGCGGAGGCCGAGTGCGAGGTGATTTGTACCGCCTGCGGCCGCTGCGCGGTGGATGCCCCGGAGGGGTTGATCGAGATCCGGGACAACTTGGCGGTCATCGATTACGGCAAGAACCGGCTGGCGTCGGATCTTGCCATCCAACGGTGCCCCACCGGGGCCATCGTCTGGTACGACAAGTCCGGTAAGAAGATCATCAAGGGGCGGGACGCCAAGAAGATCGTCCGCAAGGAAGCCCTGCCGGTCGGTTAGGCCCGCGCCCGGCCATCGGTGGCGGCGGGCGTCGCCTTGGGAGAGGGGTGGAGCAGGCGGCGGTAGCCGTCCAACCCGTTGGGCGCCGTAGGGGACCGGTGGCAGGGGTGGGTCAGTGGTGGGCCCTTGACTTTTGGGTATGGGGATTTAGCGGCGTTCCGGGGCAATCAGTCCGGGGATCGTCAGTTCCGAGCGGTTAGGATTAAGAGGCGGTAATCATGTTCGGCAGCAAGAAAGAACAGCAGCAGACCTTCAAGTATCCCGGCGTGCGGGCAGTGATGGACGGCAACACGGCGGTCATCATGTGCGAGCGCGAGGCTTCCGACGCCGCCGGTGCCTATCCCATTACCCCGTCAACCCAGATGGGCGAGTATTGGGCCGAGGAAACCGCCAAGGGGCACGTGAATATTTCCGGCCATGCCCTGGTATTCGTAGAACCCGAATCCGAGCACGCCGCCGCCGCCGTGACTGCCGGCATGTCCATGACCGGCCTGCGCGCCACCAACTTCTCCTCCGCCCAGGGCGTCGCCTTCATGCACGAATCCCT
>CAZIHO010000100.1:0-13430 GCA_964538875.1 uncultured Chromatiaceae bacterium
GGCCAACCCGGCTCCCATCGGTTCGCCGGTCATTGTTCAGGTATAATGGGCTGTCTTTTTGCCTCCGCTGGGTGGCGATGTAAGATTCGCGGTTTGACACACCCTGGGGCGCGGGAACTCCGTGCCACCCCGGCTCTTGTACTCGAATTCATCCCCGGGACTGGAACCTCATGTTTTTTAAACGCTTACGTGGACTCTTTTCGAACGATCTGTCGATCGACCTAGGCACCGCCAACACCCTTATCTACGCACGGGGCCAGGGCATCGTCCTGAATGAACCCTCGGTGGTGGCGATCCGGCATGACCGGGGGCCCGGCGGGGCCAAGTCGGTGGCGGCGGTGGGCGAGGAAGCCAAGCAAATGCTGGGCCGCACGCCAAAGACGATCACCGCCATCCGGCCCCTGAAGGAAGGCGTGATCGCGGACTTCACGGTCACCGAAAAGATGCTTCAGTACTTCATCAACAAGGTGCATGCGCGCAAGTTCATTCACCCGAGTCCCCGTGTTCTAGTGGCGGTGCCCTGCGGCAGCACCCAGGTCGAGCGGCGCGCCATCAAGGAATCCGCAGCCGGCGCTGGCGCCCGGGACGTGTACCTGATCGAGGAACCCATGGCGGCGGCCATCGGCGCCGGCCTGCCGGTGGACGAGGCGCGGGGCTCCATGGTGCTGGACATCGGCGGCGGCACCTCAGAAGTGGCGGTTCTGTCCCTGAACGGCATCGTCTATGCCAACTCGGTGCGCATCGGCGGAGATCGCTTCGACGAAGCCATCATCAACTACGTGCGGCGCAACTATGGCACCCTGATTGGCGAGGCCACCGCCGAGCGGATCAAGAAGGAAATCGGCACCGCCTATCCGGGCACCGAGGTGCGGGAGATCGAGGTCAAGGGCCGCAACCTGGCGGAAGGTATCCCGCGCAGCTTTAAGCTGAACAGCAATGAGATTTTGGAAGCCCTGCAAGAGCCCCTATCCGGCATCATGGGCGCGGTCAAGATCGCCTTGGAACAGACGCCCCCGGAACTGGGCTCGGACGTGGCCGAGCGGGGGATCGTGCTGACCGGCGGCGGCGCCCTGTTGCGGGACATCGACCGTCTGTTGGAAGAAGAGACCGGCCTGCCGGTGGTGTGCGCGGACGACCCCCTCACCTGCGTGGCGCGGGGCGGCGGACGAGCCTTGGAACTGATCGACGAACGCGGCATGGACGTGTTCACCAGCGAATAGGCCGGGCGGGGGATTCCCTGGCCGGCCCGGATCCGGGCCGGCAGGGTGCTGGGGTAGCGGTTGGGAGTTCCCGCTTGAGGGTCCCGGAGCCGGTTTCTAGTCGCTCCAATCCGCGCCATTGGCCTGCGGAACGGGACGCCAACCGGCCCGCCGGGGCGGCGAGCCCCAGGCAAGGACATCGACCATCAAAACCATCTTCACTCAAGGGCCGTCCCTCACCGCGCGCCTGGTGATTGCGGTGATGCTGTCCATCGCCATCATCCTGGCGGATCGGCGTTATAAACCCATGGAATCGGTTCGGGACACCCTGTCCCTGATCTCGTCGCCCCTGGTCTACCTGGCCAGCGTGCCGCCCAAGGCGGCCAACTGGGTGATGAGCTTGTTCGTGGAACGGGCGCGCTTGGAGGAACGCATTCAGGGCCTGGAGGAAACCAGCCTGCTCTTGCATTCCCGGCTGCTGCAAATGGAGGCCCTGGAGGCGGAAAATATGCGCCTGCGGGATCTGCTCGGTTCCTCCATCAAAATCGGCGACCGGGTGTTGATCGCGGAACTCATGGCGGTGGACCTGGACCCCTACCGGCAGCAAGTGGTCATCAACAAGGGTTCCACGTCCGGCGTGTACGAGGGTCAGCCGGTGCTGGACGCCTTCGCGGTGATGGGACAGGTGGTGCGGGTCACGCCCCTCACCGCCACCGTGCTCTTGATTACCGACGCCAGCCACGCCTTGCCGGTGCAGGTCAACCGCAACGGCCTGCGCACCATCGCCGCCGGCACCGGACTGGTCAACCGCTTGGAACTGAATCACGTCCCCAAGAACGCGGATATTCGCGAAGGGGATCTATTGGTCACCTCGGGACTCGGCGGGCGGTTTCCCGTGGGCTACCCAGTGGCTAAGGTGGCCGAGGTTCGCAATGAACCGGGCAAACCCTTCGCCACCGTGACCGCTGTCCCCACCGCCCATCTGGAACGGTCGCGGGAAGTCCTGCTGGCCTGGACCCTGGCGCCCATCTCCACCAGTGGGGAACCCGTCGCCGCGCCGGATCCGGCGGCGGCGTCCGCCAAGGGCGGCAAGACCAGCAAGGATGATAAGCCAGAGACCCATGGCGCCAAGCCAGCCCGCCCGCGACGGGAGTTACCCAGACCATGAATCCAGGCCACCCCCACAACGGCATCGTCATCCTGGTGTTATTTCTGTTGGCTCTGGTGCTGACCATCATGCCCCTGCCCCTATGGGCCCAGGATTACCGGCCCCAGTGGGTGGCTTTAATGCTCATCTACTGGTGCCTGGCATTGCCGGAGCGGATCGGGGTGGCCACTGCCTGGGGACTGGGCATCATGCAGGACGTGGTGTCTGGGGCGCTGCTGGGCCAGCACGCCCTGAGCCTATCGGTGCTGGCGTTCCTGACCGTGCGGTTACACCAGCGCATCCGCATCTTTCCCTGGTGGCAACAGGCCTTGTCGGTGCTGGTGCTGCTGCTGCTGGAACGATTGCTGTCCCTGTGGGTGATCGGCACCGCCGGCCAGCCCACCCCGTCGCCCCGCTACTGGATCGCCTGCTTGGTGGGCATGTTGTTGTGGCCCTGGCTGTACATCGTGCTGCGCGACCTGCGCCGGCGTTTCATGGTCTCGTGACGCCATGCACCAGCCAACCCCCTTGCGCCCGCCGGCGGACACCTGCCGCCCCCCGGGCGGCTGATCCTGGTTCCCGCCAAACGCCATGCTGCAAACGTCGCTACCGGATCCGCTCCAGGAAAACCAACTGTTCATCAACCGGGCGGTGGTGGCGGGTCTGTTCGTGGTCTTGGCGCTCATGGCCCTGTCGGTGCGCTTGGCTCACTTGCAGATCGTCAGCCATGAACATTTCCGCACCCTATCCCGGGACAACCGGGTCAAGCTAGAGCCCCTGCCCCCCAGCCGGGGCTTGATTTACGACGCCAACGGCGTGCTGCTGGCCGAGAACCTCACCTCCTTCAACCTGGAAATCACCCCGGACAAGGTGGACAACCTGCCCACCACCATTGAACAACTGGCCAAGCTGCTGCCCATCTCGGACGTGGACCGGCGTCGTTTCGAGCGCCTGCGCAAACAAACCCATCGCTTCGCCAGCATTCCCATCCGCACCCAGCTCACGGAGTTGGAGGTGGCACGCTTTTCCGTGGAGAGCCATCGTTTTCCGGGCGTCGACGTGCGCGCCGCCCTGATTCGTCACTACCCCTGGGGCGAGCAAACCGCCCACGTGCTGGGATACGTGGGCCGCATCAGCGAGGAAGAGCTGAAAAATATTCAAGCGTCCCTGTACAGCGGCACCAGTTTCATCGGCAAGAACGGGGTCGAGAAAGCCTACGAAAAAATGCTGTACGGCAAGGTGGGTATGCAGCAAGTCGAGGTCAACGCCAAGGGGCGGGTGTTGCGGGTATTGGAAAGCCAAGCGCCGGAATCTGGTTATGATCTCCATCTGTACCTGGACCTGGGCCTTCAGGGCGAGGCGCTCAAGGCGCTGGGCAACAAGAATGGGGCCATCGTGGCCATCGATCCCCAAACCGGGGGCGTGTTGGCCATGGCCAGCCACCCCACCTTCAATCCCAATCAGTTCGTGCTCGGCATCAGTGGGGCGGACTACCGGGCCCTACAGGAATCGCCAGATCGGCCCCTGTATAACCGGGCGGTACGGGGCCAGTATCCGCCGGGCTCCACCATCAAACCCTTTGTGGCCCTGGCCGGACTAGAAACCGGAGAGATCCACTCCCATGATTCTGTGTATTGTCCTGGCTACTATCAACTCCCCGGACAGGACCACAAGTACCGGGACTGGCGCAAGGGTGGACATGGACGCATGGATATGGATTCCGCCATCGTCCAGTCCTGTGATGTTTATTTTTACAACCTGGCCCGCAACCTGGGCGTGGACCAGTTAGGGCAATTTCTCGGACGATTTGGATTCGGCCGTGTGACCGGTGTGGATATGACCAACGAACTTCCCGGCGTCTTGCCGTCCCGGGAATGGAAGCAGGGCCGCCGCAGTGAGCCCTGGTTTCCCGGTGAAACCCTCATCATGGGCATCGGGCAAGGTTACTTCCTGGTCACGCCTACCCAACTGGCCAGTGCCACCGCGACCCTGGCGGCCCGGGGCCGGTATATCCGCCCGCGGGTGGTCAAGGCGGTCCAGGGCGCGGCCACTAACGGCAAGCTTCAGGACCTGGAGCCGGAAATCACCCAGTTGCCCCAGCGCAACAAACGCCACTGGAACGAAGTAATCCAAGCCATGACCCGGGTGGTCGAGAGTCCCAACGGCACCGCCAAGCGCATCGCGACCAAGGCCTACAGCATCGCTGGCAAGACCGGCACCGCCCAGGTGTTTACGGTCAAGCAATCCGAGTCCTACGACGAACGCCGGGTTCAGGAAAAGATGCGGGACCATGCCCTGTTCATCGCCTTTGCGCCGGTGGATGATCCGCGCATCGCGGTGGCGGTCATCATCGAACACGGTGGCCACGGCGGGGCCACGGCCGCGCCCATCGCCAAACGGATCATGGACCGCTATCTGCTCGGTGAAGGACAGTTCACCGAGACCGACGAGGCGGTTGGCGAGAACAGTGACTAACCGGCCTCTCTCTAGGAGCAACTCCCCGCAGACCCATGGCTGATCTCAACATCCCCCTTGCGCCGTCCCAGCCCCAGCGGCCCGGCGGATTTCTGGGCATTTTGCATCTGGATCTGCCCCTCCTGACCGGGATTCTATTGCTGTGCTGTTATGGCCTGGTGGTACTGTACAGCGCGGACGAGCAGGACTTGATTCTCCTGGAACGCCAAGTGTTCCGGGTCGGCCTGGGTCTGTCGGTCATGCTGATGGTGGCCCAGATCAGCCCGGAGCGGTTGCGTCGCTGGTCACCCTGGTTGTTCAGCATCGGCGTCAGTCTGCTGGTGGTGGTGCTGGTGGTGGGAGAAATCGGCAAGGGTGCCCAACGCTGGCTGGACTTAGGCGTGATTCGTTTCCAACCTTCAGAATTACTCAAGATTGCCGTGCCCATGATGCTGTCTTGGTTCCTGAGCGGCCGAAAGTTGCCACCCAGTACCCTGCGCATCCTGTTGGCGGGCTTGTTGGCCCTGATTCCCGCCCTCTTGATCGCCAAACAGCCGGACCTGGGTACCGCGTTACTGGTGGGCAGCGCCGGCGCCTTCGTCCTGTTCTTGTCCGGCATGAGTTGGCGCCTGATGGGGGTACTGGTATTTGTCGCCGGCGCTGCGGCACCAGCCGCCTGGTATCTGATGCGGGACTATCAGCGCCAGCGGGTACTGACCTTCCTGGACCCGGAAAGCGATCCCCTGGGCGCTGGGTATCACATCATTCAATCCAAGATCGCCATCGGCTCCGGGGGGATGTACGGCAAGGGTTGGCTGCAAGGCACCCAATCCCACCTGGAATTTCTGCCGGAGCGGTCCACCGACTTCATTTTCGCGGTGTTAGGGGAAGAATTCGGACTCATCGGCATCCTGGTGCTGCTGGCCCTCTATTTGTTCGTCGTGCTGCGCGGCCTGTTCATCGCCACCCAGGCGCGGGATACCTACAGCCGTTTGTTGGCGGGCGGGGTGACCTTGACTTTCTTCGTCTATTTAATCGTCAATACCGGCATGGTCACCGGCATGCTGCCGGTGGTTGGGGTGCCCTTGCCACTCATTAGTTACGGCGGCACCTCGCTGGTGACCATCATGACCGGGTTCGGTATCCTGATGTCCGTTCACACCCACCGCAAAACCTTTTCAGGTTGAGGAGCATTCGTCGTCATGAAGCGACTCCATGTGTTACTGGCAGGTCTACTCGCCTGGTCCGCCACCATCGGCGCCGCCATGCCCCCCGAACAGGAGGACGCGATACGGGCGTTCGCAGATGAGATGGCCAGTAAACACGGTTTCGATTCCCGGGCGCTCGGCAATCTGTTGTCCAAGGCGACCATCCAAGAAGACATCCTCAAGGCCATGCGCCGGCCAGCGGAAGCCAAGCCCTGGTATGAATATCGGACCATCTTCCTGACCGACGCTCGCATCGAGGGTGGCGCCCGCTTTTGGCGCGAACAGGAAGCCCTGCTGCGCCGGGCGGAACAGGAATACGGGGTGGCGCCGGAAATCATCGTCGCCATTCTGGGGGTGGAAACCCGCTATGGCGGCAATGTGGGGAAACACCGGGTCCTGGACGCCCTCGCCACCCTGACCTTCGCCTATCCGCCCCGCGCCAGCTATTTCCGCAAGGAATTGGAAGCCTTTCTATTGCTGGCCCGGGATGAGCGCCTCGATCCCACCGAAGCGCGCGGTTCCTACGCCGGCGCCATGGGCCTGGCCCAGTTCATGCCCAGCAGCTACCGGACCTACGCGGTGGATTTTGACGGGGATGGACGCCGGAACCTGACCCAAAGCCCCGCCGACGCCATCGGCAGCATCGCCAACTACCTCAAGCGCCACGGTTGGCAGCGGGGCGGACCCATCACGGTGCCGGCCCGGATCTCTGGCCGGCCGGTGGATGACCTGGTGGCGGCGGGCATGGAACCCAGCCTGTCCCAGGACCGCTTGGCAGCCCAAGGGGTGGTGCCGGACGTCAGCCTCCCGGCCGGTGCCCTGGCCAGTCTGGTCAAGCTGGAGGGCCGGTGGGGACCGGAATACTGGCTGGGTCTCAAGAATTTCTATGCCATCACCCGCTATAACCACAGCAACCTGTACGCCATGGCGGTGTATCAACTCAGCCGCGAGATTCTGGATCTACGCGGCACCAACAAATCCGGATAGCGGACCAGCGCCATGGGCTGGGGAAATTGGGGCTGGCGAGGCCCAGGCCAGCGCGCAGCCTGGATCGGCGCCCGGTGGCTGGCGGCCAACTGCCTGGCACTGCTGCTGTTCGGTTGCTCCAGCAACCCTAAGCAGGACGGCGGTCCCCGGGGGCCCATCGACTTTTCCAAGATTCCGGACGCGGTGCCCAAGGTGGAACCCTTGAGCAAGTACGGCAATCCACCCTCCTACCTGGTGGACGATATCCGCTATTACCCCATGGAGAGCAGCGCCGGCTACCAGGAGCGGGGCATCGCCTCCTGGTATGGAACCAAATTCCATGGCAAGAAAACTAGCAGCGGCGACCCCTACGACATGTACAGCATGACCGCTGCCCACAAGACCTTGCCCCTGCCCACCTACGCCCGGGTCACTAATTTGCGCAACGGCCGCAGCATCGTCATCCGCATCAACGACCGGGGCCCGTTCGTTGCCAACCGCGTCATCGACCTGTCCTACGTGGCCGCCGGGAAGCTGGGCATCCTGGAGAACGGCACCGGCCTGGTGGACGTGACCGCCATTGATCCCCTGCGCCCCACCGATCTGCCCCCGGTGCAATACGCCGCCACCGACTCGGCAAGCCCGGCCCGGACCCCCAGCCCCACGCCGGTCGCCCCGGATGCTCGTCCCATCGCCCCAGCGGCTGCCGCGCCGCCCCAGTCCAGCGGCCCCACCCTGTATCTCCAGGTGGGGGCGTTCGCCAGCCGTCAGAACGCGGAGCGGTTGCGGGAGCGGGTGCAGGGCGGCATCGGGGCAACGGTTCGGGTGCAATCCTCCCAAAAGGATGGCCTGTCCATTTACCGGGTTCAGATTGGCCCCTTGGCGTCCGTCGATGCAGTGGACGATCTCACCAATCGCCTCCAGGAACTGAACATCAGCGGCGCCCAGGTGAGGATCGACTAGGCCGCCGGCACCCCCGCTGGGGCTCCCCTGGCCCAGCTGCCGATTGAGCCCGCCGCTTGCGTCCTGGTCCCGGATCCCAGAACATGCGCCGACTTGAAAACTATCACGAGGAGAACCAGCCATGTCCGACAACGTTTATAAGAAAGTTGAACTGGTGGGCACGTCCGCCGAAAGCGTGGAAAAAGCCATCAACAACGCCCTGGAACGGGCCTCCAAGAGCATCCGCCACATGGGCTGGTTCGAGGTCAAGGAAATCCGTGGCCAAATCCAGAATAACCAGGTTGGGCATTACCAAGTTACCCTGGAAATTGGATTCCGTCTTGACGAGGAATAAGGCGAGGTACCCCAACCGACCCAGTCCCAGGCGAGGACGTGACGGTGAGTGAGGAACTCCTAATCAACGTCACTCCCCCGGAAACCCGGGTGGCCCTGATCGAAAACGGCATCCTGCAAGAAATCATCATCGAGCGCAGCGCCCGCCGGGGATTGGTCGGCGACATCTATCGTGGTCGAGTCTGCCGGGTGCTACCCGGCATGCAGGCAGCCTTCGTGGACATTGGCCTCGAGCGGGCCGCGTTCCTGCACGCCTCCGACATCGGCAATCATGACGGCGAGCCCCGCAACGACCACATCCACGAACTGGTACGGGAAGGGGACCGGCTGGTGGTCCAGGTGGTCAAGGATCCCCTGGGCTCCAAGGGCGCCCGGCTGACCACCAACCTGTCCATTCCGTCCCGCTACTTGGTGTTCATGCCGGAGTTGCGCACCACCGGCGTGTCCCAAAAAATCGAGGACGATCAGGAACGCCTGCGATTGCGGGAAATCCTCACCCGGCATGCCGAGGGACTGGGCATCGGTGGTGGCTTCATCGCTCGCACCGCAGCGGAAGGTATCGCAGACGAGGCGCTGCTGGCGGACACTCAGTTCCTGGCACGCCTCTGGCTGTCGATCCAGGAACGGGGCCGGGAGGATGACAAAGTCGCCATGCTGCATGAGGACCTGCCGTTGGCGCTGCGGGCGCTGCGGGACCTGGTGGGGCCGGAGGTGGAGCGGATCCGGGTGGACTCCCGGGCCACCTACCAAAGAAGCCGGGAGTTTTTGGAGAAGCTGATCCCCGACATTCTGCCCCGGCTGGAGTACTACACCGGCGAGCGCCCCCTGTTCGATTTGTACGGCATCGAGGACGAGATCCAGAAGGCCCTGGAGCGCAAGGTGCAGCTCAAGTCCGGCGGTCATTTGATTATCGACCAGACCGAGGCCATGACCACCATCGACGTCAACACCGGCGCCTTCGTGGGTCATCGCACCCTGGAAGAAACCATTTTCAAAACCAACCTGGAAGCCACCCAGGCCATTTGCCGGCAACTGCGGTTGCGCAACCTGGGCGGCATCATCATCATCGACTTCATCGATATGCTGGAGGAAGAACACAAGCGCCTGGTGATGCGCGCCCTGGAACGCTGCCTGTCCAAGGATCACGCCAAGACCCACATCAGTGACGTGTCGTCCCTGGGCCTGGTGCAGATGACCCGCAAGCGGACCCGGGAATCCCTCCAGCACATCCTGTGCGCTCCCTGCCCCTGCTGCGGCGGGCGGGGCTCCCTCAAGACGGCGGAAACCACCTGCTACGAAATTTTCCGGGAAATCATCCGGGAAGCCCGCCAGTTCGACGCAGTGTCCATGCTGGTGCTGGCGTCGCCGGAAGTGGTGGGACGCCTGCTGGACGAGGAGGCCACCCACTTGGCCGAGCTAGAAGAATTCCTGGGCCGTCCCATCAAGCTGCAATCCGAGATGCTCTACACCCAGGAGCAATATGACGTGGTGCTGGTTTAGCACCCCCGGCCATTGCCCTTGGTACCCGACCCATGAACGCTCCCCTGGACCGCCCCGAAACCCTGGCCAACATGTATCGTGTGCTCTGGGCCCAGGCGGCCGGGGTACGGCACATCTTCCTGGCCGCGTTCGCCTTCCTGCTGGTGTCCCAGCTCATCATGCTGGCGGTGCCCTGGCTGGCGGGCCAGGCCATCGACGCCATCCAGCAAGCTGGCGCGGGCCACTTGCGTGACGCGGGCAAGTGGCTGGCGTTGCTGTTGCTCGCCACCTTCGCCAGTTGGCTGTTTCACGGCCCCGGCCGCATCCTGGAACGGAACGTGGCGCTGGCGGTTTATGAACGCCTGTCCAATCAACTGATGGAGCGGCTGTTCGCCGCGCCCCTGTCCTGGCATCAGCGACATCATTCCGGGGAGACCCTGCACCGGGTCCAGCAAAGCACTGGCGCCCTCTACGACTTCGCCCAAAGCCAATACATCTATTTGCAGAACACCGTGAAGGTATTTGGCCCCATCATTGCCCTGTGGCTGATCTCGCCCCTGGTGGGCACGGTGGCCATCGTCGGCTACGGTCTGCTGGGCGGCATCATCCTGCTGTTCGACCGCCAGATGATGCGCATCTCGGTCCAGGAGAACCAGGCGGACCGGCGCTATTCCGCAGCGTTGGTGGACGCCCTGGGCAACGTGTTCAGCATCACCGCGCTGCGCCGGGGCGCGGCGGTGGCGTCCCTGGTGGCGGAAAGATTGCGCGCCACCTTCGCGCCTCAGCGAAAAAGCATTCTGCTCAATGAAGGCAAGTGGGCCAGCGTGGATCTGCTCTCCACCCTGCTCTGGTGCGTCCTGGTGACCCTCTACGCGGTACTGGCGACCCAGGAGGCGGCAGCGGGCACCACCAGCGGCGTAGCCCTGGGTAAGGTGTTCATGGTGTACGAATACTCCCAGCAGGCGGGTGGCGTCATCACTGCCCTGGCGGTGCACTTCCAATCCCTGGCCCGGCATCGCACCAGCATCGCCGCCGCGCAGCCGATCCAGGATGCGCCCCAGGGGGAGTTACCTAGCGCGCCCCAAGCCAGTGGTTGGCACCAGCTCAAGCTGACCGGCCTGACCCATGCGTATCACGAGGCAGATCCGCCGGTGCTCCGCGATCTGCAACTGGAACTTACCCGGGGCCGCCGCTATGCCCTGATCGGCGCCAGTGGCTCCGGCAAGACCAGCCTGATGCGGGTGCTGGCGGGACTGGACCGGCCCACCCAGGGACAACTGCGGCTGGACGGTGAGGAAATTCCGGATTTGAGCGCCCGTCTGCGCCGGGAAGCGACCCTGATCCCCCAGCAGGCGGAAATCTTCGAGGGCAGCATCGCCGACAACCTGTTGCTCGGCGCCCAGGCGGAACCCCAGGTGCTGGACGCCGCCCTGCGCGCCTCCTGCATCGAGGCATTCGTGGCCGCCCAACCGGGGGGACTGGACAGCCACCTGGCCCAGGGCGGCGCCAACTGGTCTGGCGGTCAACGCCAACGGCTGGCCCTGGCCCGGGGTGGACTGGCCGCCCAAGGCAGTTCCCTGGTCCTGCTGGATGAACCCACCAGCAGCCTAGACACGGACACGGAAGCACGCCTGTTTCAGGGTTTTTTCGACTTTTTTGCTGGCGCCTGCCTGATTTCATCGGTACACCGGCTGCACCTGCTAGACCGCTTCGACCAGGTCATCCTCATGGAGGGGGGGCGGGTTGTGGACCGGGGCACGCAGGCGGAACTGAACGTCCGTTGCGGGACGTTTCGCGCTCTGTTGGCGGCCCAGGGCAATACCCCGGATTCTCAAACTGCCGCCGAGTCCAGCCCAAGGGTTTGACGCCATACCCGTCCGTTGTTCTAATCCGAGCCGAGGCGCGCTAAAGGTATTTTTAAAGCACTTTTTTCTTATTAGCGCATTACATCTGGGCTTTTGCCAGGTTCATCGCAGGTCGCCGACGGCGCCGAGTTGGCTCTTGCCCAACACCCCATGACTGATTTGGATACCCTTATTTTTTTTGTCCAACTGACCAGACCCAGGTTTTACTCATGCAACTCCAGCCCGTCATCCTATCCGGTGGTTCCGGCTCCCGCCTTTGGCCCCTATCCAGAGAGACCTACCCCAAGCAGTTCCTGCCCCTGACCAGCGAGCACACCATGCTCCAGGAAACGGTGCGCCGCCTGGACGGCCTGGACAATCACCGCCAAGCGCTGCAAGTATTGGATCCCCTGGTGGTCTGTAACGAGGCTCACCGCTTCCTGGTGGCGGAGCAGCTGCGCTTCATGGGCCGGCGCGCCGGTGCCATCCTGCTGGAACCCAGCGGCCGCAACACGGCGCCAGCCCTGACCCTGGCGGCCCTGAACGCCTTGGAGCAGGGCCCGGATCCGGTGCTGCTGGTGATGCCCGCCGATCACAGCATCGCCGATGAGCCGGAATTTCAGCGCCGGGTGTCCCAGGCCCTGGATTTCGCCGATCAGGGCGCGGTGATCACCTTCGGCATCGTGCCGGCCAAACCGGAAACTGGCTACGGCTACCTGCGCCAAGGCGCCGCCTATCCGGACCCGGATTCCAAACTCGGCGTATTCCACTTGGATCGGTTCGTAGAAAAGCCGGATCTAGCCACCGCCCAACAGTACTTGGACGACGGCGGCTATTGCTGGAACAGCGGCATCTTCATCCTCAAGGCCCGCATCTGGCTGGACCTGATCGCCGGCCTGCGCCCGGACATCGCCGACGCGGCCGGCCGGGCCTACCGGGGCGGTCACCAGGAAGCAGAATTTTTCCGGCTAGACACCGAAGCTTTCAAGGCCTGCCCCAGCGACTCCATCGACTATGCGGTGATGGAGCGCCTGACCGACACCGGCGCGCCCGGCCTAGCACTAATGTTGCCCCTGGACGCGGGCTGGACCGACCTGGGCGCCTGGTCGGCCCTTTGGGAAGCCCGTGTTCAGGACGAATTCGGCAACGTGTTGGAAGGAGATGCCTTCGTCCACGACGCCCGGGACAACCTGCTCATTGCCCAGCACCGCATGCTGGCGGTGGTGGGACTGAACAACCTGGTGGTAGTGGAAACGCCGGACGCGGTGCTGGTGGTCAGCAAGGACCGCGCCCAGGACGTGAAGGCGGTGACCCAACACCTGGAGCGGGAACAACGCCAGGAATTGCGTCAGCACCGCCGCTGCCATCGCCCCTGGGGCAGCTTCGAGCCCATCGACATGGGCGCCCGCTATCAGGTCAAACGCCTCACGGTGGCGCCCCATCAGGCCCTCTCCCTACAAATGCACCTTCACCGGGCCGAACATTGGGTGGTGGTCACCGGCACCGCCCGGGTCACCTGCGAGGATAAGGTATTCCTGCTGACCGAAAACCAATCCGCCTATATCCCGGTTGGCGCCCGGCACCGGCTGGAAAATCCGGGCACCATTCCCCTGGAGATCATCGAGGTCCAGTCCGGTGGCTATTTGGGCGAAGACGACATCGTGCGCTTCGAGGACGCCTACCGCCGCGATACCGCCGCTTCCTAAGCAGCGGTTCTGTTTTAGGTTTTACCTTAACGTCCGCTATGCTCCTGGGTTTTTTTGGGGACCCCGGGCCATGGGATTCAAATGCGGCATCGTGGGCCTGCCCAACGTGGGCAAGTCCACCCTCTTCAACG
>CAZIHO010000101.1:0-13271 GCA_964538875.1 uncultured Chromatiaceae bacterium
CCGGGGCGGCGCAGGACGAGGCCAGTACCGGGGGCGGTTAATGATGACCGGGAATCATCCAGGCCAGGTAGTAGGCCTGCACATAGGTGATGATGCCGATCAGGGTGGCGAAGAACAGGCTATGCCGCAGGGTGAACCGGAACAGGTCGGACTCGTGGCCCACCAAGCCGGTGGCGGCGCAGGCCACGGCGATGGATTGGGGTGAAATCATCTTGCCGGTGACCCCGCCGGTGGTGTTGGCGGCCACGGTGAGCACCGGGTCCACGCCGATCTGATTGGCGGTCACGTTTTGCAAGTTAGCGAACAGGGCGTTGCTGGAGGTATCCGAGCCGGTCAGGAACACGCCGAGCCAGCCCAGAAATGGGGAGAAGAAGGGAAACAGGGCGCCGCTGGCGGCGAACGCCAGGCCCAGGGTGGAAGACATCCCCGAATAATTGGCGATGAAGGCAAAGCCCAGCACTAGGCCGATGGTAAAGATGGGCTTCTGCAATTCCTTGAGGGTCTCCAGCAGCGTCGCGAAGAAGGTTTGCAGGTTCACTTTGAGGATCATGGCGCTGATGACCGCCGCCAGCAGGATCGAGGAACCGGTGGCGGACAGCAGATCAAACTTGAATACGGCGTCGTAGGGCGTGGGCTTGTTGACGATCGGCAGGTCCTTGATGACCAGACCGTCCAATCCCGGAATCTTGAAACTCCACACCAGCCCTTCCAGGGGTCCACCCTTGGCGAACAGGCCCTTGAACGCGGGCAGGGTCCAGATGGTGACCATGATGGTCAGGACGATGAAGGGGGACCAGGCCTTGATGATTTGACCCAAGCTGTAATTCGAATGGCCGATCTTAACCGGCCCGTCCCCGCCGCCGCCGCCGTTTTGGAATGCGAAGGCGTGCTTGGGTTGCCAGGCATAGCGCAGAAACAGGGACAGGGCCACCAGGCTGACCAGGGCCGAGGTGATGTCCGGCAATTCATAGGCCCAGTGGTTGGAGGTGTAGTACTGGGTGACGGAGAAGGCGCCGGCCGCCACCAGAACCGCCGGCCAGGTTTCCCGCACGCCGCGCCAGCCGTCCATGATGAACACCAGCCAGAAGGGCACGAACAGGGACAGCAGGGGCAGTTGACGGCCCGCCATCTGGCCGATCAGGGCCGGATCGATGCCCGTCACCTTGCCGGCCACCGTGATCGGAATTCCTAGGGCGCCGAACGCCACCGGCGCGGTATTGGCGATCAGGCACAGGCCGGCGGCATACAGCGGGTTGAAGCCCAGGCCCACCAACAGGGCGGCGGTAATGGCCACCGGCGCGCCGAAGCCCGCCGCGCCTTCCAGGAAGGCGCCGAAGGAAAAGCCCACCAGCACCATTTGCAGCCGCTGGTCGCCGGTGATGGACAGCACTGAGGCGCGGATGATCTCGAATTGCCCGGTCTTGACCGTGAGTTTGTAGAGAAACACCGCCGCCACGATGATCCAGGAGATGGGCCACAGGCCGTACAGGAAACCGTAGCCCGTGGCCGCCAGAGCCATGGTGACGGGCATTTGGTAGAGGACCACCGCCACCAGAATGGCCAGCAGCACGGTGATGATGGCGGCCACATGGCCCTTCATGCGCAATACCGCCAGGGCGATGAAGAAAAAGATGATGGGTATGGACGCCGCTGCCGCGGACAGCCAAAGATTGCCGGCCAGGGGGGTATAGACCTGGGTCCAAGTCATGGTTGTTTTCTCCGGTGATGGGTGGTTCGGACAGGGATGCTGAGTGCCGTGCGCTGGCTCAACAAGACATGGCGGGGTCCTCCCGGCTGCACTCCTCCAGCAGATAAGCCACCGAGCGATAGGGGCGGCCGGTTTCGGCGCTGAGGCCGATTTCGCAGGTCCGGTTGGTGGAGACACCGCTCAGGCAGTCCGGCGGCAGTTGCTCTGGAAGCCGGCGCAGGGCGTGGGCGTTGAGTTCCGGCACCACGAAGCCCCGGTCACCGCCGAATCCGCAGCAACCAACGCCGGCCGGTTCCACCACCCGCTGGACGCAGGCGGCCACCAGGGCGCGCAGCTTGGCCTCGGCACCGTGGCGGCGCAGGCTGCAATTGATGTGCAGTGCCACCGGCCCGGCCTGCTTGACCAGGCGCAGCCGCGGCAGCAGGGCGTCGTGGGCAAACTCGTGGAAGTCGTGAATCTCCAGGCGCCCGGCCAGATGCTGGCGCATCCGCATGGAGCAGGTGCTGGCGTCCATGACCACTGGGTAGCGCCCGCCCTGGCCATCGTCGGCGGCGGTCAATAACGCCTGGGCCAGCGCCTCGGCCATGCGGCTGCCCTCCTCCGCCATGCCCTTGCTGGCTAGCATTTGGCCGCAGCAGAGTTGGCCGAAATCCACCGGCAGGCGCGGTGCGTAGCCGGCCCGGCCCAACAGTTGCAGCACCACCTCGGGCAGGGTGGCTTCCCCCGGTTTATTGGCACCGAAAATGCGGCCGCCACAGGCCGGGAAATAGACCACCGGGTCCCCGGCCGAGGGTTGCACACTGGGCGTCCGCCCCGGTCGCGGCATCTGCTTTTTCCAGGCGCCGCCGGACAGGCGCCCCAGCAGGCCGTCGCCTACCACGCCCGACACTAGGTGACCCGCCGCCAGGCCCAGCCGGGTGGCGCCGGCCACCGCGCCGAAATGGCCAGCAGTCCAGGCGCCGGTCTGGCGGGCCAGGCCACCCAGACCCCGGCCCCGCAGGCGCCGGGTCAGTTCGCCGGTGTCGATGCCCACTGGACAGGCGGTGGAGCAAAGTCCGCAGCCGGCGCAGGTGTCCAAACCAAAATAGGCGAACGCCTTACGGTCGGCCCCCGCCTCCTCGCCGGCGGCGGCCCGCCGGGTCAGGTCCCGCCAACTGACGATGCGCTGGCGTGGGCTCAGGGTCAACTGATGGGATGGACAGAGGGGCTCGCAGAAGCCGCATTCGATGCAGCGATCCACGATGTCCTCGGCCTGGGGCATGGGCTTGAGGTGGGCCAGGTGGGCGGCCGGGTCCGAATTGAGGATGACGCCGGGATTCAGCAGCCCGTCCGGGTCGAACAGGGACTTGATCTCCCGCATCAGATCCGTAGCCTGGCGCCCCCATTCCAGTTCCACGAATGGCGCCATGTTGCGGCCGGTACCATGCTCGGCTTTCAGGGAGCCATCGTACTTGTCCACCACCAGACGGCACACCTCGTCCATAAAGCGGGCGTAGCGGCTCACCTCGGCTGGATCGTTGAAGTCCTGGGTGAACACGAAGTGCAGATTGCCTTCCAGGGCGTGGCCGAAAATGATCGCCTCCGCGTAGCCGTGACGGCGCAGCAATTCCTGCAAGTCCAGGGTCGCGGCGGCCAGGGAGGCGATGGGAAAGGCCACGTCTTCGATGATGACCGTGGTACCGGCCCGGCGCACGGCGCCCACCGAGGGGAAGGTGCCCTTGCGCACCTTCCAATACATCTCGCAGGTGGCCGGATCGGTGGAAAAATCCACCGGCGCCAGGGTGGTGATGCCGGACAGGGCCGCCAGCACCGCGTCGATGTGCGCTTGCAGCAGTTCCGGCCCGGCCGCCCGCACCTCGATCAACAGGGCCGCCGCCTGGTCGCCCAGGGTCCGGATGTCCGGCGGCAGGCCCGGCTTGTCCTGTACCGAGCGCAGCGCCGGCCGGTCCAGCAATTCCACCGCCGACACGGGCTCCGGCTTGAGGCGGATCACCGCCCGGCAGGCGGTTTCGATGTCCGGGAAGAACACCAGCGCGCTGGCCTTGCAGGGATCCTCCGCAACCGTGTGGTAACTGATCCTGGCCAGAAAACCCAGGGTGCCTTCCGAGCCAATCATCAGATGGGCCAGGATGTCGATGGGGTCGGTGAAGTCCACCAGAGCGTTGAGGCTATAGCCGGTCGTATTCTTGATGCGGAATTTATGACGGATACGCTCCGCCAGCGCCGTATCGCCGCGCACCCGGGCGCCCAACTGCTCCAGGCGCTCCAGCAGGCCACCGTGACTGGCCCGGAACGCGGCGACGCTGGCCGGATCTTCCGTGTCCAGCAGGCTGCCGTCCGCCAGGATCAGGCGCAGTCCGGCCAGGGTCCGGTAACTGTTCTGGGCGGTCCCGCAGCACATGCCGGAGGCATTGTTGGCGGCGATGCCGCCGATCTTGCAGGCATTGATAGAGGCCGGATCCGGGCCGATCTTGCGCCCGTAGGGTGCCAACCGGGCATTGGCCTCGCCGCCGATGAGGCCGGGACCTAAGCGGACCAGGGCGGCGTCCGGGCTGATGTCACAGCCGCTGAAGCCCTCGCCGATCAACATCAGCACCCCGTCCGTAATGGCCTGGCCGGATAGGCTGGTGCCGGCCGCCCGGAAGGTGACAGGGCGGCCATGGGCGCGGGCCGCCGCCAGGACGGCCCGCACCTGCTCCTCGTCCTCGACGATGGCGACCAGTTCCGGAATCAGCCGGTAAAAGCTGGCGTCGGTGCCATAGGCCAGCCGGCGCAGGGAGTCACTGACCAGTTGGCGCGGCGGCAGCACCGCCGCTAGGGCATCAATCAACTCAGTCATGATGGCGCTCCCGTTCCGCCAGCAGGTCCCGCAATCGCTGCTTGGCGGGGATCAGGGGCGTACGGACGCCGGTCCAGGCCCCCTGGGCGCGGGGTAACAGCGCCCGCCCCCGGCTCAGCACCCAGGTGACCAGCCGGTACCAGCTTGGGTTGGCGTACACCAGCGCCCAGGCCCGGAACAGGAAACTGACCAGGACGCCCCGCGCCTCGCCGGAACCCCGCAGCAAGGACACCTGGTGGGCGGCGGCCTGGCCTTCATTGCGCAGCCGCACCAACAACTGGGGAATTGGAATGCGCACCGGACAGACTTCCGCGCAGGCGCCACACAAGGTCGAGGCGGTGGCCAGGGCGTGGGTGGCGCCGATGCCCAGCAGATGAGGGGAGAGGATGGCGCCGATGGGTCCCGGATAGGTGGTGCCGTAGGCGTGACCGCCGATGCGGGCATAGACCGGGCAATGGTTCATGCAGGCGCCGCAGCGGATGCACTGGAGGGTCGCCCGCAGTTGGGGGTCCCCGTACGCCTGGGTCCGGCCGTTATCGAGCAGGATCAGATGCACCTGTTCCGGACCGTCCAACTCGCCCAGGCGCCGGGGGCCGCTGATCAGGTTGAGATAGGTGGTTACTGGCTGGCCAGTGGCGGAGCGGGTCAGGAGACTGAACAGGGGCGGCACCTGGTCCAGGGTCGCCAGCACTTTTTCGATGCCGGTGATGGCGATATGCACCCGGGGCACCGTGGTACACATGCGCCCGTTACCCTCGTTTTCCACCAGCACCAGGGTGCCGGTTTCCGCCACCGCGAAATTGACGCCGGACAGGCCGATATCCGCCTCGGCGAACTTGCGCCGCAGCACCGACCGGCCGATTTGGATCAATTCATCCACGTTTTCGGTGTAGGCGACCCCCGGCAGCTTGGCGGCGAACAGTTCGGCGATTTGCTGCTTGGTCTTGTGGATCGCCGGCATGATGATGTGGGAGGGTCCCTCCCCCGCCAACTGGACGATGTATTCGCCCATGTCGCTTTCCAGGGCTTCCAGGCCGGCGGTTTGCAGGGCCTGGTTGAGCCCCACCTCCTCGCTGACCATGGACTTACCCTTGATGAAGCGCCTAGCCCCCTCGCGCCGGGCGATGTCCAGGACGATCCGGTTGGCTTCCGCCGGCGTTTCCGCCCAGTGCACCTGGATGCCGTTGGCGGTGAGATTGTGCTCCAGTTGCTCCAGCAGTTGCGGCAAACGGGCCAGGCAATCGCGGCGGATCGCCTCCCCTAGATCCCGGAGCGCGGAAAGCTCGTCCGGGTCCGGGAACTGGGCGCGCCGCTTGGCCTGGAGAAAATCCATGGCGCCCCGGAAATTGCCGCGCAGATGGGCGTCGCCGGCGGCGGCCCGGGCCCGGGCGGCGAAGCCGTCGTTAGGACGGGGGTCCAGAGTCTGACTCATGGCTGGCCCTCCCCATGACACACCAGCACCACCAATTCCCGGGGGCCGTGGGCACCATAGGCCAGAGTCTGCTGGATATCGGCGGTCTTGGACGGCCCGGACACCAGCAGAAGATTGGTGGGCAGTCCCTCTGCCAACCAGCAGTCGTCGCTGATGGCCCCGGGCAAATCCGGGTACATCCGGTTGGCATCCAGGAGCACGAAATGGATGGGGGGCACCAGGGACAACAGGCGGGGTTCCCCCAGCCCCGGCCAGAGCACCAGGCTGCCAGTGGCGGCGATGGCGGCCCGGGCGCGGGTCAAACCGGCGTCCATCTGCTCAAACAGCCGCTCCCGCCAGTCTTCCACGGGCCGGTCGTAGGTCTCTAGGGTCAAGCCCAGCTCCGGCATTTCCGCCAGCCGGGCGCCATCCGCGCCGATGCCGGTCACCAGGGTCCGTACCCCCTTGGCGGCGGCCAAGCGTAGCAACAGGTCCGGCCAGTGGGCCTCGTCCGTGTCATGGACCTCCCCATGCACCGCCTCCAGATTGGCCCGGAATTGGGCCAGCAACTCGCCCGGCGCGGTGGCGCGGCGGCGGGCGGCGTAAAAGGCCGCCACATCCGGCGGCGGCGGGGCAGTGTCCCGCTGGGAGCGGGTCAGCCGGGCCAAGATCCGGCCCCGGGCGCTCATGACTGCTCCCCCGAGGTGCGCCGCCATAGGAAGCTGGCGATATGCTCACCTGGCAGGGTAGCCTGGGCCTTGCCAGCGGCCCGGTCCCGGTGCTCGGCATGGCCCAGGATATTGAACAAACAGCCGCAATCAGCGCTCACCACCCGCTCGGCACCGGTGGCGGCCAGGCTATCCAGCTTGTCGGACACGATGGCCTCGGAAATGGCCGGATGGCGCAACGAGAAGGTGCCGCCGAAGCCGCAACATTCGTCCTCCCGGGCCTGATGGGCCAGTTCCACCTGGGCCAGGCCCGCCAGCAACCGTTCGCTGGTCAGGTGCGCGCCCATTTCCCGGCGGGCGTGGCAGGAGGTGTGCAGCACCACCTTGGCGGCAGAGCCCAAATCCGGGCGGGCAAAACCCACCACCCGGACCAGGAATTCGGTCAACTCAAATACCCGTTCCCCCAGGGCACGGGCCTTGGCCAGGCGTTCGGGATCCGCCGCGAACAACTCGCCATAATGCAGACGCAGCATCCCGGCACAGGACCCGGATGGCACCACCACCGGCCAGGGTTCGGGAAATAGGTCCATTTGCAGTTCCGCCACCGCCCGCGCCTGATCCGGATAGCCGCTGGAATAGGCGGGTTGGCCACAACAGGTTTGGCCAGCGGGGAAATGGACCCGGATACCCTCCCGTTCCAACAGACGCACCGCGTCCAGTCCGGCTTGGGGGGCGAACTGATCGATCAGACAAGTGGCAAACAGATAGACATCGGACGGCTTGGCCGGATAACGCCGGCCTTGATCCAGGTCGGACGACATGGAGACCTCCTCTAGATTTTATTATATTTTGGTAAATTGGTAAGACCAATTTTAAATATCACTATAGGGGCATAAAGCTATTTTTGTCAATCAGTTTTTGTCGTTGGGCAGGTAACGCTAGGCCAGGCCGCAACTGGTCATACCAATCGCCTACCACGGGCGCCGGCCGCTTTCTTGCGCCCAGGGTGTGGGTTTGGAACAATCCACCCATTCGGCCGGAGGTAACCGCCGGATCCTGGGTCGGCTGCGCGGGAGAGTCTGGAGTGGTGGGGAATAGCTGGATCAGCGACGCTGGCAAGGGCCCGGACCGGGACCCGACCCGCCCGTGCCGGATCGGCTCGCGGCCGTGACGGCGGAGCAACAACGCCTGCTCAGCCTGGGCATGGCCGTGATCCGCACCGAGGCCAGCGCGGTGGCCGCGCTGGAGGAGCGCATCGACGCCGCCTTCGCCCGCGCCTGTTGCCTGATGCTGGCCTGCCGGGGGCGCATCGTGGTACTGGGCATGGGCAAATCCGGGCATGTGGGCGGTAAGATTGCCGCCACCCTGGCCAGCACCGGCAGCCCGGCATTTTTCGTCCATCCCGGTGAGGCGAGCCATGGCGACCTGGGCATGATTACCTCCCAGGATGTGGTGCTGGCCCTATCCAATTCCGGCCAAACCGACGAACTGTTGCACATTCTGCCCCTCATCAAGCGCCTGGGTGTGCCCCTGGTAGCCCTCACCGGCAACCCGGAATCGACCCTGGCCAAGGAAGCGACCGTGAACATCGACGTGAGCGTGGCCAAGGAAGCCTGTCCCCTGGGCCTAGCGCCCACCGCCAGCACCACCGCCGCCCTGGCCATGGGCGACGCCCTGGCGGTGGCTCTGTTGGAGAGCCGGGGTTTCACCGCCGAGGATTTTGCCCGCTCCCATCCGGCCGGCGTGCTGGGCCGGCGGCTACTGCTGCATGTGAGCGACGTAATGCGGACCGGCGCCGAGATCCCCTGGGTGCGCCAGGACGCCTGGCTCAGCGAAACCCTGCTGGAAATGTCCAACAAGGGGCTCGGCATGGCAGCCATCTTGGACGCGGACCACCGGGTGGTGGGCATCTATACGGACGGGGACCTGCGCCGCACCCTGGACCGGCAACTGGACCTCCGCGCCACCCAGGTCGCCCAGGTAATGACGCCCCGGCCCAAGATCACCGCCCCCGGCGTCCTGGCGGCGGAAGCCCTACAACTGATGGAGCGGAATAAGATTAACGGATTGTTGGTGACGGACGAGCAAAACCGCCTGATCGGCGCCTTGAACATGCACGACCTGTTGCGGGCGCGGGTGCTATGAGCGCCCTGGACCTGATGGCCCCCAACCCCGAGGTGGAACGGCGCGCCCGCGCCCTGGCGCTGCTGCTGTTGGACGTGGACGGGGTGCTGACCGACGGCAGCCTCTACCTCAGCGACGACGGTCAGGAATACAAGGCATTCCACTCCCGGGACGGCCACGGCATGGTCATGTTGCAGAATACCGGGGTACGAATCGGCATCATCACCGGCCGCTCGTCGGAAGTGGTTCGACGGCGCATGGAAGCTCTGGGCGTGCAGCATGTGCATCAAGGTGCCAGGGACAAACTGGGCGTCTACCAGAAATTGCGCGCCGAGTTGGGCCTGGCGGATGAGCAAATCGGCTTCGTGGGCGACGACATCGTGGATCTGGCGGTCATGCGCCGGGTCGGCCTGGCGGTGGCGGTCCAGGATGCCCATCCCCTGGTCAAACGCCATGCCCACTGGCATACCCGGCACCCAGGCGGACGGGGCGCGGTGCGGGAAGTGTGCGAAATCATCATGGCGGCTCAGGGCACCCTGTCCGGCGTGCTGGAAACCTACCTATGAACCGGTCCCGGCGCAGCCTGCTGCTCGGCACCCTGTTGGTGCTACTGGCGGTCGGCAGCCTATGGTTGAATTTGACTACCACCGACGACCTGCCCAGGGGCACCCGTCGACCCCATACGCCGGATTATTGGGTGGAAGGCACGAACGCTCTGCTCACCGATAAGGAGGGACGCCCGGTTCAGCGTCTCCAGGCGCCCCTGCTGCACCACTATCCGGATGACCAGAGTACCGAGATTCAAGAGCCCCTCCTGCTCATCTACGAACCGGACTTTCCACCTTGGCACGTTCACTCGGAGCGGGGCTGGGTTTCGCCGGACGGGGAACTGGTGCTGCTCCAGGGCGAAGTGGTGATCGACCGGGAACCCAGCGCCAGGAACCAGCCCCTGCACCTCATCACTCGGGATCTGCGGGTGCAGCCCAAGGAAGAGTACGCGGAGACGGACCAGCCGGTCCGGGCCGAGAGTGGAGCCAATTGGGTGGAAGCCCACGGCTTACGGGCCTGGCTCCGGTCGCCGGTCCGCATTAAACTGCTGGCCGACGTGAAAGCCTACTATGAAGGCCTACCCTAAGGGATTCTGCATGGAATTTTTTCTGTTTCGCACCCGTATCGTCCCGCTCCTGCTGTGGGGCGCAGCTCTGGGCTGGTCGGCGACCGTCGCCGCCTTGTCTGACGACAGCAGCAAACCTATCCAAATCGCCGCCGACGGCGTGGAAATGGACGAGGCCAAGGGCACCAGCGTCTACACCGGCAATGTGGAGGTCCAGCAGGGCAGCATCCGCCTGTGGGCGGATCAGGTGACGGTGCACCACCAGCCGGACCGTAAGCCCCAGCGCTTCGTGGCGGTGGGCAAGCCGGCCCGCTACCGGCAGTTGATGGATAACAACAAGGGCGAGGTCAAGGCCCGGGCGCTGCGCATGGAATACGACGCCAACAGCGAGGAAATCAACCTCTACGACGACGCCCACCTGTCCCAGGGCAAGGACACCTTCCAGAGCGACCGCATCCTCTACGACCGCAACAAGGCGCTGGTGAAGGCCGGCGCCAGCGCCAAGGGCAAGCAGCGGGTCAACATCTCCATCGATCCGAATAAAAAGTGAGCGTACTTACCGCCATCGACCTGGCCAAGGGATTCCGCCACCGCCAGGTGGTCCAGGGTATCAGTCTCGCGGTGGAAAGCGGCGAAGTAGTGGGTCTGCTGGGACCCAACGGCGCCGGCAAGACCACCAGTTTCTATATGCTGGTGGGACTGATTCCGGCGGATAGCGGTCAGGTGATCCTGGACGGCCAGGATATCACCGGCTTGCCCATGCACCAGCGGGCCCGGCGCGGCGTGGGCTATCTGCCCCAAGAATCTTCCGTGTTCCGCAAGTTGAGTGTGCAGGACAACCTGCGGGCGGTGCTGGAAATCGGCGGACAGCTCAAACGCGATGCCATCGAGGAACGCTGCCTGGCCCTGTTGGAGGAATTCGGCATCGCTCACCTGCGGGAAAATTCCGCTAACTCCCTGTCCGGCGGTGAACGGCGACGCCTGGAAATCGCCCGCTCCCTGGCGTTGCAGCCCCGCTTCATGCTGCTGGACGAACCCTTCGCCGGCATCGATCCCATCGCGGTCAGCGAGATCAAGAAGATCGTCACCCATCTCCGGGACCGCAAAATCGGCGTGCTCATCACCGATCATAACGTGCGGGAGACGCTGGATATCTGCGACCGGGCCTACATCATCAGTAATGGCCAAGCCATCGCCCACGGTACCCCGGGTGAGTTGTTGCGCAATCCTCAGGTGCGCATCGTCTATCTGGGCGAACACTTCTCCATGTAGATCAGCCGGCATCGCTGACCGGCACCACTCGCAGGACTTCCTCCGGCGTGGTCAGGCCCGCGTGCACCTTGCGGGCGCCGCTGATACGCAGGGACTCGCGTCCCTCCTTGGCGCCCAGGCGCCGCACCGCGTCCAAGTCGGTTTGGGGGCCGATCAAAGCCCGCACCCCCTCGGTGAGGCGCAAGGTCTCGTAAATGCCGATGCGCCCCCGAAAGCCGGTATGGCGGCATTCATCGCAGCCCACGGCCCGGTACACCTGGCTTGGCGGAGGAAACTTCCAGCCGGCCACCAGCGCCTCCCAGGTGCGGGGCTCCAGGTCGGTGGCCTGCTTACATTGGGGACAAAGGGTACGCACCAGACGCTGGGCGACAATGCCCAACAGGGTCGCGGCAATCAGATAAGGCGGCACGCCGATGTCCATCAGCCGGGTAATGGCGGTAGCAGCGTCATTGGTGTGTAGGGTGGATAACACCAGATGCCCGGTGAGGGCGGCCTGGATCGCCATGCCGGCGGTTTCCGGATCCCGCACCTCCCCCACCATGATGATGTCCGGGTCCTGGCGCATCAGAGTGCGCACGCCGGTGGCGAAATCCAGGCCAATGCCGTGATGGACCTGCATCTGATTAAACGAGGGCTCCACCATTTCGATGGGGTCCTCGATGGTGGATACGTTCACCTCCGGCCGGGCCAGGTGCTTGAGGGTCGAATAGAGGGTGGTGGTCTTGCCGGACCCGGTGGGGCCGGTCACCAGAACGATGCCGTGGGTGTGGGAAGTCATATCCTCCCAAGCGCGGGCGTCACCCTGGCTGAACCCCAGGTCGGTCAGGCTCCGCACCAGCACCTGGGGATCGAAAATGCGCATCACCAGCTTTTCGCCGAACGCGGTAGGCATGGTGGACAGGCGTAATTCCACCTCCTGACCCAGGGGCGTGCGGGTCTTGACCCGCCCGTCCTGGGGCTTGCGCTTCTCCACGATGTCCATGCGCCCTAAGACCTTGATGCGGGCGGTGACGGCCCCTAGCACCGGCGCCGGCATCTGATAGACGTTATGCAACACGCCGTCGATACGGAACCGCACATTGCCTGTGGAACGGCGCGGCTCCAGGTGAATATCGCTGGCGCGCTGATCGAAGGCGAATTGCAGCAGCCAGTCCACGATATGCACCACGTGGTGGTCGTTGGCATCCAGCTTGCCCGCCTTGCCCAGATCCACCAAGGCTTCCAGATCCGTGACAGCGGCGGGTTGTTCACCCAGCCGGTTGCGGCCCCGGGCGCCCTGCATGGAGCGGCTCAGTCCAAACAGCTCCGCTTGGTAGCGGGCGATTTCCACCGGATTGGCGAACACCCGCCGGATATCTTTGCGCAGGATGCGGGACAGCTCGTTTTCCCACTCGCGCAGCAGGGGCTCGCAGGTGGCGAACACCACTGCGTCCTCCAGCACCTGCACCGGCAAGATGCCGAAACGGGTCGCGTAGGCTAGGGACACCACGCCGGTCACCGCGTCCATGTCGATCTTGAGGGGATCGATGCGCAGATAGGGCAGATCCACCTGGGTGGCGAACCAACTGGTCAGGGATTCCAGGGTCAGCAGCAGGCTGGGATCGCGCCGTTCCGGCAGATTCTTGCCTGCCAGCCAGACCAGGGGATGCAAGGTCACCCGCACGTCCCGGCCGCCTTCCCACAGGCGCTGGAGTTCGTCGGCGCTGGCTTGGGTGAGATAGCCATCCGCCACCATCAGGGGCAAGACATCCGCTAGGTCGAGCCGGCGTTCGGCGACCCAAGAGCCAAAGGGAGTCCGGTTCATCAATGTCCCTGTATCTGTAGCGCCTCGGGATACTCGGAGCACCGGGGTGCGGGTCCCAGCCCGGTGGCGGACATCATAAACCGCATCGGCAAGGGATGATGCTGTCCCGGCACCCAGTTCTTATTCGGCGACAACAAAAAAAGCCGCTCAGCCATGCTGAACAGCCATCATCATCAAACTATCGGGATGCCCGATGGTCCCTAGGGGATAGGGACCTTAGGCAAGCACCTCCTTGTGCTTGAAGGTTCGCGGCCCAGTGGCCGCGTCCTAGATTATTTGGTCGCCGCAGCGGCCGGAGCCTGGGGAGCGGCCGGAGGCGCGACGGGCGGGT
>CAZIHO010000102.1:0-12988 GCA_964538875.1 uncultured Chromatiaceae bacterium
CCCGGCTCCAGGTCCAGGGACGTCATGGCAGGCTGGCGGTGGCGTCTGCGGTTCCGGAGCGGGGCACCGGCGCGATCTCGACCCGGCGATTGCGGGAGCGGCTTTCGTCATCCAGATTGGGCACCGCCGGTTGCTCGGCGCCGAAGGCGGCGGCGAACACCAGGGCCGGCGGCATCCCCTCCTTAATCAGGGCCCGGGTGACGGTCAGGGCCCGCTGGGCGGACAGCGCCCAGTTGTCGGCGAAGCGGCTGTTGGTTTTGTGGATGGCCAGATCGTCCGTAAAGCCGCTGACCATCAGTAACTCGTCCCGCTCCCCCAGATAGACCCGCAGGGGTCCGACCAGAGTTTGCAACAGGGCTTGGCCCTCCGGCCGCAGTTGGTCGGAGTTGAGGGGGAACAGGACGCTGCCGCTGATGCCGATCCGGCCGTCCCGGAGGGTCACCCGTCCGCTGGCCAGGGGATCCGCCAAGGCGGCTTCCAGGGCCAGGCGGCGCTGTTCTTCCGCCAGGCGGCGTTGTTCCTCGCCGGCTTGCCGCTGTTCCGCCAGGACCCGCCGCTGTTCCTCGATCTGGCGTTGTGCCACCTCCGCCTTGAGCACCTGGGTCAGTTCAAGTTGATAGCCCAGGAACCCAAGCAGCACCAGCACCAGCACGCCCACCAGCCCCGACATCAGGTCCCCGAAAATGACCCAGACCGGCGGTGCCTGGGCCGAGCCGTCGTCCAGGTCGTCCATCAGTTCACCTCGCTGGGCTCGCGGGCCACGGCGGCGGCCGGTCTGAGCTGGCGGAGTTCGTCAAAGATTTCCCGTTGGCTGGCGAGGCTGTAGTCGATCATCTCCCGGGCCTGGGCCACGTAGTAACCAAGCTGTTCGTCGCTCCGGGTGCTGGAGGCCGCCAAGGCGCCCTCGATGCGATGCAGGCTGTCCATCAACTGACGGTTGGAGTCACTGTACAGATTGACCGCCAAGGCGAAGGATTCGCCCAGACTGGCCAACTCCACCGCACTCACCGCGAACTGGTCGGCGGTCTCGGACACCTTAGCCATCTCGGCGCCCACCCGGCCGGTAAATTGCTCGCTGATGGCCCGCAAACGCGCGCCGGATCCGTCCACCAACTGCTCGATGGCGGCCAGTTGACCCTGGGAGGTCCGCGCCAGCGCCGCACCGGCCGCTTCTAACTCCGCCATCAGCCGAGCGCGTTCCTCCAGCAGCCGGTTGTCCTCCGCGAGCTGGTTGGACATCTGCTGCCGGAGCTGACCGATGACGTCCGCAGCGGCCCGGGGCGTTGCCGAGGCCACCTCGATCAGGCGGGTCATGGGTTCCTCCAGGCCCTGGCCCAACCGGGCCAGATGGTCCGCCACCCGGCTCTCCAAAGTCGCCATCCGCTCGACCGCTGCCTCGCCCCGGCGCGCCTCCTCGTCCCGCAGCAGGTCGAATTGTTCTCGCAGGCTGGTAGCGATTTGGCCCAGGCGTTGTTGGTGGCCGTCCAGCCAGCCCTGCTCGGTTTCCATCCGCGCCTGGACCAAACCCTCAGAGGCGCTCAACAGACGGCTCATCTCGGACAGCAGCCGGGCCGAGCCGTCCCGCGCTGCCTGGCCCGCCGCCTGGGTGGCCTGGTCCAGAGCGGCGGTCAGGTCCCGCTGGCGCTCCAGGGCCTGCTCGCTGGATTGCCGCACCTGTTGGGTCACTTCGGCAAACAGGCCGGCTACTTCCGCTCCCAGGGCCTGCAAGGACGCCACCTGACGCTCGCTCCAACTGGCGTTGGTGCGGTCGATGGAACCCACCAACTCGCCAGACAGCCGCCCAAATTCGGCGCGGAACCCGTCCAGGGACGCCGCCAGCCCCTCGGTCAGAGCTTGGTTGGCGCGCTGGTGGGCGTTGAGACCCTCCCGCCAGGCGCTGGCCACCGCGGCGCTGGTGTGGGCAAAGCCGTCGCCCAAGGCCTGGAGTTGCTCCCGCATGGTCCGGCCCAGCTGCTCCTGGGTACCTTGCAGGGTCCGGCTGAGTTCGGCGCTGATGGCGGTCAGGGTATCCCGCAGGATCGGCTGGATCGCCTCCCCCACCAAGCGGCTGCCGTTGGCGAGCATCTGGTCGGTCCGGGCCAGGCTGTCCCGGAGGGACCGGTCCACGGACGCAGCCAGCTCCCCATAGTGGCCCTGCACCGAATCCTGGAAGCGTTCCTGGTTAGCGAGCAACTGGTCCCCCAGCCGGTCGCCCATGCGCTCTAGTTGGCTAGCCACCCTCAGCAGTTGGTTGGCGATGTCCGGCAGGCATTCGGATTGGACCTGGAGCGCCCGGAAGGTTTCCTGGCGTTGATGGACCAGGGAAAAAGGCCGCAGACCGGCGCCAATCTCCTGATCCAGGCGCCGGGTGACCAACACCCGGTCCCGGCGGCTCAAGGCGGACATCAGGCCCAACATGGCCGAGGCCGCCACGCCAGCGATGGAGGTCCCGAACATGAGTCCCAGCCCTCCCACCGGAACCGTCAGCGCCCGTCGAATCGCCTCCAGGTCCGCGGCCCCCTCCAAGCCGAGGGTCACGCCGCTCAGGGTTTGCAGCAGCCCGACGAAGGTGCCCAGAATGCCCAGCATCACCAACAAGCTGACCAGATAGGGGGTCATCAGGGGTCCAGGCATGGGCCCCCGGTGGCCTTCCAACCGCTGCCGGACCGGCTGATGCAAGGAGGGATGCACGCGAATCAGCCAGTCGTTCAGCACCTGGACCGGCCCGGCTGCCGCACCGGACAACCCGGCCAGGGCCCGGTCCAGGCTGGCGGTGGCCCGGCGCAAGGCGAGCAGTTCCAGGGCGCCGGCTAGGTACAGGCCGCCAATGACCGCCGTGACTGCCAACGCCAGCCCACTCGACTCTAGAAAGCGTCCGCCCAAGGCGAGGACGACGACGGCGCCGAGCAGGAACGCCGTCCCAAACATCCATCGGGTCACCACTAATTTGTTACCTGTTCGTTCACGGCTTCCACCAATCCCAGCACCGGCAGCAAGCGCAGGTCCACCTCGGCGAGCAACAGCCCGCGCATATCCCGCAAAAACCGTCCCAGCCAGCCGGACGGCCCGCTCCAGATCGCGAACATAGCCGCATCCGGCGGGTCCACCGCCACTGCGCCAGATCCGGGCTCCTGGGACCGGCGCAGGTCCTCGAACCGCTGGCCGAGCAGGCGCGGGATGACCGCGAGACTCCGGCGGGTCGGTATGGCCAAACTATCCCGCACGGCCTCATCGAGGGCGGCTAGCTGGGCCAATTCCACGGAGAGTGCCGCCACTTCCTGGCGCACCTGGAGCTGAAGCGTTTGAATCCTGGCTTCCATAGCCCGCTGGTGGGCCGCGTAAAAGCGCTGGTAGGGCTCAAAGGTCACCAACTCCTCCAAGGGAACGCCCCGCTCCAGCCTGGGCAGCGCTAGGCGCGTGCCGCGCGCGGCGGGCGCAAAGCTGTCCAGCACGGCTTCCACCAAGGCCCGGCGTACCCGGAGCAATGGGTCCTGGATCGACGCCCCGCCGGTACCGGCCGGTTCCACCTCGATCAACGGGAGCCGGTCCAACACCAGGGACAGCCGCAGGGAATCGCCGAAGTCGATCAAGCGCCCCAGGCCCTCGGACAGGTTGGGATGGGGACCGGCCCCATCCACCACCGCAAGATCCGCCAGCAGCCGCAACAACCGGGTGCCATGCAAGCCAAAGTGCCGGGGAACTGTCTCGGTCTTCGCCTTTAGGGTTTGGGGTACGACGCCTTCCGGCGCTGTTGGCCGGGACGCGGAGGCTGGCCGCCCATCCCTGGACTGGAATGACAGGCCCGCCTCGACCCCCGCCGGTTTGGCGGAGCGGCCCGAGGCATCAGGAGACGAATCGTGGCCAGTCACTTCTTGGTCACGGCTGGTTGAGTTTCGTTGATTTTGCTGGAAAAGTTGGCACGCCTGGCAGGGATCGAACCTGCGACCTCTGCCTCCGGAGGGCAGCGCTCTATCCGCTGAGCTACAGGCGCATGAGAAGCTTGGACACCGCTGAAGTGGCTGCCCCATCCCTGTTGGATGGCCGGGCCGGTCGCCCCAAACGGGACGCGTATATTAACCGTGCGGAGGCCGTGCGTCCATGCTTGCGAGCGCTTTTTTCCCCGCCGCCCCAGGGCTACACTCAGCGCCCCGGCCGGAACTTGTGGGTCCGGCAATTGCCAGGGGTGGCCTGATTTCCCTATAAGTTCAAGGAGTCTGTACGTGAAATCTATCATCCGCTTGTTGCCCAGCGCCCTGTCTCTGGGCGGTCTCCTGACCCTGTGCCTGTCCGGTCCCCTGGCTGCCGCCGAGGCGCCCCCCGGCAAAAAGGTTTATGAGTCGGCCTGCATGGCCTGCCACATGACCGGCGTCGCCAACGCGCCCAAGCTGGGGGATCAGGCAGCCTGGGCACCCAGGGTCGCCAAGGGCATGGACGCGCTGTTGCAGTCCGCCATCCACGGCGTGGCCGGCACCGCCATGCCGCCGCGCGGCACCTGCGCCACCTGCAGCGACGCGGATCTGAAGGCGGCGGTGGAGTTCATGGTTTCCCAGGCCAACTAGGCCCCTCGACTCCGTCGCCGGTGTCAGTCCGCCAACAGGCCCTTGAGTCCCGCCAAATGTTGGGCGGCGCGGCCCCGCTGCTCCTGACGGGCCGCTGCCGATTCCTCCCCCACCCAGACCAGGTCCTGGGCCGGCAATTCCTGGAGAAAGCGGCTCGGAATGCTGGCCTGAAATTCCCCGTTACGGCGCCGGCGGGCGGTCAGGGTGAGGGTCAGGGATTGACGGGCCCGGGTGATGCCCACATAGGCCAGGCGCCGCTCCTCCTCGATGCTGTCTTCCTCGATGCTGGCCCGATGGGGCAACAGCTCTTCCTCCATGCCCACCAGAAAGACATGGGGAAACTCCAGCCCCTTGGCAGCGTGGAGGGTCATGAGCCGCACCCGGTCGCCCTGGTCTTCCTCGCGCCGGTCCAGCAGATCCATGAGGCTGAGCCGGTTGACCAGTTCCCCGAAGTCCACGCCGCGGTCCCGGTGTAATACCTTGATCCATTCCAGAAGGTCCTGGACCGCTTCGCGGCGGCGGGCGGCGGCCCGCTCATCGCTGCTCAGCTCCCGCAACCAAGCCCGGTAGTCCAGGTCCGCCAGCAGGTCCTCCAACAGCGCCGCCGGCGCTTCCCGCTCCGCCCGCAGGCGATAGCGGTCAATGAGTCTGGCGAACACCCGCAGCCGGGTACAGGCCCGTTGGTCCAAGGTCGCCGCCAGCCCGGCATCGCCGCAGGCCGCCAGAAGGCTAAGTTCCTGGGTTTGGGCGTGGGCCGCCAGTTTCTCCAAGGTGGCCGGGCCGATTTCCCGGCGCGGCACGTTGACGATGCGTAACAAGGCGGCGTCATCCGCCGGGTTGGTCAGGAGACGCAGATAGGCCATCAGATCCCGGATTTCACTGCGGGCGAAAAAGGAGCCACCGCCACTCAGGCTGTAGGGGATGGCTTGTTCCTTGAGGGCCTTTTCAAATTCCCGGGCCTGATGGTTGCCCCGGTACAGAATGGCGTAGTCGCCGGCGTTGCTATTCTGGGTAAAGCGCCGGTGCAGGATTTCCGACACCACCCGGCGCGCCTCCTGGGCCTCGTCGGAACAGCGGATCACCCGGATCGGCTCGCCGGCGCCCAGTTGGCTCCAGAGGCGTTTGTCCATCACCCGGGGATTGTGGCTGATGAGCTGGTTGGCGCTGCGCAGAATCCGTTCCGTGGAGCGGTAATTCTGTTCCAGTTTGATGACCTTGAGGGCCGGGAAATCCTGTTGCAGCAGATTCAGGTTTTCCGGCCGGGCGCCGCGCCAGGCGTAGATGGATTGATCGTCGTCCCCCACCGCCGTGAAGCGGCCCAGGGGCGCCACCAGCAACCGCACCAGTTCGTATTGGGCACCGTTGGTGTCCTGGTATTCGTCCACCAGCAGGTAACGAATACGCCCCTGCCAGCGCTCCCGGATGTCCGGATGGTCCCGCAACAGGCGCACCGGCAGGCCGATGAGGTCGTCGAAATCCAGGGCGTTGTAGGCCCGCAGGCTGCGTTCATAGGCGCCATAGAGGCGCGCGACCTGGGCCTCGAACGGATCCTCGGCCTGGGACGCAACGGCGGCGGGTTCCAGCAGGGCGTTCTTCCATTGGGAGATGCGCCACGCCAAGGCGGCGGGGGCCATGCGCGACCCGGCCGGCTCCTTGGACGCCAGTTCCTTCAACAGATTGGCGCTGTCCTCGGCGTCGAACAGGCTGAAGCCGGGCTTGAGTCCCACCGCGCCCTGCTCCCGGCGCAACAGATGCAGACCCAGGGAATGGAAGGTGGAAATCCACAGACCCTCGGCGTCCCGGCCCTTGAGCAGCTTGCCCACCCGGGCGCGCATTTCCTGGGCCGCCTTGTTGGTGAAGGTGATGGCGGCCAGGTGACGGGCATCGTACAGGCCCCGGCCGATCAAATGGGCGATCTTGCGGGTGATGACCCGGGTCTTGCCGGAACCGGCGCCGGCCAGTACCAGCAAGGGTCCATGGGCATAGTCGACGGCCGCTTGCTGGGGGCCGTTCAGTTCAGCCATGGGGAAACAGGGCGCGCTTGATCCGGTACAGGGACGAGATGTCCTCGTCCCCATGACCCTGCTCCAGCAACTGGGCATAGTCCGCCAAGGTTTGCTCCACCGTTTCCAGACGCACCCCGGCCGCCGCCGCCAATTCCCGGCAAATGAGCAAGTCCTTGTGGTGCAGGGCCACCTTGAAGCCTGGCGCAAACCGGTTCTGAATCAGGGTGGGACCGCGCCGGTCCAGAAACCAGTTGCCAGCCGCGCCCTGGCCCAGCAGGGCCACCACCTGGGCCAGATCCAGCCCCTGGGAGCCGGCCAGGGCCAGCGCCTCGCTGACCGCCTGGTTGATGCCGGCCACCATGACCTGATTCACCGCCTTGGTGGCCTGGCCCGCGCCCACCGGCCCCATGCGCACCACCCGGCCGGCCACCAGTTCCAGCACCGGACGGGCCTGCTCCAGCACCTCCGGATCGCCCCCCACCATCATGGCCAGGGTGCCATCCCGGGCCCCTTCCACGCCCCCGGACACCGGCGCGTCGAGAAAGGTGCACCCGGCGGATTGCAGCCGCGCTGCCACCTCCCGCACGGTGGCCACCCCGAGGGTGGAGCAATCCACCAGGAGGGTCCCGGGCCGCAAGCCCGGCAACAGGGCCGTCACCACTTGCTCCAGATCCCGGTCGGCGGCAACGCAACTGATGATTAGCCGACATTCCCTGGCCAAATCAGCGGGGCTATCGAACAGACCTATGCCCTGTTCGGCGGCGAACGCCTCCACCTTGGCCCGGGTGCGATTCCAGGCGCCAGCCAGCCGGCCCGCCCGGTGCAGGTTGGCGGCCATCCCCCGGCCCATGGCCCCTAAACCGATCAGTCCCACATCTAACATGCGTCACTCCCATTGGCCCGGCCCCCAACTGGGTCGCGGCCCTGTATTATGGAGTCACCCCGGTTATTTTCAGCACCGCCCCGCCCATGCCCCGAAGATCCAACGACGTTCGCTTCTCCCAACCCTTGGCCGAGGGCCAACTGCAACGGGAGTCCTGGCGGGTTTTCCAGATTCTGGCCGAGTTCGTGGAGGGATTCGAGCAGTTGGAACAGGTGCGGCCAGCGGTGACCTTCTTCGGCTCGTCCCGCTTTCCCCCAGAGCACCCCGCCTATCAACTGGCGGAACAGACCGCCCGGCTGCTGTCCGACGCCGGCTTCGCAGTAGTGAGCGGCGGCGGTCCCGGCATCATGGCGGCGGCCAACAAGGGCGCCTTCGCCGGCAAGTCTCCCAGCGTGGGGTTGAACATTCGCCTGCCCAAGGAACAGGTGGCCAATCCGTTCCAGGATCTGAGCCTCAACTTCCGGCATTTCTTCGCCCGCAAGGTCATGTTCGTCAAATACGCCTCCGCCTACGTGGTGCTGCCAGGCGGTTTCGGCACCCTGGACGAATTGGCCGAGATCCTCACCCTGGTGCAAACCGGCAAGACCCAGCCTATCCCGATCATCCTCATGGGCGGCGATTTTTGGAAGGGATTGCTGGACTGGCTACGCCAAGTGCTGGTGGTCGAGGGCACCATCGACGCGGCCGACCTGGACCTGATCCAACTCCGGGAAACCCCCAAGGAGGTGGTGGACGCCATCTTCACCCATTATGAATCCCGGGGTTTCAAGCCGTCCGCCCAGGAACAGGAAATTCTATTGGGGCTCTAGCCGGACTTCGCCCGGTTGCCATTGCCCTATAATCCTATTGGAAGGGTCATTTTGGGTGGCCATCGACACCCGGGGAAGCACATGAAACTAAGAATAAGCCTATTGGGTCTTGGATTGGGGGCGGGATTGGCTATGGCCCAGGGCGCGCCGCCGCCGGCGGACGTGCCGGAGCCGCCGGACATTCCCGCCACCCTGCAAAGCGGGGAAGCCATCGAACCGGACATCACCATCATCGCCAGCGACAAGGGCACCCGCTACGAGTACCGGGTCAACGGTCAGCTGTACATGGTCAAGGTACAGCCGGTCAACGGCCCTCCCTACTACCTATTGGATACCAACGGGGACGGCACCCTGGATGTCCAGGAAGATCATCCCTATCAAGCCGGCATCCCCCAGTGGGTGCTGTTCTCCTGGTAAGGGCACCCAGCGCCTGACCGGGAAGCGGGCCAGCGGCCGGACCCTGGTCCCGCCGCGCCCGTCCGTGGTTTCCGGTTAGGCCGTCTCCCCTGCCAGGGCCGCCAGCAGCTTGCGCAGTGCCTGGCCCCGGTGACTCAAGCGGTTCTTGGTGGCCGGGTCCAGTTCCGCCGAGCTGCAACCCTCGGTCGGCACGAAGAAAATAGGGTCATAACCGAAGCCGTTATCGCCCCTGGGTTCCCGCAGGATGCGGCCTTCCCAGGTGCCCTGGCAAATGATGGGCGTGGGATCTTCGGCGTGGCGCATATAGACCATCAGGCATTGAAAGCGGGCGCCCCGTTGCTCGTCCGGCACGTCCCGCAGGGCGTCCAGCAACTGGTGCAGATTGTCCGCGTCCGACGCGCCGGGTCCCGCGTAACGGGCCGAGTAGATGCCCGGCGCGCCATTGAGGGCGTCCACCTCGATGCCGGAATCGTCGGCGATGGCCGCCATACCCCCGTGGCGGGCCGCGTTGCGGGCCTTGAGAAGTGCGTTTTCCACAAAGCTGAGTCCGGTTTCCTCAGCGTCCGGAACGCCGAACTCGGACTGGGGAAAAACCTGAATCCGGGCCTTGGCCAGGAGTTGGTTCAACTCCCGCACCTTGCCCCCGTTGCTGCTGGCGAGCAGGATGCGCTCGCCGCCATGATCCGCGTGCATTGAACTATCCTCGACGGCTGGAATGAACGGGCCTCAAGAAGCCACTGCGTCCCGTTGGATTTGAATCAGTTGGGCGATGCCCTGGGCGCCCAGGGCTAATAGTTGATCCAGTTGCTGGCGCTCGAAGGGCTCCCCTTCGGCGGTGCCCTGGATTTCCACGAACCGGCCCCGGTCATCCATCACTAGGTTGAGGTCGGTTTCCGCCTTGCAGTCCTCGGCGTAGTCTAGGTCCAAGACGGGTTCCCCATCCCAGATCCCCACCGACACCGCCGCCACCCCGCCCCGTAACGGATTGCCGTCCAGCAAACCCCTGGAACGCAACTGGGCAAGGGCGTCGTGCAGGGCGATCCAGGCGCCGGTGATGGAGGTGACCCGGGTACCACCATCCGCTTGTAGCACGTCGCAGTCCAGGGTGATAGTGCGGGTGCCGAGGGCCGCCAGGTCCACCACCGAGCGGAGGGAACGGCCGATCAGGCGCTGAATCTCCAGGGTACGCCCCCCCTGACGGCCCCGTGCCGCCTCCCGGGCCATGCGCTCGCCGGTGGAACGGGGCAGCATGCCGTATTCGGCGGTGACCCAGCCCCGGCCCTGGTCCTTGAGGAAACCAGGCACCCGTTCTTCCACCGAGGCGGTGCAAAGAACCCGGGTATCCCCCAGTTCCATGAGCACGGAGCCTTCCGCGTGACGGGTAAAGTGGCGGGTGACGCGGACCGCCCGCAATTGGTCCGCTAAACGGCCGGAAGGTCTCATTTTTTGCTGGGTTCCTCGGATTCAAAGTCTTCGATGGCGGAGCGCAAATAGTCGATAGCCTGGTCCACCCCTTGGCCCGGAACGGCGGGTATCGCGGATACCGGTTCCTGATAATCCACGGTCGGCCCCTGGCCGAGCCAGCGCAGCACCAGGATCGACACATTGTCGCTGGTCGGCGCCTTTTCCCGTTGCGCCGCCATGGCCAAATCCCGGGTCATGCGACTCAGGGAACCCTGGTGGCGGGCCTGGCTTAGCAACTGCTGCTCCGGCAACTGGCTCCAGAGCCCATCGGAACAAAGCACCAGCAGATCCTGGGAGCGCAGGCTGATGGAGCGCCCCCGCCCGTCCGCGAGATGCAGGCCGTGCCCTCCCAAACACTGGGTCACCAGGTTGCGAATACGCAGATTGGCGATGTCGCCGGCAGAGATCAAGCCCTGGCTGCGCAGGTGCTCCACATAAGAATGATCCTGGGTGCGCACCAGTACTTGGTGATCCCGGATCAAATAGAGGCGGCTATCACCCATGTGATTCCAATACACCACGCCGCCGACCACCAACGCCGCCACCGCCGTGGCGCGGGGATCAATGGGCGGATGCTGGCTGTTGCCATAGCCCACGATGCGTTCGTGGGCCACCGCCAGCAAATCATCCAAAAACTGGGCCCCATCCTGGATGGGCTTCGGCGTCGAGTTGAAGGCCGCCCGCCCCGTGTCGATAAAAATTTGGGCGGCCGCCTCCCCCTTGGGATGGCCGCCCATGCCGTCGGCCAGCAACAACAGCGCCGTGTCACCCTCGGTGATGGCGGCGCAGCGGTCCTGGTTGATGTCCCGGTCGCCCCGCAGACTGGTACTGGCCGTCTCAAACCCGATTAGCATCTTCATTCTCTATTTACCCGCCGGGAGCCGATGTCGTGCTGGGTTCCATGGCCCGAAGGTCCGCGTTATCCCGCAAAATCTTCAGCAATTCCCCGGCATCCTGGGGACGCGCCTGGGGATTCATCTGCATGGACCAATCAACCGCTTCCAGCAGGAATAGGGGATATTGACCCCGGAACTGATCCACCGCCGCCACCAGGGTTTCCCCAGCGTGCCGCTCCACTGACGAGGGCGGCGTCTTGCCCTGCATGCAAGCCCGGATACTGGCGCCGATGGCATACACATCGCTCCAGGGGCCTAGGTTGCCGCTCTGGTAATACTGCTCCACCGGCGAATATCCGGCAGTAATCACCTGCCCCCCCTTGCTTTTCTTATCCGCTGAATAAGCATTGACGGCGCCGAAATCGAGCAGCAAGGGCTCGCTACCCGCACGCAACTGAATATTGCCGGGCTTGATATCCAAATGCAGCAAGGCCTTGGAATGGATCAAACTCAAGGCATCCAGAATGGGGATGAATACCCGCAAAATAAAATTGGTGCTCAGCAAACCTTGCCGCCGCTTGATGTAGGACGCCAGATTCTGGCCCCGGTAATACTCCATCACGATATAGCCGGTGTTGTTGTGGCGGAAAAAGCCCAGCACCTGGACGATATTAGGATGGCGCAATCCCGCCAGCACCTTGGCTTCCTGAAAAAACAGCCGCAGACTCCGGTTCAGGTTATCCCGGGCCGACTCGCTATCCGGCTGGACCAACAGGCGGCTATCCCGCCGGGCAAACTTCTTCGGCATGAACTCCTTGATTACGACTTCCTCGCCGGTATCCGCATCCTCCGCCAGATAAATGAGGCTAAATCCGCCGCTGCCGATGAGGTTCAAAACGCGGTAATTGTCCAGGACCGTCCCTTCCGGGAGGCCGTGCCGATCTTGGGGCATGCGAATCTAGGTGGCTGCTATGGGTGAAGAATCAGTAAGTATTATGATATGGATCGGCTTTGGCAAATTAGTCGCTAGGCGACCTAAGTTAGCGAGGAATTGAATGATCGGCAGCATGACCGCCTTCGCGCGGGAACAATATACGGGCGGCGAGGGCGAGTTGGTGTGGGAACTCCGCTCGGTCAACCATCGATTTTTAGAGGTTTTCGTCCGGCTGCCGGAAAATCTGCGGGGTTTGGAACCCGCGGTGAGGGAACGGATCGGCAAGCGACTCCAGCGCGGCAAGCTGGATTGCACCCTGCGGTTCCAGGCGGCCAACCATCAGGCGGCGCAACTCAAGGTCAACCGGCCCCTGGTGGAACGCCTGTGCGCGGCGGCGGACGAAATCGCCGTCCTGGTGGGTGGGACCACCGCCCCCTCGGCGGCGGATCTGCTGCGCTGGCCCGGCGTGTTGGAAGACCAGGGCGTGGAGTTGGGTCCGGTGCAACAGCGGGCCATGGACTTGCTGAATGCTGCCCTGACCAGCCTGGAATCCACCCGGCACCGGGAAGGCGAGCAACTGGTCCAGACCCTGTTGCTGCGGGTGCAGGCGCTGCGGGAGCAAGTGCGGCGGGTCCAGACCCGTATGCCCCAGGTCCTGGTAGAGGTACGGACTCGCCTCACCACCCGCTTGCGGGAGGTGATGGAGCAAATGGACCCCAACCGGCTGGAACAAGAAATGTTGCTCATGGCCCAACGCCTGGACGTGGACGAGGAAATGGACCGGCTGACCCTGCACCTAGACGAAGTGGAACGGGTGCTGGCGCAAGGAGGCGCTGCCGGACGGCGCCTGGATTTCCTGATGCAGGAACTGATCCGGGAAACCAATACCACCGGCTCCAAAACCAACGACGTGGAAATTACCCGCTGCGCAGTGGACATGAAGGTTCTGATCGAGCAGATGCGGGAACAGATCCAAAATCTGGAGTGAGGTTTCCGCCCGTCCCCCCAGTTCTCCATCCCACGCTCCCGAGACTGCGGATGTCCGGCGCGGGCACGCCGGGCAGAGCGCTCCAACGTCAG
>CAZIHO010000103.1:0-12740 GCA_964538875.1 uncultured Chromatiaceae bacterium
GCCCAGGTCGCCCAGGGGCGGCACCTGCGCCCCGGCCAGGCAGGCGGCCAGGCGGCGGTGTAACTCCGCTTCCCGCTGGGTGCGGCCGTGCGGGTCCGGGTCCCGGCGCGCCTCGGCGGCGGCAAATCCGTATAGGGGATGGCGGATCTCACCTCGATGCACCAGGCCTCGCAGGGAGCCTTGGCCGTAGTGCCGCACCCAGTTTTGCAGCCGTAGGCGCCGCCAGGCCAGGCCCCGGCGTGCCACGGCGGCGAACCAGTCCAGTCCTGGGGCTCCACCGGTGCTAAAGGGCGGCAGATCCAGGTAGGCGTGCCGGTCCAGCAGCAGGTGGCAGAGGTAGGCGTACAGCTGAGGCGGGTCCGGATGTATCTGGCCGGCAAATACGGACTGGCCGTCCAGCCAGCATGGGAGAGTTCCCAGATCGCCGATGATCTCAGTGTCTGTGTCCAGCACCAGTACCTGGCGACCCCGGACCCGGGTCCGCAGCAGGCGGTCCAGGGCCGGGCCGTGACCCAGGTTGACCGGCGAGCGATGGACCCGCAACTGGGGCAGGTCCGGGGCGAAGCGCTCCAGCAGTTGCGGGGTAGCGTCCGGGGAGGCGTTGTCCCATAGATGGACGGCGCCGATCAGGCCGGGGTCCACCCGGTCCCGCAGGGACGCCAGCAGGTTATGCAGGTAGGGCGCGGCGCCGTGGGCGACGATGGCGATGTCCAGGGTCAAGGGGGCTTACAGCCGGATGCGCTTGAACAGAGCTTCCGGAATCCACCGGATGATCGCCATGATCAGGCCCCAATACCAGGGCGCGTACAGCACCTCCCGCCCCTGAGCCACCCCCTTGAGGATCCGCCGGGCGATTTGCTCCGGGCTGGCCCACAGCCATCCCTTCTGGAAGTCCTGGGTCATGGGCGTATCCACCAGACCCGGCTTGATGGTCAACACCGTCACGCCGGCCGGGTGCAGGCGTTGCCGCAAGCCTTGCAGGAACAGGGTCAGGGCTCCCTTGGCGGCGCCGTACACATAGTTGGACTGGCGTCCCCGCTCCCCGGCCACCGAGCTGATGACGGCGATGCTACCCCGGCCCTGGGCCTCCATGCGGTTGGCCAGGTGGGTGAGCAGAGACATCTGGCTGATGGCATTGGCGTTGAGTTGGTGCAGGGCGAGCTGGAAATCCGCCTGGGCTGCCTGCTGATCGCCCAGGGTGCCGTGGGCGATGAGGGCGATGTCGATGGGGCCCAGGGTGGCGAAGGCGGCGTCGATGAGCGCCTGATGGTGGGCAAGATCCAGCAAATCCAGCACCTGGGTGTGGGCGCTGGCCGCGCCCCGGATCCCCAGGTCGGCGGCCAGCGCCGCTAGACGTTCCCCATCCCGGGCCACCAGATAGAAACCATGCCCCTGGCCCGCCCACAGCCGGGCGCTGGCTTGGGCGATGGCGGAGGTGGCGCCGATGATGAGAATTTGGCTCATTGCAGTCCCAGCCGTTTGGATTGGGCGGAGGCGAAATGGCCGATGGCCCGGTAGCGGGCGCGAATTTCCTCGAATTCCCGCCAGCGGGGATAGCCGGCCTTGAACGTGGCCTCGCTCATGCGGGCGTCCTTGGCCAGATACAGGCGGCCGCCCTGCTCCAGCACCCGTTGGTCCAGGGCGTCCAGCAAGGGGAACAGGCCAGATTCCAGCTTGAAATCCAGGGCCAGGGTGTAACCGGGCCGGGGAAAGGACAGCAGATTGGCGTTGGCCTGGCCAAGGACCTTGAGCACCGCCAAAAACGAGCCCCGGCCGGATGCTGCGATGGGCTCCAATAACTGGCGTAGGCCTGTCTCCCCCGCTGCGGTGGGCAGCAGGCATTGGTATTGGATGAAGCCGGGTTTGCCGTAGAGACGATTCCAGTGGGCCAGGCGGTCCAGAGGATAGAAGAAGGACTCCAGGGATACCCGCCGCACCTGGCGCCCAGCGCGGGCCTTGGCATAAAACCCCTGGTTGAACAGCCGCACACTGGTGGGATTCAGCAGGCCCGACGGCAGGCCGGGCGGGATGGTCAGGGGCGGGCGGTCCAGGAGCCGGAGTTGCCCTTCGGGGTCCGCCTCCCCCAGCATCAGCAGGGAACGGCCAAGCCGCCGGCCCTGGGCCAGGCAGTCGATCCAGGCCACCGAGTAACTGGCGCCGGCATGGTCCGCAAAGGCCGCCAGCAGGGCGCCCAAGTCCGGGGTCTTGATGCGGGTCTCGATGATGGAACTGGAAGGGATCCGCTTCAGGCGCAGTTCTGCCGCCAGGATCAACCCGGTTAGACCCATGCCGCCGCAGGTGGCGTGGAACAGCTCCGGATGCTCGGTTGGGGATGCCCATAAAGTCGTGCCGTCGCCGAGCAGCAGCTGGAGGCGGGTTACCTGGTCGCAAAAACTGCCGTCCAGGTGATGATTCTTGCCATGCACATCGGCGGCGATGGCGCCCCCGACGCTGACCCAGCGGGTACCCGGTGTCACCGGCGGAAACCAGCCTTTGGGCACCATGACCCGCAGCAGGGTGTCCAGGGATACGCCGGCCTCGCAGGTCAACAGGCCGGTGGCTGGATCAAAGGCCAGCAGATGATCCAGATAACGGCTATCCAGCACATGGGACCCCAGGGCGCTATCCCCGTAGGCACGGCCTAGGCCCCTGGGGGTGAGCGTCTCTCCCTCGGCCAGCAGCAGGGTGCACTGGCTTGCCGACTTGGGCTGGGACAGACGCGCCTCGACGCGGGGGTAACGCCCCCAGCCCTCGATTTGCATCAGTCGCTCCGCCCGGCAGTGACAAATACGAATCGCCGGTCTAGCTGATATTTCAGCAGGAAGCCCAGCGACAAGCCCAGGGCGCCGCCCAGGTAGCGCATGGCGGCAGCCTCGAACAGGAGATGAAACCCATATTCGATGCCCCAGAACAGGGCGGTGGTGACCAGGCCGGTCCCGGCGTACAGCAGGAATAGCTGGCCGTCATGGGCCAGGTTGTCCGGCTGAAAACGGAAGATATGGCGCTTGTCCAGCAGGTATTTGGTGGGCAGGCCGGCGGCGGTGCCCGCCAGAATCGAGGTTTCAACGTTCCAGGGCCCCTGGTACAGGGCCATCACCAGGGCCTGACTGGTCAGGTTGACCAGGGTGGAGACTCCGGCGAACAGGCCATATAACAGGCTGATGCGGGTGGCCGGGCTCATGTCAAGACCCTGGCCAGCCCAAATGCCAGCAGGAAGCCGGCCGCCACCGTCCAACTGCCCCGGTCCTGGAGGGCGAACAGCACCGGATCGTCCCGCATCTCGCCCCGGTGGGCGATCAGCCAGGCCCGGGACAGCCACCACCAGAGCAGCGGACAGGCCAGCCAGATGAACTCCGGCCGGTGATAGAGTTGGGCGGTATGCTGATCCTGGATGTAGAGCGCCAGCACCAGAATGGACAGATACCCGGCGCCGGTGCCCAGGCTGGACACCATTTCCAGGTCCTCCTGGCGGTAACCGCGACCCGGCAGGGCACTCGCCTTGTTCCCCAGCCGGGTGGATTTCAACTCGCTGAAGCGTTTGAGGAACGCCAGGCTCAAGAAAAAAAACAGGGAGAAGGCTAGCAGCCAGAAGGACACCGGAACCCCGATCACCAGCGCACCGGCGAAAATGCGCAGGGTATAGAGTCCGGCCAGGGTCAGGACATCCACCAGCACCAAGCGCTTGAGCCACAGGGAATAGGCGAGGGTCGCCAGGAAATAACCTGCCAACAGGGCGAGAAACGACCAGGGCAGGGCCATGGAGCCAATGCCGAAGGCGGTCAGCAACAAGAGGGGCCAGGCCAGCCAGGCATCCAGCAGGCTCAGGTCGCCGGCGGCGCAGGGACGCTGGCGCTTGCGCCGGTGGCGTCGATCCTCCGCCAGATCCGCTAGGTCATTCAGCAGATAGACGCTGGAGGTGGCGAGGCTGAACACCAGCAACGCCAACAGGGCGGCGGCTAGACTCGCTCCATCCCCATAGCGGTGCGCCACCAGCAGGGGCACCAGCAACAGCAGGTTCTTGACCCACAGATGGGGCCGGGCGGCCCGCAGCAGCGCCAGGTGGCGGGGCGGACGGCCGTCGTCCCAGCGCTGGGCCAGTTTGCCCAGGGCGCCGACCTGGGCGATGAGGGCGGGATTGGAACTGACCAGATAGGCCCGCCGGGCGGCGCGCCAAACCGGCACATCAGCCTGGCTGTTGCCCACATAGTCGAAGCCCCCCTGGCCGTACCCTTCCACCAGGCAGGCCCGTTTGTGCAGGCCGGCCAGGTTCACCTGTCCGTCGCTGGCCAGCACCTGGTCGAACAGCCCCAGGTGCCGGGCCAGGGGTTCCGCCAAGCGCCGGTGGCTGGCGGTGGCCAGTACCAGGCTGCGGCCTTCGGTCCGTTGCTGCCGCAACCAGGCTAGCAAATCTTCCCGGTAGGGCAGATGGGCCGGATCGAGCGGGCAGGCTTCCGCCAGCCGGGCCTTGAGTACCGGCTTGCCGGCCAGGAGCCAGCCCAGCAGCCGGCCCGTCTGCCAGGGATGGCGGGTGACGAACCGGCTGGCGGTCTCCAGCAAGAGGTCGGTCTTGACCAGGGTGCCGTCCAGATCGACGACCAGGGGCGGAGAGGTTTCGGTCAAATCAGTCACCAAGCTTGGGCGGGGCGTCTGGGCCATTGGACGGCCATCCTAGCGGTCCTAAGCCGTTCCGGAAACCCGGCCGGGGGGCGGCCAGCAAGGCGCCAGACAACCACAGCCAGGCCAGGATGCAGGCCAGGGCCTTGAGTTGCCAGGTGTGTACCAGCAGGTGCTTGATTTGCCCAGGAAAAATATCCGTGGGCGATAGCTGGGTGAACAGCAGCACCGCCCCAGCCAGCAGATTGCTGAACCAGGTTCGGGGTTGGCTCAAATAGCCGAGGGCGACGCCGGTGACGGCGATGATGAAGGTCGGGGATTCCGCCTTGTGGTTGAGAATCACCATCCAAATCAACAGGGAACCCAGAAAGCCCAAGCGGAACAAGAACTCCCGGTGCCGGGCTAGCCGTGCCAGGGGCGCCATTAACAGGAGCAGGGCGGCGCCCCGCACCCATTCCCGCCCCCCGGACAGGCCGAACCAGGCCTGCAGCCAGCCGAACAGGGACAGGCCATGAAAATCCCGGTTTTCCCGCAGCACCAGGCGCGCCCAGCTCTGATATTGGCGTCCCAATTCGGCGGGCTCGATCACCAGCAGCGGCAGCGCCAGCAGCACCAGGAACCAGGTCCCTGAGGCCAGGATCAGTAGGGGCTTGCGGGGATAAAAGACATACAGCAGCAGGGCGACGGCCGCGAACGGCTTGATGAAGATGGCCAGCAGTAGATACAGGGACGGGGACCAGATCCGCCGCTGCTCCAGTCCGGCGAAGGCCAGCAGAATCAGCCCGGCGATGAGGGGATTGCTTTGGGCGTTCTGGAGTGCGGTGACCAGTTCCAGGCTACAGAACAGCAGCAGGGGCACCTGGACCTGCCGCTCCAGCCCCGGCAAGCGGGTCAGGGCGGCGGCGTATAGGCCTGCGTTGAGCAGGTTCCACAGGGCGGCCCCAACGCCATGGGGCGGCAGGCTGAAGGGCGCCATGGCCAGCGCGAAGGTGGGGCTATACATGAACAGGTCCGACTGACCTGGATAAAAGATGTACAGATCCTGGTGGGTCAGCAGGTGGGTCCAGGCGCTGGTGTAGATGTAAAAGTTATGCAGGGCCGGATAACTGACGCCATCCACCAGCCTGGGGCCCAGCCAGAGTTTGTGCAGGGTGAGCAGCAGGGTAACCCCCAGCAGCAACCCCACCAGATGGGCTACCGGGATCCCGCTGGCCGCCGCCAGCGCCTCCCGCAGCCGGATTGCCAGGCCGCCAGCCCTGTCCTCCCGTCGCCCCATGCCCCCAACGCCCCCTTCGTTCCCGTCCACCGTCTGGACGCCGCAGGCTAGCATAAGTCCCTGGACCTAGGTTTGGCTTCCGGGGACCGGCTCGGGCACACTACCCGTTCGCCCCCAGGATTCCATCCGTGCCTGTTCCCCTGACCCTCATCACTGACAGTCTGAACCCCCGGCGCGGCGGCGCTGAACTCTACCTGGCGGAACTGGCCCGCCGGGCGGTTGCTCTGGGTCATCCGCTGCGGATTTACGCCCGGCGGCTGGACGGGGTGCCCGCCCTGCCGGAGGTGCCCCGGCTGCCCCTGCCCCCGGCCTGGCGGCGCGGCGTTCCGGCGCTGGGCGGCCCAGTGCTGGCCACCCTGGCCCTGCCCGGCGTGACCCATTACCAACCCCACTCCGGCCTGCTGCGGGATGGCTTTGCCGCCGAGCGGGAGTCCTTCGGGCCGGGGCTGCGCCGCTGGGCCTATCCCCTGGGCAATTTTTTCAATTCGGGCCGCCGGCGCCGGGTGGCGGAGCAGGAACGTCTGCTCGGCGGGCCCGCCCCGCCCTGGGTGATGACCTTTTCCCAAGGGATGCGCCGCCACCTGTTGGGGCGCTTCGGCCTGGCGCCGGAGCGGGTGCGCTGCGCGCCCCTGGGGGTGGATTTGGACTTATTCCTGCCCGGCCGGGGTCCCGCGCTAGAACCCATCCCGGATCTGGCGCCGCCGCCCCCGGCGGGACGGTTGGTGCTGCTGTTCTCGGCCCACAATTTTCGCCTGAAGGGCCTGTATGACCTGTTCGAGGCCCTGGCGCAAGCGCTGGCCCAGGGTCTGGACGCGGAGTTGCTGGTGGCCGGGGCTGGCAATCGGGGCGAGGCCCGGCGCCAGGCCGTCCGTTGCGGGGTCGCCGGGCGGGTGCGCCTGTTGGGCGCCCTGGCACGGTCCGACATGGGCCGCCTGTACCGGGCCTGCGATCTGCTGGTCCATCCCAGCTACTCTGACCACAGCTCCCTGGCGGTGCTGGAAGCCCTGGCCAGCGGCCGGCCGGTTATCACCAGTGCCCGGGACGGGGCGGCGGAATGGCTCCAGCAAGGGGTGCAGGGGTGGATTTTGGCGCGGCCGGGGGATCCGGCGGCGCTGGCCGCCGCCCTGCTGACCCTGGGTAACCGGGCGCGGCTGACCGCCATGGGGGAGGCGGCCAGCCGGTTGCGGCCCCGGCTGGACTTCCAGGTCCATCTGGACCAGGTGCTGGATTGGCTGGCCAGCCCCCAGCCGGGGCAGCGGGACGAGGGGGGGGACGGATGAGTCTGGTGCCGCGCTTGGCGCCCGTTGGCCGCCGGCTGGGGGATTGGTCCCAACGGGGATTCTCGGGTTTGGCCGCCTGGATGTTCCGGCCCCTGACCCCCTGGGACCCAACCTTCAGCCTGATCTGTCTGCTGGTGATGGCCCTGTACGCTGCCTGGCTGCTGGTGCCGGGCAAGTTGATGCTGGCCGGGGCGGCCTACGATCTGTTCATCTTCACGGACGGCATTCACCGGGTTTGGGGCGGCGCGGTACCCCATCTGGACTTCAGCACCTCCTTGGGGGCCTTCAACCTGTGGGGACCGGCCCTGTTCGGACTGCTGACCGACAATGAATTCGCCGCCTTCCTGTATTTCCATGTGGCGGTGCTGCTGGCGGGAATCCTGGTCAGTTGGTATTTGGCCGGGTCCCGCCTGTTCCTGGGGGCGGGGCTCGGCCTGGTGCTGTACGTGGCGGCCCTGCTCGGGGCGCCCCTCAATCTGGGCGACTCGTCGAGCCAGGTCACCTATGCCATGTTCTACAACCGCTATGGCTGGGTGCTGTTCATTTGGCTGGTGATACTGGCCATTCCCCCGGCGACGGCGCGGCCCGGTCAGGCCCTGGCGGACAGCCTGCTGCTGGCGGCGCTGCTGGTGCTGGCCCTGTACCTCAAGATTACGGTGTTGCTGGTGCTGGGTGCCGCCCTGGGGCTGCTGGTGTGGCACGGCGCCCTGGGGCGCCGCCCCGCCCTGGCCGCCCTGGCCCTGGTGGTGGCCGTTTCGGCGGGGCTGGAACTGGCCTATCCCGGCCTGCACACCGCCTACGCCCGGGACCTCTGGGATGCGCTGCACTCCAATCCGTCCGGGCGCTTGCTGGACATCGCCACCATCCTGCCCCGGAACCTGACCTGGCTGGCGCTGCCGGCGGCGGTGTTGCTGATTGGCCAGGGCGTCCGGCCCTATCCTTCCCTGCACCGGGAACTGCTGTTGCTGGGGGCCCTGCTGCTGGGGGCGCTGCTCATGCATCGCAACAATTCCCAGGGCCCCGGCCTGCCGGTGGCCTTTGCCTTGGCGGCCCTGTACCTGCAACGGCTGGTAGCGCCCCTGACGCCGGCCCAACGGCGGGCTCCCCCCCTGGCGGTTTGGATCAGCGCCCTGTTGGTACTGCTGCTGTGGCTGCCCGAGACCCTGGAACGCCAGAGCGCGGTGGAGCGCCACGCCCGCCTCATTTTCAACCATGATTACGATTTTCCGGTCCCGGCCCGGCTGCGGGAGCGGGTGCTGATCCGGGATGGGGAACTGGGGGTGCTGGACAAAATGGACCCCCAAGGCCGGGTCGTGATGGAGGTCGAGGACGTGGTGAATTTAATGCTTCAGGGGCGGCCCCGCTTTGGCCCCCTGTTCATGACCCAGTACATCTATATCGTGACATCCGGCGTAGCCTCCCTGGCCATGGTGGTGGAACGATATGGCCCCGGCCCCCTGGTGACCCTGGATTTTGCCAATCCCTTCACCACCTTGCTGAACCTGCCCGCGCCCCGGGGTGACTATCTGTGGTTCGACGCTGGCCGAAACCTGAGCCGGGCCGCCCACCGGCCCCCGGAGCAGGTATTCGCGGATGTCCGCTATGTCATGGAGCCTCGTATCCCCATCATGGGATCCACCTGGCAGTTGCTGGAGGAGATTTATATGGACTATGTGCGGCAACACTTTGAGCGGGTGGCGGTGACGCCGTTCTGGATCATTCACCGGCGCCTGGATCAGACCCAGGGCGGGTCCTGAATGGGGATGGCGGAGCTAGGCCGGGCCCTGGTATCGGTATTGGTGGCCAGCCACCGGCGGCCGGTTTGGTTACTGGAGGCGCTGGCGTCCCTGCAAGCCCAGCAGGATCCCCACTGGGAGGCGGTGGTGGCGGACGACGGGTCGGACCCTGCCACCCGCGCCGCGCTGGCCCAGGCCGCCGCCCAAGACCCCCGCATCCGGCCCCTCTGGTTGCCCCATTCCGGCAATCTGTGCCGGGTGCGCAACGCCGCCTTCGCCGCCGCCCAGGGCGACTTGATCGCCTTTCTGGACGATGACGATACCTGGCTGCCGGATAAGCTGACCTGGCAGCGGCGCCTGCTGATGGAGCAGCCCCAGGCGCCCCTGGTGTGTGGACAGGTGCGGCGCTTTGGCGATGCGGCCGGTGTCTGGCCCCGGAGGCCACCCCGTCACTTCAATTTTTCCAGACTGCTACGGGGCAACCAGGTGGCGGTGGGCACGGTGCTGGCGCGCCGGGCGGCGCTGCCGGAGCGGGACCCGTTCGACGAATCCCTGCCCCAGGTGGCGGAGTTCGCCCTCTGGCTGGCCCTGGCCCGTCACGCCGACCTAGCTTGCCAGGGGCGGGTACTGGCCCGCTACCGGGTCCATGCCCAGGGCATGAGCCGGGCCCGGACCCTGGAGGCGGACCAATTGGAGATACTCTATGACCGCCTGGAACAGGCCGGGGTCCCGGCCTCGGCCCTGAGCCCTGGACGGCGCGGCATCTGGCGCAGCCGGGCGCGGCTGGCCCCCTCCCTAGCCGACGCGCTGCCCCTGTGGCTAAAGGCCTGGCGGCCCGGTAGCCTGCCCGGCCGCCGGAGTCCCGCATAGCCTATGTTCCAGGGGCGCGGCACTCCCCCGCTCAGACCCATCGACCCCAACCGGGTGGGCCGCATCCTGGTGCGGGTCCCCAACTGGATCGGCGACGCGGTGCTCAGCTTGCCGGCCCTGGAGGCCCTGCGCCGGGTCTTCCCTGGTCGCCATGTGGCGGTGCTGGCCCGGCCCTGGGTGGCGCCCCTGTACCAGGACCATCCGGCAGTGGATCAGTTGATCCCTTTTCCGGTGGACCACTCCCTGGATGTATTGGGTCTGTACCAGGCCGCCCAGGACCTCCGGCGCCGGCGCTTCGATCTGGCCCTGTTGCTGCAAAATGCCTTCCAGGCCGCCTTGCTGACCCTTTGGGCCGGTATTCCTCTGCGGCTGGGTTACGCCACCGACGGGCGTGCCCGGTTGCTGACCCATGCCGTGCGGCGGCCGCCGGGCTGGGCGGGGCGCCATCAGGGGCAGTATTACCTCGGCTTGCTCCGGGGACTGGGCTGGGACGCGCCCCTGATCGAACCCCGGCTGAACGTCAGGGAGCCGGACGCAGCGGCCGCCGCCCGCCGGCTGGCGGAACTGGGGGTGGCGCCGGACCAGCCACTGCTCGGTGTTTGCCCAGGGGCGGCCTTTGGACCCGCCAAACGCTGGCCGCCGGCCCGCTTCGCCGCCCTAGCCGGGCGGGCCGTGCAACGCTGGGGCCTGCGGGTGCTGTTGCTGGGGGGCGGAGCAGAGCGGGACGCCTGCGCCGAGATCGCGGCGGCCCTGCCAGCCGCCAGCCTGAACCTGGCTGGGCGTACCGGCCTGGGCGAGGTCATGGGACTACTGGCCCGTTGCCGCCTGTGTCTGGGCAATGATTCCGGGCTCATGCACCTGGCGGCGGCCCTCGGCCGCCCCAGCCTGACCCTGTTCACCTCCACGGACCCGGCTGCGACCGCGCCCCTGGGTTCCGGCTCCCGCTGGGTGGCCGCCGCCGTTTCCTGCGCGCCTTGCCTGGAGCGCACTTGCCGCTACCGGCATTACGCCTGTCTGGAGGCCCTGTCCCTGGAGCAGGCTTGGGCGGCCCTGGACGCCTTGGCTAGGGACACCGGAGGTATGGCATCTTAAGGGGACCTTGAAAAATAGCCATCCAGGCCATTTTTCAAGACGCAAAGCGCAAATGTGATTTCCGCTTTGCTTCATTTTCAAGCCGTTGCCTGCTTGAAAATGGCGGGGTATCCCTACCTCGCACGGGCACCTTGAATTTTTCAAGGTGCCCTTAAGGGTCCGCCGGTCCGCCGCCAAACAGTTGGGCGTAGGCGCCGCCGGCCCGGCACAGGTCCCCGTGGCTTCCCTGTTCCTGGATCCGCCCCCCCTGCAAGAGGCTGATGCGATCCGCCACCCGCAGGGGCGCCAACCGGTGGGAGACCAGCAGGATGCTGCTGGCCGGGCTGTGCCGGCGCAGATTATCCAATAGCCGCCGCTCGCTGACCGGGTCCAGGGCCGAGGTGGCCTCGTCCAGCACCAGCACCGGCGCCCCCTTGACCAGGGCGCGGGCGATGGCGATGCGCTGCCGTTCGCCGCCAGACAGGCGAATGCCCTTTTCGCCCACCTGGGTCTGATAGCCGTCCGGCAGGGTCGCCACCCACTCGTCCAGCAGGGCTGCTGCGGTGGCGGCGGCGAAGCGGCCGGCGTCCACCTCCGGGCGGCCGAGGCGAATGTTGTCGCCGATGCTGGCGTCGAACAGAAACACATCCTGGCCCACATAGGCGAAAACCTGGTGGAGCAGGCTGGTGGGCAGTTCCCGCAGGTCCCGGCCGTCCAGGGTGACCCGCCCCGACCAGGGATCCTGAAAGCGCAGCAACAGGTCCACCAGGGTGGACTTGCCGCAGCCGGTGGGGCCGCACAGGGCCTGGATGCGGCCCGGCTCCAGAGTCAGATCCAGGCCCGCTAGCAGGGGCGGTTCCCCGGCCCGGTAGCCAAAATAAACCTGTTCCAGGGCCAGGGTGACCGGCTGGCCGGGCACCAGCGCACCATTCCCGGACACCTCCAGCAGCGCCGGTGCCCGGTCCAGAAAGGCGTGGAAGCTGTCCGCCAGTACCAGTTGCTGTTCTAGCCGCAATTTCAGGTGGGACAGGCGCCGGGCCGGGTCATAGGCCAGCAACAGGGCGGTGATGAAGGCCATGAACTCGCCGGGACTGGTGCCGGCGGCGATGGCCATCCAGCCTGCGTACAGAATCACCGCAGCGATGGCCAGACCGCCCAGGGCCTCGGACAGGGGCGCGGGCAGCGCCTGGAGGCCCAGGATCCGGTTGGTGCGCTGCTCGGACTGGGCCGCCACTGCCCCAAACTCCTGCTCCAGCCGGGGACCCAGATCGAAGGCCTTGACTGAGCGGATGCCCTGGGCGGTTTCCTGCACCAGGGCAATCAGTTGGATATCAGCGGCGTGCTCCTGGCGCGCCATACTCCCCAGCCGGGCGGACAGCAGCCGCACGAAGCCGATCACCAGCAGCCCGCTGGGCAGCGCCAGGCTGAATAGCAACGGCTGCTGGATCAGCATCACCAGCACCAACCCGGCCAGCGTGAGCAGATCCCGGGTCATGCCGACCGCCAGGGACTCGATGACCTCCTTCACGGCGTCGATCTGGCGTAGCAGCCGGGCCACCAGTTCCGAGGAATTGCCATCTAGGAAGAACATCAATTCCTGGCGCAACAGGTGCCGGTAAAAGCGCTGGCGCAGGGAAGCGGTAATGGCGTTTCCAATGCGACCGAGCAGGATGCGGGCGCCGTACTCGCTCAGGCCCTTGACCAGGAAGAGGCCCGCCACCCCGGCGGACAGCCACCAGAGCAGCGCCCCGTTCTTGGCCACAAAGATACCGTTTACTACGTCCCGCATTAGCCAGGCGCTGGCGGAAGTGGCCGCCGCCGCCAACGCCATGCACAGGGCCGCCAGCCCATAGGCCCGGCGCCGGGGCCAGACCTGCTCCCGCGCCAAGCGCC
>CAZIHO010000104.1:0-12486 GCA_964538875.1 uncultured Chromatiaceae bacterium
CCTTCGACCAGATTCCGCGCATTCTGCCGGTGGCCGAATGGACCCGTCTGGCCGCTGGTCTACGCCAGCGGGTGCGCGCCTTGAATGCCTTCCTGAGCGACATTTATCACGGCCAAGAAATTCTCAAGGCCGGGCACATTCCGGCGGATCAGGTGCTGCGCAACGTCCAGTACCGGCCGGAAATGCAGGGCCTGGACGTGCCCGGCGGCATCCATGCCCATATCGCCGGCGTCGATCTGGTGCGCGCCGACGCCGGGGAGTTCTATGTGCTGGAGGACAACCTGCGGGTCCCGTCTGGGGTGTCCTATATGCTGGAGGACCGGCGCATGATGATGCGCCTGTTCCCGGACCTGTTCGCCCGGCACCTGATCGCGCCAGTGGAGCATTATCCTGACACCCTGCTGGAAGTGCTGCGCACCGTGGCGCCAGTGGGCGTCTCCAATCCCACGGTGGCCCTGTTGACGCCGGGCGCCTACAACTCGGCCTATTTCGAGCACGCCTTCTTGGCCCAGCAGATGGGTATCGAGCTGGTCGAGGGCCAGGACCTGTTCGTGGCCGATGAGCAGTTGTTCATGCGCACCACCCAGGGCCCCCGGCAGTTGGATGTCATCTACCGGCGCCTGGACGACGATTTCCTGGACCCGCTGGCGTTCCGGCAGGATTCGATGCTCGGCGTGCCTGGTTTGCTGTCGGTGTATCGGGCCGGCCGGGTCACCCTGGCCAACGCCATCGGCACCGGGGTGGCGGACGACAAGTCCATCTACCCCTATGTGCCGGATATGGTGCGTTTTTATTTGGGCGAGGAGCCGTTGCTCAACAACGTGCCCACCTGGATGCTACGCAAGCCAGACGACTTGGCCTACGTCCTGGAGCACTTGGCGGAACTGGTGGTGAAGGAGGTCCACGGCTCCGGCGGTTACGGCATGTTGGTGGGGCCAGCGGCGACCCGTGCGGAAATCGAGGACTTCCGCGCCCGTATCCTGGCCGCCCCGGACAAATACATCGCACAGCCGACCCTGGCCCTGTCCACCTGCCCGGTGTTCGTGGATCAGGGCATGGCGCCCCGCCATATCGATCTGCGGCCGTTCGTGTTGTCCGGCCGCGACATCCGTGTCATTCCCGGCGGGCTGACCCGGGTGGCCCTGCGGGAAGGTTCCCTGGTGGTGAATTCCTCCCAGGGTGGTGGAACCAAGGACACCTGGGTATTGGAGGATTAGATATGCTGTCCCGTACCGCCGACCACCTCTATTGGATGGCCCGCTACACCGAGCGGGCGGAAAACCTGGCGCGCATGTTGGACGTGACCCAACGGGTGGCGTTGCTGCACGGCGGCCAGGCCGACGCCGCCAACTGGCGTGCGGCGTTGGACATCGCCGGCGGCGCCACCGGCATGCTGGCGGACCCGGAGCGGGTGACCCCGGCGGCGGTGCTACACCATTTGGCGTTCGACGGCGACAATCCCTCGTCCATCGTGAGTTGCCTCAAGGCGGCCCGGGAGAATGCCCACGCGGTGCGCGGCACCCTCACTTCGGAACTTTGGGAGACCATCAACGACACTTGGCTGCGGGTGCGGGAACTCGATCACGGGGACTTGGCGGAGAATGACTCCGGGGCTTTTTTCGAGTGGGTGAAATACCGTTCCCATTTGTCCCGGGGCGTCACCATTGGCACCCTATGCCAGGATGAGGCCCTCTGGTTCACCCGTCTAGGCACCTACCTGGAGCGGGGCGACAGTACCGCCCGTATCCTGGATGTCAAGTTCCGGCTGCTGCTGCCCGAAGGCGGCGACGCCGACGATCCCGGTGATTACTATCCCTGGAGTATGCTGCTGCGCTCCGTGTCCGCGTTCGAGATTTACCGCAAGGTCTACCGGGACCGCATCACCCCGCGCCGGGTCGCTGAGCTATTCGTGTTCCGCCATGATATGCCCCGCTCCCTGCGCCATTGCCTGGATCAGGTGCTCACCCTGTTGGAACGGGTGGGCAACCGCCAATCCGGGGAAACCCAGCGCCGCGCCGGGTTGCTGTACGCATCCCTGCGCTACGGCCGGGTCGAGGACCTGTTCCGGGACGGCCCGCACCGCTTCCTGGGCGAGTTCCTGGGCGGTGCTGCGGATCTATCCGAACGTATCGCCAATGATTTTTTGGTCCCTAGGCACTGATCTGGAGGGTTCGCCATGTTGCTGCACATTCACCACGCCACCCATTACCGCTATGACAAACCGGTTCAGTACAGCATCCAGGCGCTGCGCCTCACGCCCCGCCTAGACGGTGGCTTGCGCCTCAAGGAGTGGCGCATTTCCGCCCCCGGCCAGCGGCGCGCCCAGACCGACGCCCATGGCAACCTCAGCCATCTGCTGACCATCCAGCAGCCCCACGAGGAAATCCGGGTGCTGGCCGAGGGTTGGGTAGAAACCGATGACCGGGCCGGCGTCTGGATCGAGGACGAGGGCCGGCTGCCGGTGTTGGCCTATCTCCAGGAAACTCCCTTGACCCGCGCCAATAATGAGTTGCCGCGTCTGGCGATGGACATCCTGTTGCTGACCGGCTCCTTCGAGGAACGCATGTTGGCGCTCATGGAGGCGGTGGAAAGCAGGATCGAATACCAGCCTGGCGTCAGCGATGTGGAATGGGGTGCGGCGGAAGCCCTGGCCAAGGGTCAAGGCGTCTGCCAGGACCATGCCCACGTCATGATCGCCGGGTGCCGGGCGGCGGGGATTCCGGCCCGCTACGTGAGTGGCTATCTCTACACCGGTGACGACCGCCACATCGCCAGCCACGCCTGGATCGACGCCTGGGACGGCCGCCGCTGGTTATCCTGCGACGCCACCCACAAGCGCTTCGCAGGTCCCACCTATTGCCGGCTGGCGGTGGGCCGGGATTACCTGGACGCCTGCCCAGTGCGGGGCGTCCGCCATGGCGGCGGCGTGGAGTCCATGACCGCCGAAGTCTGGGTGAAAACCCAGCAGCAACAATAGTCCTGGTATGCTAGGACCATGACGTACTGTATTGGCATGCTCCTGGACGAAGGCTTGGTCCTGTTGTCCGACTCCCGCACCAACGCGGGAGTCGATCACATCAATACCTTCCGGAAAATGACCCGCTGGCAGCGTCCAGGGGACCGGGTACTGGTATTGCTCACCGCCGGCAATCTGGCGATCAGCCAGTCGGTAGTCAACCTGCTCAACGAACGGTCGGCGGCGGACGAGGGGGCGCCCCATCTCCTCAACGCCCCCAACCTGTTCGAGACCGCTGCCCGGATTGGCGAAGCGGTACGGGAGGTGTACCGGCGGGATGCCGATGTCCTTAAGGAATTCAACGTCGAATTCAACATTTCCATGATCCTGGGGGGCCAGATCCGGGGTGAGGCGCCCCGGCTGTTCCAGATCTACTCACCGGGCAATTTCATCGAGGCCACCCGGGAAACCCCCTATTTCCAAATCGGCGAATCCAAATATGGCAAGCCGATCCTGGACCGGGTCATCCGGCCCGACATTCCCCTGGACGAGGCCGCCAAGTGTGCCCTCATCTCCATGGACTCCACCATCCGCAGCAATCTGTCCGTGGGCTTACCTCTGGACCTGGTGTACGTCCGCCGGGACGAACTGCGGGTGGACCGCCACCTGTCCATCGACGCCAACACCCCCTATTTCGCCATGCTCCGCACCCGCTGGGGCGAGGCCCTGCGAGGCGTGTTTCAGGAATTGCCGAATCCGGTGTGGTAGGGGCGGACGCCAGAAACAAGTGACACCGCCGCAGCGGTGTCACGGGTTGATGGGGCGCTCCGGCCCCGCCTACTGAGCTGGCAGATTGATCCGCACCGTGTCCCGCAACACGCCGTCCAGGCCGCCGAACACGGTCAGGCGATCCACCTTGTCGACCACCTTTTCCAGGGCTTCCAACTCCTTGAGCCGCAGCAACAGCGGGTTTTCCTCCATGAGCTTGGCGGTGTTGAGCAGGGAACGGGTGGCGGCGGTTTCCTCCCGCCGGCGAATCACATTGGCCTGGGCCACCTTCTCCGCCTGCACCACCTGGTTGAGGATGTCCTTCATCTCCCCCGGCAAGATCACGTCCTTCAGGCCCACGGTTTCCAACTCCAGGCCATGGGGGCGAATCTTGTCCACTGCGTAATCCCAAACCGCCCGGTCCAATTCATCCTTTTCCCCCAGCAGGCTATCCAGGCACCGGGAGCCAATGGCCTGGCGCAGCCCAAATTGCAGGGTGCGATACAGGTAGTCGCCAGTGTTACCTAGCTCAGACCGCGCCTTCACCGGATCTGCGACCCGATACACCGCCGACAGGTTGACCCGCAGGCTCACCTTATCCTTGGTCAGGATTTCCTGGCCGGACACTTCCAGCGTCTGCAAGCGCAGGTCCACCACCTCCACCTTGATCGCCCGGTTGAAGCGCCAAAAGGCGTGCAGGCCCGGGGCCAGCGTTTGGGCCAACTCGCCGTCCACCAGCAGCAGACCGGTGTGATGATCCTCCACCTCGGCCACCAGGATGTAGCCGTTCAGACCCCGGGCCAAGACGGCCGACGGCCGCGCCAGCAGGGCTGCGTGCTTGCGGGACAGGGCGAAATCGTTGCCAATGTCCAGCTTGTCCACCCGCACTTCCACCGGGCCCCGCCAATACAGGCGGCGGGTCGCCGGCGGCAGCACCCCATCCAAACGGCCGTTCTTGTAGACCAGACCCACCTGGGTATCGCCGGTTTCCACCAACTGGAAATGGCGCTCCATCAAATTCGGTTCGGTCTGCAGCAGCACATCCAGCCAGGGGTGGTCAAACTCAGCCTGGGTCAGGTCGTGGCGCTGTACCTGGTGGCGGCCCATGGGGTCGAACCAGTGGTACATGCCCGGCTCCAGGATGCCCGCCACCCGGCCGTCGAGCAAATGTAGTCCGCGCTCGTTTTGAGAGATCAAAATAGTCTTATAACCCAACATGTTGTATATCCTTGTTAAAGTTGCTTTTCTACTCCGTTACCGCCCTGGTGGGACGGTTGCGCCTGGCCTGTTGCTGTCGGCGCCGTTACCGGCCTGCCAGCGCCGAACATCCGGGGGTCATGGAGACCAGCTCCCGACGGTTGGTGAATGACGAGGATGAGGGTTTGGGAAGTCACCCCCCGCCCCCGGGCGGGCGACGGATCCTGACCCGGCCACCGCTGGGCGGGCCTCCCAGGCTGGCCGGAATGGTTCCGGCCCAACCCCGTTCGGCTGGCCAAGCGGCGCCTTGGCCCGATTCCCGCCGCGCGAGACCGCGGGGACGGTGCGGGTCACCGGCAGGTCTGGCGCCGAGGCTCCGGACCCGCCGACGCCCGCCGGGGTGATTCCCAGGGCACAGCAGTAAAAGCGGATTTGAACCGCGACCCGTTGCCGGGTTTCCCAGGATGAAAAGGAGGGAATTGAACCCCCTACCGTCTGATGATGAGTCAGATGCTCTACCGATTGAGCTACTTTTCTGTCTTCGAAGTTTTGGCCGCCGCTCGACACACGCGGTGCGATGGTTAGCTTGAGCGCGCCGGACCGGTGTGTAGAACCGGAACCGCTGCGCGGCGGCCAGATGACCTCGAACCGTACCGGCGTGGACCTCACCATCCTCGCGCCGGTTCTGGGGAGCCCAGGAATCTCCCTGTTTTCCCCTGAAATAATCCGGGCTAGGCAAACCCGGTCGCGGTAACCCGCCACAAAATCTATGAAATCAACAGGTTAGCCGCGTTTCCTCAAGTATATGTCGCGCCTGCTCCAGCAACAAAAAACCCCGGAAGGCGAGGCGCCGACCGGGGTTGGATTCCGGCTCGGCGGGGGGCCTGGTGGGGACCCGCCGAGACTGGATACTCGTCAAGTCCGCCGCTGATCCTGCTGGGGCGCCCAGAAATGGACACTCGGCGTGGGCCGGTCCCAGTGGGAAGAGGGGCTTATGAGTCGCAGGTTCCTGTTCATGGAGGGCGATTCTAGTTTGAAACCGGCGGCTGTCAAGGGAGCCTGCGGATTTTCTCGGCGGAGCAAGCCGGACCCAGTACCAGCCGGGTCAGGGACGAACTGCTTGAAAACCTGGGGCTTCAAGGAAAAATGCGCTAATTTTCCGGTCCCTAGACCAATGAGTTCACCCGGATCCCATGTCCCCCCATCATGACGCCCTGATCACCGCCTATGGCTTCGGCCTGTTTCCCTTGCCCAGGTATCGCCCAGTGAGCCGGGGTGAGTGGCGCGTCAACTGCCATCTGCCCAGCCTGGGCGACGGCTACCTAGCCAGCTCCGCCGTTGAGGCGCGCACCGTGCTGGTCCGGGGCCGGCAGGTCTGGATGTCCACCGGATTGCTGGAACAAGAAAGCCATGCCTGGCATGTGCATTGCGCCCAGGGCCTGGTGGTCACCGCCGGCCTGGGCCTGGGCCTGTATGCCTATGCCGTCGCCATGAAGAAGGAGGTGGATCTGGTCATCGCCGCAGAGTTGTCCCCGGACATCATCGCCCTCATGGAGGAATCCAGTGGCTTCGCGGGCTGGCCCTGCCGGGATAAGGTGCGGATCATCCAGGCGGATAGCCTGGCGCCGGATTTTCCAGCCAGGGTGGCGGCCGCCAGCGGCGGGCGGCCCATCGACTACCTGTACGCGGACATCTGGCCCAATTTCCCTGCCGGCGAAGCGCCCGGCCAAACGGCGGCCATGGCGGCCGCGCTGGCGCCCAAGGCGGCCGGCTGGTGGGGTCAGGAGCTGTCCTTCGGCCAGTATGACCCGCACCCCGCCGACCCGGAGCGGCTGCAGGCCTATTTCGCCGCCGCCGGCGTTCCGGCGCCCCCCATCACGCCGGGTTACGCGGCTTTTTGCCGGGATGCGGTGGCGGCCAACGGCATGACCAGCCGACCCTCGATCTGGCGGCGGCTGCGGCGCTTGTTGGGCGGCGCGGGCTGATAATTAGTTGAAGTCGATGATTAACAATATCGCATATCTAATTGATATATGATAATTATCACTGTACTTGATAGAGCGCCGCCGCCGCAGCCAAGCGCTCCGCCACCAGCCGGCGCAGGGAGTCCGGCGCCAGCACTTCCACGTCCGGGCCGTACTTGAGAATGTCCATCAGGAGTTCCGGCGTATTGCCGTAGGGGATCCGCAGTTCGTAGCTGCCGTCCGCCAGCCAACCGCCCTGCTGGTCCGGGTGCCAGCGTTCCTGGGCCACCCAGCGGGCCCGCTCCGGGCAAAAACGCAGCCGCGCCTCATCTCGCACCGGACCCGCGAAAATCCCATAACTGGCCTCAAAGTGCTGGCGCAGGTCCGCCTCCGGCAGTTCCAGGGCGGCCGCTTCTAACAGACGCGCGCCCTGGATGGCGTCCAGGGCGAAGGTGCGCAGGGCGTTCCGCTGGTGGCACCAGGCGTCCAGATACCAGTTATCCCGGTAATGGCACATGCCCTGGGGCGAAACCTCCCGGCAATCGGTTTGGTTGCGGACCCGGTGGAAGTACCGCAGTTCCAGCCGGCGACGTTGGGCCACGGCGCCGGCCAGGGTCTGGAAATGGGCGCCGGCCGGGCGCGCCGCCGCCCGTAGGATGCGGATGCGGCTGGGAACCGGCTCGCCGCTCCCTGGCTTGAGGTGGAGTAGTGCGTCGATGCGCTTTTGCAGGGGCGCCAGGTGGGGGTCCAGCAGGCCCGGTTGCACGTCCGCCAGCAAGCGTTGCATGGACAAGAGCGCGTGCAATTCTGACGCATTGAACCAAAGTCCAGGCAATTCATAGACTTGCCCGTCCTTTAGATCGTAGAAATAACCGTTCCGGTCCCGGTCGTAGCTGATGGGTGCGCCCAGATAGAGGCGCATATCGTCCAGCAAGCGCTGGATGGTGGCCCGGGAACATTCCAGGCTTTCCTCCAGGCGCCGCCTGGGCACCGGATGGCGGGCGGCCTGGAAGATGCGGTTGAGTTCAAAGAGGCGGTCGAAACGGTCCATGTCCCGGCGGCGGGATTAGGCGTTGGCAGCCCGGGCGCTGGGGCTGGCGTCGCCCCACAGGCGTTCCAGTTGGTAATAGTCCCGCACCTTGGGCAGCATGACGTGCACCACCACGTCGTTCAGGTCCACCAGCGCCCATTCGCCCTCATTGAGGCCCTCGGTGCCGATCAGGGTGTCGAAGGCCTCCTTGGCCCGGAACGCCACCGTCTCGGCCATGGCCTTGACGTGGCGATCCGAGGTACCGCTCGCCACCACCATGAAGTCGGTGATGCCCGTCTTGCCCCGCACGTCCATGAGTTGGACATCGTGGGCCTTCATGTCGTCCAGGGTGCGTAATACCAGGTCGGTCAGTTGTTCCATTGGCATGATGGGGCCAATCTCCTTGTCGTCTATGTCAGTTGAATTTGAGGGTTATTCGGCTAGGTACAAGCCCGCACGCCGGATGATTTCCAGTACCGGGTCCGGGAGCAGATAGCGGGGGTTGCGACCGGCGGCCAGCAGGGCCCGGATCTGGGTCGAGCTGATGGCCAGGGGCGTTACCGGTTGGAATAGGATCCGCCCGGCGGGCGCGGCGCGCAAGTCCTGGGGCGACTCGGCGCGGCGCGCCTCGGTGAGGGCGATCAGGTCCGGGTCCTGGATCTGGGCACCGCCGGGCCGCTCCATGACCAGCAAATGGGCCAGTTCCAGGATTGCCAGAGGCTGGCGCCAGGTGAGAAAGTCCCGGTAGGCATCGCTCCCCAGGATTAGACACCAGTGGACGCCAGGTTGAGCGGTGGCCAGGGCAGTCAGAGTATCCAGGCTATAGGAGGGCCCTTGGCGGTCGATTTCCCGAGGATCGAGGCGGAAGCCGGGTTGGTCCCGAATGGCCGCCGCCAGCATGTCCAGGCGCAGCGCGGCGCTGGCCCTGGGTTGTGGCCGGTGCACCGCCTGGGCCAGGGGGATGAAGCGGATTTCCTGAAGCGCCAGGCTTTCCAGCAGATCCAGCGCCGGGCGCAAATGACCGTGGTGGATGGGATCGAAGGTGCCGCCCAGGACTCCCACCAGGGGCGGCGCCAGCCGGGGTGCGCCGCTCAAGTGCGGACGTGCCCGTCTCCCAGCACTACGAACTTCTGGGACGTGAGTCCTTCCAGACCCACCGGACCCCGGGCGTGGAACTTGTCGGTGCTGATGCCGATTTCCGCACCCAGGCCGTATTCAAAGCCGTCCGCGAAACGGGTAGAGGCGTTGACCATCACCGAACTGGAGTCCACTTCCCGCAGGAAACGCCGGGCGCGGCTGTAATCCTCGGTGATGATGCTGTCCGTATGCTGGGAACCGTAGGTATTGATGTGGTCGATGGCCTCATCTAGCCCGTCCAGGATGCGGATGGACAGAATGGGCGCCAGATATTCGGTGCGCCAATCCTCCTCGCTGGCGGCCAGCGCCTGGGGAATCAGGGCCTGGGTATCCGGGCAGCCCCGCAGTTCCACGCCCTTGTCCAGCAGCCCCTGGGCCAGAAGGGGCAGGATGGCCGCCGCCACCGGGCGGTCCACCAGCAGGGTTTCCATGGTGTTGCAGGTGCCGTAACGCTGGGTCTTGGCGTTCATCGAGACCTTGAACGCCTTGTCCAGGTCCGCCCCCGCGTCGATGTAGACGTGGCAAATGCCGTCTAAATGCTTGATGACCGGCACCCGGGCTTCCCGGCTGATGCGCTCGATGAGGCCCTTACCGCCCCGGGGGATGATGACGTCGATGTATTCCGGCATGGCCACCATACGCCCCACGGCGGCCCGGTCCGTGGTGCCCACCAGTTGCACGGACGGGGCCGGCAGACCGGCGGCCTCCAGGCCCTGGTGGATGGCGGCCACGATGGCCTGGTTGGAATGGATCGCCTCGGAGCCACCCCGCAACACCGTGGCGTTGCCGGACTTGAGGCACAGGGCGGCGGCATCGGCGGTCACGTTGGGCCGGGACTCGTAGATGATGCCCACCACACCCAGGGGCACCCGCATACGGCCCACCTGGATGCCGCTGGGCCGAAAGCGCAGATCGTCGATGGCGCCCACCGGATCCGGCAGCGCTGCCACTTCGGCGAGCCCCGCCAGCATGGTGTCGATCCGGGCCGGCGTCAGGGCCAGCCGGTCCAGCATGGCGTCGTCCAGACCCTTGGCGCGGCCCCCTTGCAGGTCCTTGTCATTTTCTGCCGCCAGTTGTGCCCGGCCCTGGTCCAGGGCATCGGCAATGGCTGCCAGGGCGGCGTTCTTTTGGGCGGTGCTGGCCCGGGCGGTGGCCCGGGCGGCGGCGCGGGCAGCGGCGCCCAGTTGATTCATATAGGTCAGCACGTCGGTACCGGAAGCGAAAACAGCGCTCATGATGTTGATTTCAAACCAGGTGTTTGGGGGACGAAAGCTTGATTTTACCAGGGTCGCGGCGGGGAACCGCTCAGGGACGGTCCGGCGCCGGTCCAGCCGCCAGGGCCAGGACCAACTCCCGCAGTTGTTCCGCACCGGGCACCGGCGCGCCCAGGGTCAAGCCCAGCCGAGAGAACAGGGCGGGCCGCCGGCCGTTCTCGACGCCGCTCAGCGCCAGGGGCAGCACCGGCGGACCACCGGCCCGGTCCAGCAGAGCGGTGAGGTCCGGATAGGCGCGGGGATCGCCGTCCAGGAACAGGCCCACCAGATCCCCGTCCGCCAGGGCCTGGGCCACCAGGTCCCAGGTCCCCTGGGGATTGGCCGGCACCGGCAACGGGATGGCGCCGCTGGCCCGGAATAGGTAGCGGCCCAGCCAACCCCGGAACCAGCGGGGGTCCGCCACCAGCCGGATCGGGCGCGGGCAGGCGGCCAGGGCGAGGAGGGCGCCGGTCAATCCCCCGGATTGGCATAGGATGATTGCGCCGCCCTGGGCTGGCAGCCGCTCCAGGCCCCGCACCTCCACCCGGTAGGCGAAATGGACCAGGATCCACACCAGAAAGCGCACCAGGAATTCCGGCACCAGGCCATAGATATACAGGGCCACCAGGCCATTGCACAGGGCGGCGATGCCAAACAGGGTGGGGATGCCGACCCCCGCTGCCAGCAGGGCGCTGGCTCCCAGGGCGCCGACCACCATGAACAGGGCATTGACGATGTTATTGGCGGCGATCATGCGCGCCCGGTGGGTCTCACTGCTGCGCTGCTGCAACAGGGCGTACAGGGGCACGATGAAAAAGCCGCCGAAGGCTCCCAATAGGGTCAAGTCCGCCAACACCCGCCAAGTGGTCCAGTGGCCGAGCAGGGCGCCGACGTCCAACGCCGGGCCACTGGGCGGCGGCGGCGTGGCGAACGCCAAATCCAGGCCGAACAGGGAGAGGCCGATGGACCCAAAGGGCACCAAGCCCAGTTCGATTTGCTTGGCAGACAGCCGTTCGCACAGCAGCGAGCCCACGCCGATACCCACCGTGAAGGTGGCCAGCAATAGGGTCACGCCGGACTCGCCGCTGCCCAGCACATTCTTGGCGTAGGACGGAAACTGGGCCAAGAACAGGGCGCCGTACAGCCAGAACCAGGAAATCCCCAGGATGGACAAAAACAGCGCCCGGGTCTCCCGGGCAAAGCGGATATTGCGCCAGGTTTCCACCAAGGGATTCCAGTTGACCCGCAATGCTGGACTGGGCGCCGGCGCGCTCGGAATCCCCCGGCTGGCCAGATAACCGGAACCAGCCACCGCCAGGCCCAGGACCACCGTCCAAGTTTCCCCGCCCGCCAACCCGGCCAGCACGCCGCCCAACAGGGTGCCGATCAGGATGGCGACAAAAGTTCCCGCCTCGATCAGGGCATTGCCCCCCACCAGTTCATCCGGGTGCAAGTGCTGGGGCAGAATCGCGTACTTGATGGGGCCAAATAGCGTGGAGTGGCTGCCGAGCAAAAACAGGGACAAAAACAACACCGTCAAGCTATGCAGGGCAAAGCCGATTCCCGCCACCAGCATGATGCCCATTTCTAATAGCTTCACCAGCCGCGCCAGGCGCGCCTTGTCGTACTTATCCGCCAACTGGCCGGACGTGGCGGAAAACAAGAAAAACGGCAGGATGAAAATCGCCATGGCCAGATTAGCCAACAACTCCGGCGCCAAACTGGTCCAGTTGGCCGCCTGAAAGGTCAGCAACACCACCAGGGCATTCTTGAGCACATTGTCGTTCAAGGCGCCCAAAAACTGGGTTACGAACAGCGGCAAAAAACGCCGCTCGCGCAGCAAACCGGATTGGGAACTCATAGGGCTCTCGATGTTGGGGCAAAAGGGCAGCGAAATTGGCCCGTGGCGACTCCTGCCCTCCCTGTCGGATGGCAGACTTGGCCAAGCTTACCGCGAACCAGGCCCGATTCCCTACTCGGCCGGGGTCATGCCGCGACGGGGCTCAGCCAAGCAGGCCGGGCAAAAGCGCCGTGTTGCCCGGCAATTTCAAGCTGGTCCGGCGGATGTCGGGCACCAGGAACCTACCCGGCGGCAGAGGATGTGTAAATGGGAAGTCGATGAATCTATTCTGGTCGACTAGGTCGCTCGCGACGGCATGTGACGGCCAAGGGATGGGGATG
>CAZIHO010000105.1:0-12336 GCA_964538875.1 uncultured Chromatiaceae bacterium
CCCAGCCTGGTCGTTCCACCTCCGGGGGAAAAGCGTATATGGTTTTATCCAGGGCACGCGCTCGAATCTAGAGCCCGGACCGCCCACTATGAACCACGAGGGAAAAACCATGATGACAGCCGTGACTCGGATCCAGCGCCGCTGGCGGTTTCTTGTGACCCTTTGCCTAGTGTGGGGGTTGGGCCAGGGGGCGGAAGTCCCGGAGGTTGGGGTTCGGGTTGCGGCGGGACCCTTGACGCCAATTCTCGAATCCATGGGCAAGCTGGAAGAGGTGCGGGATCCCAAATGCTACGCCACCGCCAGCCGCCTTGAGGATTTCATGTATGGCACACCCCTGGCCCACGAAGCCCGGGTGGAGAAGGCTCAGCTACAGAAAAGACTGTTGCGCCGACTCTGGGCCGAGGCGTCCAACAAGGCCCGGGAACGGGGCGGCGGCGCAGTAACTGCGGCGGATCTGGCGCCGGTCAAGGCAGCGCTGGTCCCGGTCCAGGTTGGCGCGAATGGGGATTGGAGCCTGGCCAGCGCCGCCGGAGATTTGCAGGTCACAGCCCGGGATAAGCGTCAATACGGCAGCGTGGCCTATGCCCAGCGGGCCATTCTGGCGGTACAGCAAGAAGCTCTGCTGGAAGCGGATAGCGGCCTGTTACCCCTGGAGCCCGACGCGGTGGAGTCCCTCAAGGAATTCCTGGATTTGGTTACTCTGGTAGCCCTACAAATCGCGGACCGGGATGCCCGCTCCCGGAGCCTGGCGGTATTGGACGCGCCAACCCTGGCCAAGGCCTGGCACACCGCCTTCCCGGCATTCGCCAGTCCGGTGGCGTCTGCCGCGCCAGCGCCGGAGGCGCGGCCAGCCGGAACAGCCGGAACAGCCGGAACAGCCGGAACAGCCGGCGAACGCTTTGGCGTCCTGCGGGCCTTATCCAAGGAAAAATTGGCCGCGTTCGCCAAATACAACGACCTCACCCTGCCGGTATTTATGCGTAATATCCAGGTTTATTTCGCCCGCCATCGCTGGCCCACGGATCCGGACGCCAGCGCGGCCTTGCGGGGCGCCTTCACCGAAACCATGGTCGCCTTCTCCCATGACTTGCTACTGGAGTCCGAGCGGGCGGCGCGGCAAGCCCAGCGGCCCTTGATTGGGTTGGACGACGTTCATCAAGCCCTGGAGCGGTTTTGCCCCTACGAACTCAACTCCTATGAAGATGTCATTTACTTTCCCCGTTTACCCCATGGGGAACGTCTGACCATCGAGGCCTATGACCTGGACGCCTTCCGGGACCCGGGCCTGCATTGGTTCTATCTGGACCAAGTGGTGACTGACCCCAACTACCGGGGCACCCTGGAGCCGGATCCCTTCGCGGCAGAGCTTCTGGTGGAAGGGATCGCCCAGTTTGGGGTGCTGGTGCTGCGCATGGCTGGGGAGGAAGCCCGGGCGGTGGAAGCGCCCCGTCTAGGCGTGGAACATCTGACCAGCGCCCTGTTGCGCATCCAGGCACTGCTGGACCGCCATGCCCAGTTACCGCCAGCCTCCGGCCTTGGCCAGCGTCTGGCGTCCAGCAGCGCCGGTCCAGACCAAGGGGCAACCGCCAGTCCAGCAGCCGGTCGACCCTATTTCACCAACATCACCCAGGAGGCCGGGATCAGCTTCAAACACCGCTCCGCCGACTGGCTGGCCCGGCTGATCCGGGGCGCGGTGGTCCGGCCGGACGGCACCGGCAAACTGGCCATTCCGCCCGCCTTTGGCGGTGCCGGCGTGGCGGTCGAGGATCTGAACCAGGACGGCAACCTGGATCTGCTGTTGCTGGGGGGGACCGGCAACAAGCTCTATCTGGGGGACGGCAAGGGCCAGTTCCGGGACGCCACGGCGGAATCAGGCCTAGACTGGCGGCGTCCAGATGGCCGGCCCGGGGAACCCCGTCAGCCCATCATCGCCGACTTCGACAATGATGGCCTGCAAGACATTTTCATTACCTACGTGGACGACAACCACAGGTTGTATCGCAACCTGGGCGGAGGCCGGTTCGCCGATCTCACCGACCGCACCGGGCTGGGCGGCGCCGGGTTGACCGGCGGTCCCGCCACCGCAGCGGACTTCGACAACGATGGATGGCTAGACCTATTCCTGGGCTATTTCGGCGACTACCCGCGTGGCGCCCTGCCGACCATTTCGCGGCGCAGCACCAACGGCCTGCCGGACAAGATTTTCCGCAATCTGGGCGGCATGCGCTTCGAGGACCGGACCGCCGGCAGCGGCGTGGATAACCCCGGCTGGGCCCAGGCTGCTGGCCACCTGGATTTCGACCGGGACGGGCTCCAGGATCTGATCGTCGGCAACGACTTTGGCTCCAACGCCTATTACCGGAATTTGGGGGATTTTCACTTTACGGATGTGGCCAAGGCCCTGGGTACCGACAAACCCTCCTACACCATGAACATCGGTTTGGCGGATCTCAACCGGGACGGCTTCCCGGACATCTACATCTCCAACATCGTCACCATGAACAAGGACGAAAAGTACGTGCTACCAGACGCCAATACACCCATGAAACTGGATCCGAAAAAGCTGGCCACCATGCGTGTGGTGGAGGCCAACGACCTTTGGATGTCCCGCGCCGGCGATGGCAAGCTCCAGGGCTACGACCGTTCCCAGGCGGTGGGACGGGGGGAGTCCTCCACGGGCTGGTCCTGGGACGCAGACTTTTTTGACCTGGACCTGGACGGGGATGAGGACCTCTATGTGGTCAACGGCATGAACGAATATGCGGTTTACTCAAGCGTGGACCCCTATTACACGGACCCGGAGGGCAAGCACCAGGATGTGCTGGTGCCGGTTTCCCCGGCGGAGCGCAACGTCTGCTTCATCAATCGGGACGGCCGGCTGGAGGAGGATTCAGCGGCATCCGGGCTCGACTTCCAGGGTAATTCCCGCAGCGCCGCTTACTTCGACATGGATGGAGACGGCGACCTGGACATTCTGCTCAACAATTTTCACGGGGACGCGGTGCTGTTTCGTAACGATTTCCCAGGCAACCGGGACCGCCACTGGCTGAAACTGCGCCTGGAAGGCGACCCGGACAAAAAGGTGACCCGCGACGGCATCGGCGCCCGGGTCCGGGTCGATACGGAGGGTCAGCAAGCCATGTTCCGGGATGTCTTATCCACCACCGGCTACCTTTCCGGGCATCCCAAGGAGCTGCATTTTGGTCTCGGCGCCGCCAAGCAGGTCTCGGTCCAGGTTATCTGGCCCAACGGCGAGGTCCAGTCCTTCCGGCAAGTCGCCGGGGATCAGGCCTACCGACTGCGGCAGGGCGGCGAGTTGCAAAGTTCCGCCGGGGAACCGCGTTGAGGATAGGCGGCGCGGCCTGGCTGGCCCTGGCGCTGCTCGGCGCCGCCGCACCGGCGACCGGCGCCGGGGAGCACCATTGGCGGCCTCCCCCCGGTGCCCCCGCCTATGCCCCGGAACTGAGTGCCCAACTGGATGGGGCGCTCGGGGACCAACCGCTTGGGACGGCGAGCGGCGAGCAGCCCCGCTTCGCCAACCGCCTGGCGCTGGAGACCAGTCCCTATCTGGCCCGGCATGGGGATGACCCCGTCGATTGGTGGCCCTGGGGCGACGAGGCCTTTGCTGCTGCCCGGCGCCTCAATCGGCCGGTATTTCTATCCATCGGTTACCTGGCCTGCGGCGGCTGCCATGCCATGGAAACCCAGTGTTTCGAGAATGAGGCGATCGCCCGTTTGCTTAATGAACGCTATGTGGCGATCCTGGTGGACCGGGAGGAACGGCCGGAAGTCGAAGCCCTGTTCCTCGACCGGTTGCGGGCGCTGGGCGTCGAGCCCGGCTGGCCCATGTCCCTGTGGCTGTTGCCGGACGGGCGAGTGTTTTTCGCCGGCACCTTCTATCCGGCGGAGGATTCCAGCGCTGGGCTGGGGTTCCGCTCCCGGCTCCAGCTGTTGGCCGACCGCTTCGCCCAGGACCCATCCCGTCTGGAATCCCTGGCGGCCCAGATCGCAGCAGATCAGCCACAGGTCCCGGAGCGGGCCAGCGCGCCGCCGGAAGGCCAACTGACCCAGGCGCTGGGCGGTGACCTGGTGGAACAGATCGCCCGCCGCTTCGATGAACGCCAGGGCGGTCTATTGGGGGCGCCCAAGTTTCCCCTGGACGTTCCGGTGCGCTTCTTGTTGGGCTACGACAGCCTGGTGGGGGACCCACGGGCGCGCCACATGGCCATTCGCACCCTGGAGGCCTTGGCGGGTAGCGCCCTGCGGGACCCCCTGTCCGGCGGTTTCCACCGCTACGCCGTGGACGGCGCCTGGCGCCGGCCCCATTTCGAAAAGATGTTGGCGGACAACGCGTTGCTGGCCATGGCGTTTTTGGACGGCTGGCGGGTCACGGGCCGGGCGGACCTGCGCACTGTGGTCGAGGAGACCCTGGATTTCCTGCTGGCGGAACTAGGGGCGCCGGGTGGAGGTTTTTACGCCGCCCTGGACGCGGTCAGCCCGGACGGCGTCGAAGGCGGCTACTACAGTTGGACCAAGACCGAGCTAAGCCACTGGCTGGATGAGCGAGACCAGGCCCTGGCCGCCCAATTCTGGACGCCCATCCAGGGTGAACGGGGCATTCTGGCCCCAAGGCGGGACGATCACCAGGGCGGCGCCTGGCTGGCGAAGCTGCGGCAAGCGAGGGAACAACGGCCCCGGCCGGCGGTGGATCGCCAATGGGTGCTCTATTCGAACGGCTTGGCCATCTCGGCCTTGGCCCAGGCGGGCCGGTACCTGGAGCAGGACCGCTACTTGGCCGCCGCACGGCAAGCGGCACTGCGGGTGGGGACTGTGGGTCCACCCTCGGAATGGCGGCGCTTGGCGCGGGCCGACGCCCCTCCCGCGACCCTGGCGGATTTGGCGGCCATGGGTAACGGCCTACTGGACCTGTTCGAAGCCACCCTGGACGGCCGCTGGCTCGGGGCGGCCCACGCCGTCGAGGCCGCCATCGCCGGCCAATTCATCGGTCCGGCCGGACTCCAGGGCAGTCGGCAGGCGGCCCTGCCTCTGGGCCAACGCTGGCTGGACCTGGACGATGGCCTGGGGCCATCGGGCAGCGCCCTCTATCTGGACCTGCTACGCCGCCTTGCCCCGTACCAGGCTGATCCGCCCCTAGCCGAGCGATCCGCGCGCCTGCGGCCCCTACTGGCCGCCGCCGTGGCGCCCGCCCCCGGCCGCTCCCCGGACCTGCTGCGGGCGCTGTGGCTGGGCGACCAGGCTCCCCTGGAAATTCTGATCCTGGTGGCGAACCACGCCGGGGAAGCACGGCCATTCCTGGCCAAATTGCAGGGTCACCTGCTGCCCCAGGCGGTGACGCTGGTGGCGACCGGGCAACAGGTCCGGGACCTTGCCGGCCAAGCCCCCCTTCTGGAGGGCAAGACTGCCCGGGGCGGTCAGACCACCGCTTACCTGTGTCGCGGTTTCGTTTGTGAGCGGCCGACCAGCGACCCCGCCGAGTTCGCCGGTCAGTTGACTGCCGTGCGTCCCTGATCCTTACCCAGGCGGTGTCTCCGGTCAGGGAGCGGAGCCGCCGGGGCACTCAACCCTATCGCTGGGCACTCAGTCGCCGCCCTAGCGCAAACCGCTGGAGCACCGAGCTGGCCAGACTCGCCGTAAGCGACACCTTACCCGGCGAGTGGGTCACCCGCTTGGTTACAATGGCGGCATCCAGAAGCTAGAGGCTCTTCATGTGTTGAACCACCACCAAGCCAGCCAAATCGTACGTCTGCGTTGGACCGCCTTTACGGTGGTGGGGCTGGCCTACGTGCTGTCCTTCTTCCATCGCTTCGCGCCAGCGGCCATCTCCGGCGACTTGCAACAGGCATTTCAGACCAGCGGCGCCGCCTTAGGGGGGCTCGCCGCCACCTATTTCTACGTCTATACCCTGATGCAGATTCCCACCGGCGTGCTGGTCGATACCCTGGGCCCACGCCGGGTGGTGGCCATGGGCGGCCTGATCGGCGGCATCGGCTCCCTGCTGTTTGGTCTGGCGGAAACCCTGGCCATGGCGTCCCTGGGGCGGCTACTGGTGGGCCTGGGCGTGTCGGTGGCCTTCATTTCCATGCTGAAACTTAACGCCGCCTGGTTTCACGACCGTCATTTCGGCACCATCACCGGCGCCACTATCTTGATCGGCAACATCGGCTCGGTGCTGGCGGCCACACCCCTGGCCTGGGTCCTGGAGTTTGTGTCCTGGCGCCTGGTGTTCGTCGGCGTCGGCCTGCTGTCCCTGGCGCTGGCCGGACTGGCCGCCTGGTTGGTGCACAATCATCCTGGCGAGGCGGATCTGCCCAGTCTGCGGGAACTGGACGGTCATCCGGCCCATCCGCCCCACCAGGGTCATTGGTACGAAGGTCTGCTGGTGGTGCTCAAGAACCCCAGCACCTGGCCCGGCTTCTGGGTGAACATCGGCCTGTCCGGCTCCCTGTTTGCGTTCGCCGGTCTGTGGGCGGTGCCCTATCTCAGGGACGCCTATGGCTTGGACCGGGCCGCCGCCACCCAACACACCACGCTGCTGCTGGCGGGCTTCGCCATCGGCGCCTTTTTCATCGGCACCCTGTCGGACCGGTTGGGACGGCGCAAGCCGGTGATGATCGGCGCCGCCCTGATCTACGCCCTCTGCTGGCTGCCCATTTGGCTGGGCTTGCCAAGCATCGGCCTGGGCAGCCTGGCGCTGTTCCTGGTCATGGGACTGAGCTCGTCCGCCTTTACCCTGACTTGGTCTTGTTCCAAGGAGGTGAACCCGCCCGCCCTATCCGGCATGGCCACCAGCGTCGTCAACGTGGGAGGATTTCTCGGCACCGCCATCCTGCAACCCCTGGTGGGCTGGGCGGTGGACCAGGCCCACGGCGCCAATCCCGGCGCCGCCCTGGGTTTGGCGGACTATCGGGCCGGCATGGCCATCCTGCTGGGCTTCGCGGTATTTGGCTTGATCTCGGCGCTGTTGGTGCGGGAGACCTTTTGTCGCTATCTGGAGGCCAAGGGATAGAAGGCCTAGGATGCCTCGCCTACCCGCCCATAGATGTCCCGCACCGGCAGGACACAGTCCAGGGAGGTCAGGGTCACCCGGTCTTCCAGGTCGCCATGGAAGCGATAGAGCCAGGATCCATCCGGCTGGCGGGTGTATAGCTCCACGGATACCGGGTCCTGGGCAACTAGGGCATATTCCGCAAGACTCGGCAGTTGCCGGTAGACCGCAAACTTGCCGCCCCGGTCGTAGGCTTCCGTGGACGGGGAGAGAACTTCGATGATCAGGGTGGGGTTGAGCAGCACGTCGCGGCGGTCGTCATGGAACTGGGGCGCGCCGCACACCACCAGCACATCCGGATACTTGGCCGCATCCGCCGCGTGAATCCGGACCCGCATATCGGTGCCCAGCACGGCGCAGGGTTGTCCCCGCAGGCGATTACCCAGTTCCCGAATCAGATTGGACACGATCAGGTTATGGTTGAAGCTGGCGCCGGTCATGGCATAGACCTGACCAGCCTCGTATTCGTGCTTACTGTCCAGAGCCTCCCGTTCGGCGGCTAGCCAGTCAGAGAAGCCGTAGGCGGATTGCGCTTGTGAAACCATGGTGCCAGCTCCTGTTGCCCTGGGACCAGAGTACCCCAAGGAAACCGCGAGGGGAACCGCAAACGGGCTTGGCTACAGCCAGGACTTGGGCACGATCAGGATATCCCCCGGACGCAGGTCCACGTTGGCGGAAATGTCCCCGTCCTGGAGCAGGTCGCCGAGGCGCACGCCATATTGGTGGGTCTCGCCATTTTCCCGGCGCGCCAAGACCGCCCGGTTAGCATCCGCCCAGGCGGTCAAGCCTCCTACCTGAATCATCAGATCCACCAGGGTCATGCCGTCCTGGTAGGACAACGCCAAGGGCTTGACCACCTCGCCCAACACCCGGATTTGCTGGGAAAACAAGCCACGCCCGGTGCCCGTCGGCGCTTCCTTGGCGGCACCAGAGGCGCCCGCCTCGGCCGTGGTGCCGGGTTCGAGAATCACGGTCACCAGGGGATCCCGCAAATAGACGGAAAGGTCTTCCTCGATATCCCGGGCCAGATCCGTGGGGGTCTTGCCAGCGGCGCGCACGTCTTCCAGCAAGGGGGCGCTGATGTAGCCATCCGGCCGCACCTGGACTCTGGCGGTAACTTCCGGATAGCGCCAGACATGGATCTGAAGCTGGTCCCCCGGCGCGATCCGGTACTTACCCTGGTGGCGCAGGTGACCTGTCGCCTCCGGCAGCAGGGGCAGGGTCGGACCCATGCAACCGCTGACCAGGAACAGGCCGCCGAGCAATCCGGCCAGGGACAGCCGACGCAGCAGGGCACCCGCGTTATCCATGGATTTCATCCGCATTCATCCGCGATAAATAAACCAAGGCAAGGCCGACTTTTCAGTACGTCCTCAATGACATTCCACGTACTCGACCACTTCCAGGTCGAAGCCGGATAGCCCATGCATACTCTTAGGCGCGCTCAACACCCGCATCCGGCGTACCCCCAGATCCAGCAGGATTTGCGCCCCCACGCCGTAGGTACGCAACACCGCGCCCCCGTCCTGGACCCGGCGGGGAACCTCGTAGCCCGCCTCGGCGAGTTGAAGATCGCGGATGCGCTGGGCGATTTCCCGGGCCCGGTCGCGATTGCGCAGGATGACGATGATCCCGGCGCCCTCTTCGGCGATCTGGCGCATGGCGTTATGCAGGGGCCAGCCGCAACCCGCCGACTTGAGGCCCAGCAGGTCGCACAGGGCATTATTCATGTGTACACGCACCAGCACCGGCTGGTCCAGGCGCGGCGTCCCCTTGACCAGGGCCAGATGCACCTCATTGTCGATGATGTCCTGGTAGGCGATCAGGCGAAAATCGCCGTAATCGGTGGCGATGTTGCACTCGGTGACTCGCTCCACGGTATTTTCGTTGCGCAGTCGGTAATGGATCAGGTCCGCGATGGTGCCAATCTTGAGCCCATGCTCATGGGCAAATCGCTCCAGATCCGGGCGACGCGCCATGCTGCCGTCCTCGTTGAGGATTTCCACGATGACCGCAGCGGGGGAATAGCCGGCCAGACGCGCCAGGTCACAGCCCGCCTCGGTATGGCCGGCCCGCACCAGGACGCCGCCGGGCTGGGCCATGAGGGGAAACACATGACCGGGCTGCACCAGGTCGTGGGGCTGGGCCTTGGGCGCCACCGCCGCCTTGACCGTGGTGGCCCGGTCCGCAGCGGAAATGCCGGTGGTAACGCCTTCCGCCGCCTCGACGGACACAGTGAAGGCGGTGCCCTGGTGATCCTTGGTATCACTCACCATCAGGGGCAGGCGCAGTTGCCGGCAGTGTTCCTTGGTCAAGGTCAGACAAATCAAGCCGCGCCCGTAACGGGCCATGAAATTGATGGCGGCCGGCGTCACCCGGTCGGCAGCCAGGATGAGGTCGCCCTCGTTTTCCCGCTCCTCGTCATCCATGATGACGACCATGCGGCCGGCGCGCAGGTCTTCGATAATCTCTTCTGTACTATTTAGCGACATCTTACTACCTTTTATCGAAACACCAGACGCCTAGCGCCGGGCCCGCGCCCGGATCCGCCAGTCATCCCCCACCGCCCGCAACTCCAGGAGTTCTAATTGAATTCGCTCGCCCATGTGACGCAGCGCCGGCAGGGAAAAAAGTCCCCGCGCCTGGTCGCCCAACAGGCAGGGCGCCAGGTAGATCAGCAATTCATCCACCCAGCCCCCATCCAGCAAGGCGCCGGCCAGGGTGGGGCCCGCTTCCACCAGCAGTTCATTGATCTGGAATTCCGCCAGCCGGCGCAGCACTGCGCCCAGGTCCAGATGTCCGCCGTGACCTGGCACCGGAATGACTTGGGCGCCAGCCGCTTCAAGGGTAGCGGCCCGCCCCGGCTCCGGTTCCGTGCAAAACACCAGGGTCTGCCCAGGTAACTCCAACATGCGGGACGCCGCCGGCATGCGCAAGGCCGAGTCCAGCACCACCCGCATAGGCTGGTCGAACTGGCCCAGGTCCGCCAGTTCCTGGGGCTCCAAGCGGGCGGTCAGGGACGGGTCATCCGCCAGCACCGTGCCGATGCCGGTGAGAACGGCGGAACTGGCGGCGCGCAACCGGTGCACATCGGCCCGGGCCGGCGCCCCGGTGATCCACTTGCTCTCGCCACCGGCCAGGGCGGTGCGTCCGTCCAGACTCATGGCCAACTTGCAGCAGACCTGGGGCAGACCCTGGGTCATGCGCTTGACGAAGCCGGCATTCAGGGCCAAGGCCTGATCCGCCAGTAGGCCCACCTGGACCTGGATGCCCGCTTGCTTCAGGCGCCGCAAACCTCGCCCGGCTACCAGGGGATTGGGATCCTCCATGGCCGCCACCACCCGCACCACTCCCGCTTCGATCAGAGCATCCGCGCAGGGCGGCGTGCGGCCCTGGTGACTACAGGGCTCCAGGGTCACATAGGCGGTGGCGCCCTGGGCCCGGACGCCCGCCGCCGCCAACGCCAACCGTTCCGCGTGGGGTTCGCCGGCGCGCCGGTGGTAGCCCTCGCCGACCCGCTCCCCATGGCGCACCAGCACGCACCCTACCCGGGGATTGGGATGGGTGGTGTAGCGCCCCCGCCGGGCCAGGTCCAGAGCACGGCTCAGATGGAGCAGGTCCTCCGCCTGGCTCATGGCGCAACGACCGGCCCGGCGCTAGTAGCATCGTCCTGAGCCGAGTCGCTTTCCAGACGCTCGATTTCGGCCCGGAACGCCTGCACGTCCTGAAACTTGCGGTACACCGAGGCAAAGCGCACGTAGGCCACCTGATCCAGGGCCCGCAACTCCCCCATCACCAGTTCGCCGATGTAGCGGGATTCCACCTCCTTGTCGCCCCGCCCCACCAGGCGCCGGGTGATGCGGTGCACTAGGGCGTCCACCTGCTCGACGCTCACCGGCCGCTTTTCCAGGGCCCGCTCCATGCCCGCCCGCAACTTGCGGCCGTCGAATTGCACCCGGCGGCCGTCGCTCTTGACCACCCGCGGCAGGGTGACTTCCGGCCCTTCGTAGGTGGTAAAGCGTTCCTTGCAGACGATACATTCCCGGCGCCGCCGCACCTGATCGCCGTCACCGGCCAGGCGGGAGTCGATGACCTTGGTGTCCTGGGCTCCGCAGAAGGGACAACGCATGGGGGCGGCCGGAGCAGGGTGGCGCGCTAGGCCACCCTTACCTCTGGTACACCGGGAAGCGGGCGCACAACTCCAGCACCCGCCGCTTGACCTGTTCGATCATCCGGGCATCGCCGCGGCTATCGATCAGGTCGCACATCCAGCCGGCCAGCAAGCGCACGTCCAGTTCCCCGAAACCCCGGGTGGTGACCGCCGGTGTGCCGACGCGGATGCCACTGGTCACAAAGGGCGACTGGGGATCGTTCGGCACAGCGTTCTTGTTCACCGTGATGTTGGCGGCCCCCAGCCAGGCGTCCACGTCCTTGCCGGTGAGGCCCTGGTGAATGAAGCTGACCAGGAACAGATGATCGTCGGTGCCACCGGAAACCACCTCGTAGCCCCGGGTCATGAAGACCTCTGCCATGGCACGGGCGTTGCGCACCACCTGGGCCTGGTATTCCTTGAATTCGGGCTCCATGGCCTCCTTGAAGGCCACCGCCTTGGCGGCGATGACGTGCATCAGGGGACCGCCCTGGGTGCCCGGAAACACCAGGGACGCCAGACGCTTCTCTACTTCCGGGTTGGCCCTGGCCAGGATCAATCCCCCCCGGGGGCCGCGCAGGGTTTTATGGGTGGTGGTGGTGGTCACGTCCGCGATTCGCACCGGGCTTGGGTAAACGCCCGCCGCCACCAGCCCCGCCACATGGGCCATGTCCACGAACAAATAGGCACCCACGGCGTCGGCGATGGCCCGGAAGCGGCGCCAGTCCACCACCCGGGAATAGGCGGAAAAGCCGGCCACGATCATGCGCGGCCGGTGCTCCCGGGCCAGGGATTCCACTTGGGCGTAGTCGATTTCCCCGGTATCCGGGTCCAGGCCATATTGAAAGGCCCGATACAGCTTGCCGGAAAAATTCGGCTTGGCGCCATGGGTCAGATGACCGCCGTGGGCCAGTGCCATGCCCAGCACCACATCACCAGGCTCGCACAGGGCCATGTACACCGCCGCGTTGGCCTGGGAGCCGGAATGGGGCTGGACGTTGGCATAATCGGCATCGAACAGGGCCTTGGCCCGGTCGATGGCCAACTGCTCCACCTGGTCCACCCATTCGCAGCCGCCGTAATAGCGCTTGCCCGGATAGCCTTCGGCATACTTGTTGGT
>CAZIHO010000106.1:0-12092 GCA_964538875.1 uncultured Chromatiaceae bacterium
CCCATGCCGCGCTGGCCGGACATCCCGCTCATGCCGGACATTCCACCCATGCCAGACATCCCGGACATGCCACCCATGCCAGACATCCCGGACATGCCGCCCATGCCGCCCATGCCGGACATGCCACCCATGCCGGACATCCCGGACATGCCGGACATGCCGGACATGCCGGACATGCCGCCCATGCCGCCCATGCCGCCCATGCCGGACATGCCGGACATCCCGCCCATGCCACTCATCCCGGTTTGCGCCATCGCCGGAGCCGCCAATAAGGCGCTCAGAACCAGCGATGCGATCATAGAATTGTTGGTATTGCCCATGGAATAGTTCCTCCGTCCGATGCCATTGTTACAAGTTGAGCGGGCTTCTCATGCAAGGAAGGTTCCAGATGGTTCCCCATGGGCCTAGGAGGCTCCTCTCAGTCCTAAATTTAGGCATCAAATCAAGTTGTTGGGGAGGAAAATTGGCAACCATGGGGGGTGCGGACAGTGGGCCGGCGCCCCTGCCAAACCTGACAACGGGTCCCCGGATCTGCCTTTCTGGCAGTCAAGCGCGGCGCTGGGGGGGGATTTGCCCTTCATGTTGGAGCGGCCCTTGAAACCGGACTCCAGGGACAGCAATTGGTAATTGTCGAGGCTTTCCGGTGTCCACGCCCATGACCAGTTCCCTGCATATCCTTTGTCCGGCCTGCGATCAGGTCAACCGGGTGCCCAGCGCACGGCTGGGGGAGGGGCCCCAATGCGGCCACTGCCGGGAACCCCTGTTTCGCCGTCATCCCCTGGCCTTGTCGGGCGCCCGTTTCGAGCGGCACTTGAACCGTTCCGGCCTGCCCCTGCTGGTGGACTTCTGGGCTCCTTGGTGTGGACCCTGTCGTTCCATGGCGCCGGCGTTCGAGGCGGCGGCGATCCGGTTGGAGCCGGGGGTCCGCTTGGTCAAGGTGAACACGGATGAGGACCAGTCCCTCGCTCAACGCTTCGGTATCCGGGGGATCCCGACCCTGGTGCTGTTCCAGGACGGCCGGGAACTGGACCGGATTTCCGGGGCTATGCAAACGGAACAACTGGTGGCCTGGACTCAGCAGGCGCTGGCGCGACGGCATGCGGGTTGATCTGGCCCGAAAGGTCCGCCTAGCCCAAGGCAGCGAGTGGGCCGCACGGGGGCATGCCGGCTCCGGAGTAACCGGACGCCAAGGAATGGCCTGGGATCTTGGTTCCCCGCCATGCGGGTTCTCCCGGTTTGGCAGACTCCGCTCCCCTCGAGTACACTTTCCGAGGTTTTAGCGGAGCGTTATTAAACGTATGCATAGCTATCATGAGGAACGGGAAGGATCTCTTGGTCCCTCCCGTTTTCTTTGTCCGACAGGGTGGCGGAGTTGAATAAGCCGGCCATTTTGGTGTTGGAGGAAGGCTCCCTGTTTCGCGGCGAGTCCATCGGCGCGGACGGGCAGACTGTTGGCGAGGTGGTATTCAACACCGCCATGACCGGCTATCAGGAGATCCTCTCCGATCCCTCCTATTGCCGGCAGATCGTGACCCTGACCTATCCCCACATCGGCAACGTGGGCTGCAACCCAGAAGACGATGAGTCCGGGGGAGCCCAGGTGGCGGGCCTGGTGATTCGGGATTTATCCCCTAGGGTCAGCAATTTTCGCGGGCGGGAATCCCTGGATCACTACCTGGGCCGACAGGGCATCGTCGCCATCGCCGGCGTCGATACTCGGCGCCTGACCCGCCTGTTGCGGGAGAAAGGCGCCCAGAACGGCTGTATCCAGGCCGGCGGCCGGCTGGACGAGGCGGCCGCCCTAGCGGCGGCGCGGGGCTTTCCGGGACTCAAGGGCATGGACCTGGCCAAGGTGGTTTCTACCCAGACGCCCTACGACTGGACCCAGGGTTCCTGGACGCTCAAGGATGGACTGCCAGAACCGGCCCGTCCAGAATCCCTGCCCTATCGGGTGGTGGCCTACGATTTTGGGGTCAAGCGCAACATCCTGCGCATGTTGGTGGACCGGGGTTGCCAGGTGCGGGTGGTGCCCGCCCAGACTAGTGCGGCGGAAGTGTTGGCGCTGCGGCCCCAGGGCGTGTTTCTCTCCAATGGTCCCGGCGATCCGGAGCCCTGCGATTACGCGATCCGCGCTATCCAGGAAATTCTGGCGGCCCAGGTGCCGGTGTTCGGCATTTGCCTGGGGCACCAGTTGTTGGGCTTGGCCAGTGGCGCCCGCACCCGCAAGATGAAATTCGGCCATCACGGTGCCAATCATCCGGTCCAGGATTTGGACCGGGGCAGCGTGCTAATCAGCAGCCAGAACCATGGCTTCGCGGTGGACGAGGAGGGCCTGCCGGCCCATCTCAAGGCCACCCATCGTTCCCTGTTCGATGGTTCCCTACAGGGCATCCGGCGCCTAGATTGCCCGGCGTTCAGTTTCCAGGGTCATCCGGAGGCGAGCCCCGGACCCCACGATGTGGCGGCCCTGTTCGATCAGTTTATCGACCTCATGCGGGCGCCGAGCCACTAGGATCCGGCCCGCGGCGGGTAGGTTTGGCCCATGGGCGTCCGTTGGGGCGCCCGGTGGCTGCTGCCCGCTTAGTCCCTCACCCAGGGTCAAGTCATGCCAAAGCGAACCGACATTCATAGCATTCTGATTATCGGCGCCGGTCCCATCGTGATCGGCCAAGCCTGCGAATTCGACTATTCCGGTGCCCAAGCCTGCAAGGCCTTGCGGGAGGAGGGCTACCGGGTGGTGCTGGTCAATTCCAATCCAGCCACCATCATGACCGACCCGGAAATGGCGGATGCCATCTACGTGGAGCCCATCGATTGGCGCACCCTGGAAATGGTCATCGCCAAGGAGCTGCCGGACGCCTTGCTGCCTACCATGGGGGGCCAAACGGCCCTCAACTGCGCCCTGGAGTTGGTGCGGGAAGGGGTGCTGGAGCGGTACGGTGTGGAACTGATCGGCGCCTCCCAGGAGGCCATCGCCAAGGCCGAGGACCGGGACCTGTTCCGTCAGGCCATGACCCGCATCGGCTTGGACATGCCCCGGTCAGGCATCGCCCACAGCTTGGAGGACGCCCGCCGGGTGCAGGCCGAGATCGGCTTTCCCCTGATTATCCGGCCGTCCTTCACACTGGGCGGCAGTGGTGGCGGCGTGGCCCGGGACGAGGCGGAACTGCTGGAAATCTGCGAACGGGGTCTGGATCTGTCCCCGACCAGGGAATTGCTGATCGAGGAATCCGCGCTGGGCTGGAAGGAATTTGAAATGGAGGTGGTGCGGGACCGTAATGACAACTGCATCATCGTCTGCTCCATTGAAAACCTGGATCCCATGGGCGTCCATACCGGCGATTCCATTACCGTGGCGCCAGCGCAGACGCTTACGGATAAGGAATACCAGATCATGCGCGACGCCTCCATCGCGGTGTTGCGGGAGATCGGCGTGGATACCGGCGGCTCCAACGTCCAGTTCGCCATCAATCCGGACGACGGGCGCATGATCATCATCGAGATGAATCCCCGGGTGTCCCGTTCTTCAGCGCTGGCCTCCAAGGCTACCGGCTTCCCCATCGCCAAGGTGGCGGCCAAGTTGGCGGTGGGCTACACCCTGGATGAGTTGCTCAATGAAATCACCGCCGGCGCTACGCCGGCGTCCTTCGAGCCCACCATCGACTATGTGGTCACCAAGGTACCCCGCTTCGCGTTCGAGAAATTTCCCCAGGCCAGCCCCCTGCTCACCACCCAGATGAAATCCGTGGGGGAGGTGATGGCCATCGGCCGCACCCAGCAGGAGTCCCTGCAAAAGGCCCTGCGCGGGCTGGAAGTGGACATGCCGGGCCTGTGCGAGGTGCTGGATCCACAAGCACCGGACGCCCGCGTGCGCCTGGAGCGGGAATTGGCCCAGCCCAGCGCCGAGCGGCTCTGGTACCTGGGAGACGCGTTCCGCTTCGGCATGAGCCTGGACGAGGTGCATCAAATCAGCCGGGTCGATCCCTGGTTCCTGGCCCAAATCCAGGATCTGATCCAGGAGGAGGCGCAGGTCATCGCCGAAGGGGTCCCGGCCCTGCGGGGCGAGCGTATGCGCGCTCTCAAGCGCAAGGGTTTCGCGGACCGGCGTCTGGCCCAGTTGACCGGCGCCTCGGAAGCGGAAATCCGCGCTTGCCGCCACCAGGACGGCATCCGGCCGGTCTACAAGCGGGTGGATACCTGCGCCGCCGAGTTCGCCGCCTCTACCGCCTATCTGTACTCCACCTATGAGGAGGAGTGCGAGGCACTGCCGACTGTGCGCCGCAAGATCATGGTGCTGGGTGGGGGACCCAACCGCATCGGCCAGGGTATCGAATTCGACTATTGCTGCGTACACGCCGCCTTCGCGCTGCGGGACGATGGCTTCGAGACCATCATGGTCAACTGCAACCCGGAAACCGTTTCCACCGACTACGACACCTCGGACCGGCTCTATTTTGAGCCCTTGACCCTGGAAGACGTGCTGGAAGTCATCCACAAGGAGCAACCCGAGGGGGTCATCGTCCAATATGGCGGACAGACGCCCCTCAAGCTGGCCCGCGCCCTGGAAGCGGCCGGCGCGCCCATCATCGGCACCAGCCCAGATTCCATCGACCTGGCCGAGGACCGGGAACGCTTCCAGCGCCTGATCCAGGAACTGGGGTTGCGCCAGCCCCCCAACGCCACCGCCCGCGAGGCGGAGGAAGCGGTGCGTCTGGCCCAGGATTTGGGTTATCCCCTGGTGGTGCGGCCCTCCTATGTGCTGGGCGGGCGCGCCATGGAAATCGTCTATGACGAAACGGACCTGCGCCGCTATATGCGCGAGGCGGTCAAGGTGTCCAACGAATCCCCGGTGTTGCTGGATCGCTTCCTGGACGACGCCATCGAGGTGGACGTGGACGCCATCTGCGACGGTCAGGAAGTGCTGATCGGCGGCATCATGGAGCATATCGAGCAGGCCGGCGTCCATTCCGGCGATTCCGCCTGCTCCCTGCCACCCTACACCCTGTCGCCGGCCATTCAGGACCGGATGCGGGACCAGATGCGGCGTATGGCCAAGGGCCTCAAGGTGGTGGGGCTGATGAATACCCAGTTCGCCATCAAGGATGGCCAGGTGTACGTGCTGGAGGTCAACCCCAGGGCGTCCCGCACCGTGCCCTTCGTGTCCAAAGCCACTGGCGTGCCCCTGGCCAAGGTGGCGGCCCGCTGCATGGCGGGTAAGAGCCTGATCGAACAGGGTTATGCCCGGGAGCGGCTGCCGGACTATTACTTTGTCAAGGAAGCCGTGTTCCCCTTCATCAAGTTCCCCGGTGTGGATATTCTGCTGGGCCCGGAAATGCGCTCCACCGGCGAGGTGATGGGCGTGGGCCTCAGCTTCGGTGAAGCCTTCGCCAAAGCCCAAGCCGGCGCCGGCAGCCGTCTACCCCGGCCGGGCAAGGCGTTGCTCAGCGTGCGGGACGCGGACAAGGCGCGCCTGGAGGCGGTGGCCCAGGATCTGCTGGACCTGGGCTTTGAACTCTGGGGCACCGGCGGCACCGCCGCGGCCATGGAACGGGCCGGCATTCCCTGCCACCGGGTCAACAAGGTGAATGAGGGCAACCCCCATATCGTGGACATGATCAAGGGCGGCGCGGTGAGTTTCATTGTCAATACCACCGAGGGCGCCCAGGCCATCGCGGATTCTGCGTCCATCCGGCGCGCCGCCCTGCAACAGAAGGTAAGCTACACTACGACTATCGCCGGAGCCGAAGCCACCTGTCTCGCTCTCAAGCATGAAGGGGCTTACAGCGTCCTGCGACTCCAGGATCTACATCAAAGCAAATTCAGACCTGGGATCCGATCCTAGCCGGAACGATCCCCGCGCCTTGGGTCCGCCGAGGTAAGCCCATCTGGTGGCCTCGGCGGGCTGGCTTGATCGAGGCAATCCCGCAATCCTTCAGGAGAGGATTCAGAAAAATGAGCAAGGTACCCTTGACCGCGCGCGGCGCGCGGCAGTTGCATGAGGAATTGGAGCGGCTAAAGCGGGTGGATCGTCCACGGGTCATCAAGGCCATCGCCGACGCCCGTGCCCATGGCGACTTGCGGGAAAACGCGGAATATCACGCCGCCCGGGAGCAACAGAGCTTCATCGAGGGCCGCATCCAGGACATCGAGGGCAAGCTTTCCAACGCCCAGATCATCGACGTGACCCAGGTGCCGGCCAATGGCAAGGTGGTGTTTGGCGCCACGGTGCAGGTGCTGGATCTGGAGACGGACCTGGAGCACACCTATCAGATCGTGGGCGATGACGAGGCGGACTCCAAGCAGGGCCTCATTTCCATCAGTTCGCCCATCGCCCGGGGCCTGATCGGCAAGACCGAGGGCGACACCGCCCTGGTCCAGGTGCCGGGCGGCCTGCGGGAACTAGAGATTCTGCAAGTCCGCTACGAATAGGCCCGCCGCTCCGGTGGCCGCCAGCTTCTATTGGCACGATTATGAAACCTGGGGCGCCGATCCCACCCTGGACCGGGCTGCCCAGTTCGCGGGTGTTCGCACCGATGGGGACCTCAACCCCATCGAGGCGCCCCTGGTGCTGTATTGCCAGCCGCCGGACGACCTGCTGCCCCACCCGGAAGCCTGCCTGCTCACCGGCATCAGCCCCCAGCGGGCCTTGGAGCAGGGTGTGCCGGAGGCGGAATTTATCGCCCGCATCCACCAGGAATTGGCCCGGCCCGGCACCTGCGGCGTGGGCTACAACAGCCTTCGCTTCGACGACGAGCTGACTCGCTTCACCCTCTACCGCAATTTCTACGATCCCTACGCTAGGGAATGGCAAAACGGCAATTCCCGCTGGGACTTGATCGACGTGCTGCGCCTGGCCCATGCCCTGCGCCCGGCGGGTCTGGAGTGGCCAAGCCGGGCGGACGGCAGTCCCAGTTTCCGGCTGGAGGACCTGGGGGCCGCCAATGGCATCGACACCAGCGGCGCCCACGACGCGCTGGCCGACGTGCGCTGCTGCATCGCCCTGGCCCGGTTGCTCAAGGACCATCAATCGCGCCTGTTCGACCACGCCCTGGGCCTACGCGACAAGCGCCGGGTGGCGGAACTGGTCAACCTGGCGGCGCCCAAGCCCCTGTTACACGTTTCCTCCAAATATCCCGCCACGTTGGGTTGTCTGGCGCCGGTGTGGCCCCTGGCGCCAGCCCCCGGTGATCGCAACGGCCTGCTGCTGTTCGACCTGCGCCAGGACCCGCAAATTCTGTTCGACCTGGACGCCGCCGCTCTGCGCGAGCGGGTGTTCAGTTCCCGGGACCAGTTACCGGAGGGCAGCGAGCGGGTGCCCATCAAAACCCTGCACCTCAACCGTTCACCCATGCTGGCGCCCATGGGCACCCTCACCCCGGAGGCGGCGCAGCGCTGGCAAATCGACCCCGCCCAGGTGCTGCGCCATGGTGCCCGCCTGCTGGCGGACGGTGCCAGTCTGGGCGCCAAGCTGGCCGAGGCGTTCGCCCGCCCCAACTGGCCGGCCCGGGATCCGGAGCAGGACCTGTATGGCGGCTTTTTGAACGACGGCGACCGGCGCCTGGCGGAACGGGTGCGCGCTACCGCGCCGGAGTACCTGGCCGCCGCTGCCTTGCCGTTCCAGGACCGGCGCCTGCCGGTACTGCTGTTGCGCCATCGGGCCCGCAATTGGCCGGACACCCTGACCGACTCCGAGCGCCGGCACTGGGACGAGTTCCGCCGCCGTCGCCTGACCGATCCGGACGGGGGCGGCACTCTGACCCTTGATCAGTACCGGGAGCTTATCGCCAGCCTGGCCCAAGAACGCCGGGACCCGGCCGCCATGGCCCTGCTGGACGCCTTGCTGGCCTGGGGCGAGCGCTTGGAGCAGTCCCTCGGGCCGCCGGGGTCTGAGCCCGCTGCCTAGTTAAAGCCCGCTCAAGTCAGAACCGGCGCAGCTAGCCAGCTGGGGCCGGGCTCAAGTTGTGGGTGGTGCCAGCCGCTAACCAAAAAGGCATCTTCACGCACTCCCGCCGTCCGGCGGCCACCCTCCCTGGTGGCCCGCGAGCTAGTGCACCGGGCATTGGAGTCATTGCAGTCATGCGAAGTCTGTTTTTGCTCGTCGCCCTCCTGGCCACGTTGCTCCTGGCTGGTTGCGATGAGGATCCAGGGGCACGGCCCCTGCGTTACACCACCGCGCCGCCGGCTGCCAGTCAGCCCAGCTACCGGTTCGCGGTTCATCCGCTGCATAACCCGAAAAAGCTGTCGGCGGCCTACCAGCCCCTGATTGATCAACTCAACCGCAAGCATCCCGCCGCCCGCTTCGAACTGGAAGCCTCCCGCGATTACCAGGCCTACGAGCAAAAATTCCGGGCGCGGGAACCGGAATTCCTGCTGCCCAATCCCTGGCAGTCCATCGAGGCCATGAAGGTGGGTTACCGGGTCATCGCCATGGCGGGGGACGCCGAGGACTTCAAGGGCCTGTTGATCGTCCGGGCTGATGGGGACATCCACCAGCCCGCTGACCTCAAGGGCAAGACCGTCAGCTACCCGTCGCCCACCGCCCTGGCGGCCTGCATCATGCCCCAGTACTTTCTGCACCGGCACGGCATCGACGTGAACCGGGACATCAGCAACGCCTATGTGGGCTCCCAGGAATCCTCGATCATGAACGTCTACCTCGGCCAGTCGGCGGCGGGTGCTACCTGGCCGCCACCCTGGCGCCTGTTCCAGCAGGACCATCCGGCGGAGGCCGCCCAACTCCGGGTGGCCTGGGAAACCCCGCCCCTGCTCAACAACTCGGTGATGGTGCGGGACGACATCCCCGATGTGCTCGCCAACCAGGTGCGCCAGGTCCTGCTCGATCTGGCCGGGGACGAAGCGGGCCGGGCCATCCTGGCCGGCATGTCCACCGCCCGGTTCCATGCCGCTGACAACACCAGCTACCAGCAGGTGCGGGATTATGTGGCCGATTTTGAACGGGAAGTGCGCCCGGTGGAGAGGAAATGATGCTTGCCCGGCTGGTGGACTGGCTGACCGGGACCCTGCGCCGGCGTCTGACCCTGGGCATGGCGTTGCTGGTAGCCACGGTGATGACCCTGTTCGTGCTCGACATGACTGATCGCCAGGCAGCTTCCGCCTTGCAACGGCAAGACGAGGAGGCGGCCGCCCTGGCGCGCGGCATCGCCACCTCGGCGGCGGTTTGGGTGGCGTCCCGGGATTACGCCGGGCTCCAGGAAATCGTCGATGAACTCCGGACTTACCCGGACCTGCGCCATGCCATCGTCCTGGACCTGCACGGCCAGGTGCTGGCCCACAGTGACCATGAACGGCGCGGCCAGTACCTGACCGATCTGCCGGTGGATGCCCAGCCTGGCGTATTGTGGCGGGATCGCCGCTTGGTGGATGTGGTCAGTCCGATCCGGCTGGATCAGCGGGCGATTGGCTGGGTACGCATTGGCCTGGCGGGGGACCGGCTGGCCGGCGACCTGGCGGATGTGAGGCGCAACGGGCTGCTGCACATCCTGTCCGCCATCGCCCTCGGCCTGCTGTTCGCCAGCCTGGCCGGCCGCGCCCTGACCCGCCGGCTCAACGCCATCCAGCGGGTCGCGGACGCAGTGCAGGCGGGTAACTCCGGTATGCGTGCCGATCTACCCGGCGACGACGAGGCGGCGCGTCTGGCGCGGCAGTTCAACGGCATGTTGGATAGCCTGGACCGGCAGCAGAAGGCCATCCAGGCCAGCGAGCAGAAGCTGGCGACCATCCTCGACAATGTGAGTGCCCTTATTTACCTGAAGGATCTCCAGGGTCGTTATCTGTACGCCAACCGGCCACTGCGTGACCTGTTCCAGGCCCCCATGGAGGCCATCATCGGTCAGGGCGATGCGGCGTTTTTTGACCCCGAGACTGCGCGGACTCTGGGGGAAAATGACGTCCGGGTGGTGGATGGCGGCGAAACCCTGCACCGCGAGGAAACCAATGTGGACCTCCGGACCGGCCACACCGCTACCTACTGGTCGGTGAAGCTGCCGTTGCGGCGGGAGGACGGCACCATCTACGCCCTGTGCGGTATTTCCACCGACATCACCGAGCGCAAGGAGGCCGAGGTCCGGCTGACTGAATACCGGGACCACCTGGAACGACTGGTGGAGGCCCGCACCAGGGAATTGACCCAGGCTAAGGAAGCCGCCGAAGCCGCCAACCAGGCCAAGAGCCTGTTCCTGGCCAACATGAGCCATGAGATCCGCACGCCGATGAACGCCATCCTCGGCCTGACCCACCTCCTACATACCCGGGCCATGCCGGAGCAGATCGAGCGCCTAGACAAGATCGACGCCGCCGGACGCCACCTGCTGTCCATCATCAACGACATCCTGGACATCTCCAAGATCGAGGCTGGCAAGCTACAACTAGAACAAAGCGATTTCGCCTTGGACTCAGTGCTGGACCATGTGCGGTCCCTCATCGCCGATGCCGCCCAGGCCAAGGGGCTGGCCGTGACCCTGGACGCCGATGCGGTGCCGGTCTGGCTGCGCGGGGACCCCATGCGTCTGCGCCAGGCCCTGCTCAACTACGCCAGCAACGCCATCAAGTTCACCGAGCAGGGCGCCATCAGCCTGCGTGCCCGGCTGCTGGAAGAGCGGGACGGCCAGTTACTGGTACGTTTTGAAGTGAGCGACACCGGCATCGGCATCGCTCCAGACAAGCTGACCCACCTATTCCATGCCTTTGAACAGGCGGACTCCACCACCACCCGCAAATACGGCGGTACCGGCCTGGGTCTGGTCATCACCCGGCGTCTGGCCGAGCTCATGGGCGGCGACGTGGGTGCCGATAGCAGGCCGGGCCAGGGCAGCACCTTCTGGTACACCGCCCGCCTGCACCGGGGCCACGGCATCTTGCTCCAGGAGGCGTCCCGGCGCGACCAGGATGCGGAAGCCGCCCTGCGTGGGGCACACGGCAGCCAGGGGCGTCTGTTGCTGGCGGAAGACAACGCCATCAACCGGGAAGTGGCCCTGGAACTGCTGCATGGCGTCGGCCTGACCGTGGATACAGCGGAAGACGGCCAGCAGGCCCTGGAGAAGGCACAGCGCTATCCCTACGATTTGATCCTGATGGACATCCAGATGCCGGTCATGGACGGACTGGAAGCCACCCGCGCCATCCGGGCCCAGCCCGGCCTGGCCCGTACGCCGATCCTGGCCATGACCGCCAATGCCTTCGACGAGGATCGCCGTGCCTGCGAGGCGGCGGGCATGAACGACTTCATCGCCAAGCCGGTGGACCCGGCCGCCCTCTACTCGACCTTGCTCAAATGGCTGCCCAAGCCGTCCCAGGGCTCCGAACCCCCGGCTGGACCAGCCCCGGTGGTGATGGCAGGTCCCCCTGCTGCGGCGGATGACCGGTCCCTGGCGGGATTGGCGGCTATGCCCGGCCTCGACATCCAGCGGGGCCTGGCTATGGTGCGGGGCAATCCCGGCAAATATCTGGGTCTGCTGCGGCTGTTCCTGGAATCCCACCGGGACGACATGGGGCGGTTGGCTGACTACCTGGCGGTGGGCGATCAGGCCACCGCCCATCGCTTGGTGCATAGCCTCAAGGGCGCCGCCGGTACCCTGGGGCTGGATCGGGTGGCGGAACAGGCTCTGGGTCTGGAACAAGCCTTGCGGCTGTCCGGCGATGCTCTGGCGCGGGACCAGGCCATCAAGAGCCACATGGTGGTGATCCGTGCCGGAATTACCGGGATCGCGGAGGCCCTGCCTGGCCCAGGGCCGGCGCCGCCGGCACCCGCCGCGCCTGACACCCAGATGCTGTGCAAAATCCTGGACGATCTGGACGCCCTGCTGGCCCAGAGCGATTGTGCCGCCCTGGAAATGCTCAAGGAACACGCCGCCGAGCTGCGCTCCGCCTTCGGCCCGCGTTGCGAGGAATTGACGCGGCGAGTCCGGCAATTCGATTTTGAGCAGGCCCAAGACAGCCTGCGGCAACTAAGAGCCTAGCAACTGTCCCGCGCCCCCCCCGCGATGGGGGGGCCCTTCAGCCGCCGAGATACACCTCAATCACCCGGGGATCATTCTGCACCTCATCCATGCTGCCTTCGGCGAGCACGCTGCCCT
>CAZIHO010000107.1:0-12024 GCA_964538875.1 uncultured Chromatiaceae bacterium
GGTGGGGGGCGGGACCGGCTACACTGAAGCAGACGCCGGACCCGGTTCCCCGGCCGGCCCCAGTGCCCATTGTTCGAGGAGCAAGCTGCCATGGCTGATGACATCCCAAACCCCCGGCGCTCCGCGTCCGGCTACCCCCTGGATCCCCTCACCGAAGCGGAACGGCAGGCACTGGCGGCGGATCTCAGCGCCGAGGAGCGGCGCATTCTGCTCAATCAGGGCACTGAGCCGCCCTTTTGCGGCGGTCTGCTCCATGAACACCGGGCGGGCACCTTCCTGTGCCGCTTGTGCGGGCTGCCCCTGTTCGCGTCCGTCGCGAAATTTGAATCCGGCAGCGGCTGGCCCAGTTTTTTCCAGCCGGTGGACCCGGAGCATATCCGGGAACTGCGGGATGGGAGTCACGGCATGATTCGCACCGAAATCCGCTGCCGCCGGTGTGACGGCCATCTGGGCCATGTGTTCGAAGATGGTCCCAGGCCCACCGGGTTGCGTTACTGCCTGAATTCCCTGTCCCTGCGATTTCTGGAGGAGGGGGCGCCCGACGTTCAGGCCTAGTCCATGGGCGGGGCTGGCCTAGCATTGGCAAAGTCTGGCTGGGATGCCCATACTCTTGGTGGGAGGTTGGCCCCCATGAATCCCAGACTGCTCCTCGCCGTCCTCTGCGTGCTTGCGGCGCCCCTGGGCGCTGGGGAAATCCTCAAGTGCCGTATCGAGGGCGTGACCACCTTCGGCGCGGATTGCCAAGGGCTGGGCGAACCCGTGCAACTGCCGGACACCACGCCCAGCCCAGCGGACCAGGCCCAGGCAGCCCAGGTGGCAGCGGAGCGGGACGCGGAGTTGCGGGCTTGGGAACAGCAGCGCCGGGACGCCCACGCCGAGGAGACAGCGGCGCGTCTGGCCAAGGAACGGGCCGCCCGCGCCCATCTGGAGCAGTCCTTGGGTGAGGCGGAAGCCAGGATCAAGGAGCTTTCGGAATCAGCACCGGCCCCAGTCTGGGGCGGAACTTATCCGTATCGGTCGCCGCCCCACCAGCACTGGCCCCAGCCGCCCCTCGCACCCCGGCCACCCTTGACCCCCACGCCGGAGCCGCGCCGGATCGAATCTGGACACTGACGCCGGTGGGGCGCGGTCTCTCCGGCTTGACCCCGGTTGCTGTTCTACAGGTGCCTGCATAGTCAGGTAACCTGAGCGATCCCGCCTGTCTGAAAATTCCTGTCCGGGACTGGAGCGGAACGGCTTTTTTTCCTGGCGGATTCAGGTAGGGGTAGCCTCCAGCGGTGCCGGGACGCGAAAGCCCGGGTACCAGGCGGTTCCACTGGATCGGGTGGCGTAGGGCGGCGGCACTTGCGCGGGGGCCTCCAGGTCCGGAACATGGGGTGCCCCATCCTGTCGCGCCGAGTAACCGATGTCTGTGTCGAGCCTGAATGCACCAAACCCGCCGTCTGGGACCTATCGCCGGGCCAGCCTGGCCTTGCTGGCCTGGCTGCTGCTGGACCTGCTGCTGAGTTTCAAGAATTGGCGGCCTACGCCGGCCATTTTGCCGGATCTGCTCCTGGCGCCGGAGTGGCTTGGGCTATGGCTCGGGTTGCTGGGCTGGACGGCCTGGCGTGGTCCCCTGTCCCGGCGCTGGCTGACTGGCCTCAGCCTGGTCTTTTGCCTGCTGGTGCTGGGCCGTTACGGGGATGTGACGGTGCCAGCCCTGTTCGGCCGGCCCATCAATCTCTATTGGGATGGCGCGGAAATTCCCCGTTTTCTGTGGGTATCGGCCCGGGAACTGCCCTGGTGGCTGAGTGGGGCGGTGGCGGGCGCCCTGGCGGGTCTGCTATGGGGGCTGTACCGGCTGGTGCGCTGGGCGCTGGGGGTGGCGGCCAGGGACGCGGCACCCCTGGCCCTGGCCCATCCCTGGGCCGGGCTGGTCAGCCTGGCCGGTGGGCTACTGGTGGGGGCCAATCTGGCTGGCGTCGAGGCAACCGAGGGCCTGGTGTCCCGGCCGGTGCTGCCCACCTACTGGCGCCAGGCCCAGTTGCTGTATACCGCCTTGTCCACCGAACGGGTGGCCCAGATCCTGCCGCCGTCCAGCAGCTTGGAAAGGGCGCTGGCGCAGCCGCCGGGCCAAGCCCTGGCGGCTCTGGGGGGCCGGGATCTGTATCTCATCCTGATCGAGTCCTACGGAGCCCTGACCTACGACCACCCGGACGCGGCCCAGGCCCTGGCGCCGGCCAGGCGCCAATTGGCGGCCGACATCGCCGCCGGTGGCCGTCAGGTGGTGTCCGCGCTGGTGCGTTCTCCCACCTATGGGGGCGGCACCGACCGGGCGCACCTATCCCTGCTGTCCGGGCTGGATTTGACCGACCCCATGCACCATGACCTGTTATTGACCACGGATCGTCCGACCCTGGTGAGCCTGTTCCGCGCCCAGGGTTATCAAACCTTCGGCTTTTATCCGGGACTGGATTGGGAATGGCCGGAGCGGGCCTTTTACAACTACGAGGTATTCGTGGAGGGCCGCAGTCTAGACTACCAGGGGCCGCCCCTCGGTTACTGGAAGATTCCGGACCAATACAGCCTGGCCCGTTTCGAGCAACTCTATCCCCGGGGTTCCGGCACACCCCCCCGCTGGGTATTTTTCGCCACCAGCACCAGCCATTTGCCCTTTGCCCAGGTGCCCCCCTACCAGCCCGACTGGGAGCGGATATTGAAGGCCGAGCCCTACGACCCCGCCGATGTGGCCCATGCTCTGGCGGACCAGCCAGACTGGTTCGATATGTGGCCCGGTTACTTGCGCATGTTCCGTTACACCTACGCCTGGCTGGGTGGGTTTTTGGCCCGGCCGGACCCTAGGGACACCCTCTACATTCTAGTGGGGGACCATCAGCCCACGTCCAACATCAGCGGCGAGGATTCCCCCTGGGACGTGCCGGTGCACGTCATCAGCCGGGACCCGGAATTGCTCTCCCGCTTTGTCGCCCTGGGATTCAGGCCCGGTCTGACGCCGTCGCGGCCCACCCTGGGCAAAATGAACGAACTGACCGGGATATTGCTGAACGCGCTGGCACAGCCGGAGCCGGAGCCCAAGACGGCGGCCAGGGGGGCGCCAGCGTTAGATCGGTGAGGCGGACCAAGGTAATCCGGCGCGGGCCTAGCCAGGCGCCTTGATGCGGTCGGCCACGGATTGGGCGAAGCGGGCCTGGCCGGTGCCGGGCGTCTTGCGCAGGATCAGGACCGCTTCGTAGCCATTCTCTTCCCATCGGGATAGGTCCAGTAATTCCCAGCCCAAGCTAGCGTCGGCGGAAAAACGGACCAGGTGCTCCATGAACAGGGCGCTATCCCAGACGTGGACATGGAACGAGCGGAGCCGTTCGTTATCCAAGATCTCCGGGGTGACGGCGTTGTTGTCGATGACTTCCTTCACCCAGCCGGTGCAAATGCGGGGCGCGCGCAGATAGTCCATCACCCGCTGGTCCGGAATGTCGGTGCGCCCCGAGCGGTATAAATCCAGCAAATATGGGTAGTCGACCAGGGCGCGGCCCTGGTCGTCGCTGTAACGACCGTCCGGGACCGACACATAGAGGACGCCGCCGTTCTTCAAGACCCGGGCGCATTCCGCCAACAGGTGCAATGGATTGGCCACGTGCTCCAGCACATGGCTGCAAATGACGAAGTCATAGCGCTGGTCCGGGGCAAAGCCTAGGCCCCCCGCTGATACGTCATACACATAGGTGGGGTCCGCCACGACCGAATCCTGGATCTCGGGAAACACCCGCTTTAGGTCTGCCGGGGCCCACCGGTCTACCGTTTCGACGGTGAGCTTCAGCGCGGCGGGGTCTGGGATGAAGGGCTTGTCAAACGGCCCAATGTCCAGGCCCAAGCCGGAAAAATAAGCCCAGTTCCGTTTTCTTAATTCCAGGTAATCCATCTTCATTTTCCCAACGGCATGGAGGTGGCGGGACAGGCGCCGCATCAGGGGCTTTAACAGCACGCCAGGATTTCCTCAAAACGCAGGGTGGGTTTTGGGGTTGGTCCAGGTGCATCGTTGCTCATAGACGCACTTCCACGCCCTGGGCGGCCATGAAGCGCTTGGCTTCGCCGATGCTGTATTCCGCGAAGTGGAAGATGCTAGCGGCCAGCACTGCGTCGGCCAGGCCCTGTTTGACGCCGTCCACCAGGTGTTGCAGGGTGCCGACACCACCGGACGCGATTACCGGTACCGGCACCGCCTCGGCGATGGTCCGGGTCAGAAGCAGGTCGAAGCCGATCTTGGTGCCATCCCGGTCCATGCTGGTGAGCAGAATCTCACCAGCCCCGTAGTCGGCCATGCGCCGTGCCCAGGCTACGGCGTCCAGTCCAGTGGGCCGCCGGCCGCCGTGGGTGAAGATGTCCCAGCGGGGTGATTCGTCCGGGCTGTTGACCTGCTTGGCGTCGATGGCCACCACGATGCACTGGGAGCCAAAGCGGCTGGCCGCCTCGCCCACGAATTCCGGGGTAAACACGGCGGCGGTGTTGATCGCCACCTTGTCTGCCCCCGCGTTCAGCAGGCGCCGGATGTCCTCGGCGCTGCGGATGCCGCCGCCCACCGTGAGGGGGATGAACACCTCCCCGGCCACCTGTTCCACCACATGGGCCATGGTGTCCCGGTTATCGGAACTGGCGGTGATGTCCAGAAAGGTGATTTCGTCGGCACCTTCTGCGTCGTAGCGGCGGGCGATTTCCACCGGATCGCCGGCGTCCCGGATATTGACGAAGCGGACGCCCTTGACCACCCGGCCGGCGTCCACGTCGAGACAGGGAATGATGCGCTTGGCGAGCATGGCGGACGCCTCGGTTAGGGTGAAGGGCTAACAGCCGGCGGCCAATCGTTGGCCGGCGGCAAAGTCCAGGGTGCCTTCGTAAATGGCCCGGCCGGTGATGGCGCCCATGACGCCGCGCCCGGACAGGGTACAGAGGGCTCGCACATCATCCAGGTGAGTGATGCCGCCGGATGCAATGACTGGAATTCCTACCGCGTCCGCCAGGGCGCCGGTGGCGTCCAGGTTAGGGCCGGTGAGCATGCCGTCCCGGCCGATGTCCGTATAGACGATGGCGGCTACGCCGGCGTCCTCGAAGCGCCGCGCCAAGTCGATGACCTGGAGGCCGGTGACCTGGGCCCAGCCGTCGGTGGCGACCCAGCCGTCCTTGGCGTCCAGCCCCACGATGATGTGGCCTGGAAAGGCGCGGCAGGCGCGGGTTACGAATTCCGGTTCCCGCACTGCCTGGGTGCCGATGATGGCGAAACTCACCCCGGCGTCCAGATAGGCGCCGATGCTGGCCTCGGTGCGGATGCCACCGCCCACTTGAATCGGCAGGCCGGGATGGGCACCGGCGATGGCCCGGATCACGGCGCCATTCACGGGTTCTCCGGCGAAGGCGCCATTTAGGTCCACCAGATGCAGGCGTTGGGCGCCTTCCCGCGCCCAGCGCCCGGCCATGCCCACCGGGTCGTCGGAAAAGCGGGTTTCGTCTTCCATGCGGCCCTGGCGCAAGCGCACACAGCGGCCATCCTTGAGATCAATGGCGGGAATCAGCAGCAAAATGGTTCTCCTTCGCTTGGGAAACGGTGCCTGGGGGCGGTTCCCTAGGGTTGCCAGGTCAAAAAGTTGCCCAACAGGCGCAGGCCGTGGCCGGCGCTCTTTTCGGGATGGAATTGGACCGCGAACCAATTGTCCTGGGCCAGGACGCTAGCAAAGCGAATCCCGTATTCGGTGCTCCCGGCGGTTAGGGACGGCTGCTCGGGGTTCACGTAATAGCTGTGGACGAAATAAAAGCGGCTATCCTGGGGAATCCCGTCCCACAGGGGATGCTGTCGTTCCTGGTGCACCTGGTTCCAGCCCATGTGGGGGATTTTCAAGGGATGGTCTTGGGCGTCCCGCCGCAGTCCGAACCAGCGCACCCGCCCCGCCACCAGACCCAGCAGGGGCGTGCCGGCGTTTTCCTCGCTGAAGTCCAGCATCACCTGGAGGCCCATGCAGATGCCAAGGAAGGGCTTGCTGGTGAGGGCATCCCGTACTGCCTCCTGGAGCCGGTGTTGGGACAGGGCGGCCATGCAGTCCCGGGCGGCGCCCTGACCGGGGAAAATCACCCGGTCCGCGTCCCGGATGCGGGCCGGATCATCCGTGACCCAGACCTGGTCGCCGGGGCTGGCCAGATGTTCCACCGCCTTGGCCACCGAATGCAGGTTGCCCATGCCATAGTCGATTACCAGGATGCGCTGGGCCATGGCTAGAGGCTTCCCTTGGTGGAGGGGGTGCGGTCGCCCATGCGGGGGTCCGGCTCCAGGGCCATGCGCAGGGCGCGTCCCAGGGCCTTGAACAGGGTTTCCGCCTGGTGATGGGCGTTGTCCCCCCGCAAGTTGTCCACATGCAGGCTGATGGCTGCATGGTTGACCAGACCTTGCAGAAATTCCCGCACCAAGTCCACGTCGAACGAGCCGATGCGGGCCCGGCTGAAGTTGACGTGAAATTCCAAACCGGGCCGGCCGGACAGGTCCACTACCACCCGGGACAGGGCCTCGTCCAGGGGCACGTAAGCGTGGCCATAGCGGCGCAGACCCCGTTTGTCGCCCATGGCCTGGGCCAGGGCTTGCCCGATGGAGATCCCCAGGTCTTCCACCGTGTGGTGGTCGTCGATCTGGGTATCGCCCTGGGCCTGGATGCGTAGGTCCAGCAACCCATGCCGGGCCACCTGGTCCAGCATATGGGCCAAGAAGGGGACCGGAATGTCCAGGTGGGCGTCGCCACTACCGTCCAGGTTCAGTTCTACCTGGATCTGGGTTTCCAGGGTCCGGCGTTCGATCCGGGCGATTCGCTGCATGCTTGGGACTCCTGGACGAGACGGTGGATGGGACCGTCGTTAAAAAGGAAAATTTTATGCCAACGGCGGTCGTCCCGAAAGGCGGGATTGACCTGGATTCAAGTCTCCAGCCAAAAGGTCACGGGACCCTCGTTGACCAGAGTCACTTGCATTTCCGCGCCGAATTCGCCGGTGGCGACCAGGGGATGGATGGCGCTGGCCTTCTCCACCAAGTAATCAAACAGGCGGCGGGCGTCCGCTGGCGGCGCGGCACTGGTGAAGCTGGGCCTGGTACCCTTTTGGGTGTCCGCCGCCAGGGTAAATTGGGGCACCAGCAGCAGGCCACCGCCCACTTCGGCGACGCTGTGGTTCATGCGGCCATCCTGGTCCGGAAACACCCGGTAGCCGAGCAGGCGCTCCAGGAGCCGGTCGGCCTTGGTTGCGTCGTCGCCCCGCTGTACGCCCACCAGCACCAGCAGGCCGGCATCGATCGCACCCACGTCCCGGTCCCGCACCCGCACCCGGGCCCTGGAGACTCTTTGCAGGAGTCCAATCATGGCTAAATCTTCCTAGCAAGGCCGGTGAGCATCATGGGTCCCTGTCCCGCCTGCATTAAGGGAACACAATGCCGGCCAGCCGATGGGTTGGCACCAAGGTTGGGCCTGGTCGTGCCAATGATGGCCGCCCTTGATGGGGCGGACAGGCTAGCGCCATTCTACTCTGGACCCAGTTCCCCTGACGTGCCAAGACCTATCGTCCCAAAAAACTTATAAATTCCTCAGATTTATCTGATCCCGGTTGCCAATTCCGCCTCTAGGGTTCCTATGACGCCTGTGGGACCATTTCAAGGTCGCCGTAAAGGATCTCGCAATAGGACGTTGAGCGGGTCGGCCCCTAGGGACGGCCTTCTCACCAACCAAGCCCGGCGGCTTTGCCTTGACCGCATGGATCGCGGTCAAGGCATTTTAATGGGGTGTCCCCTGGTCCGGTTTGCCTGCCTCGCCCATTGCCCCTGCGGCCGATCTTCCCAAGCCTTAGGTCCCGCTCGAACCCTCCGGCAGGGGGTCAACGCGGCGTAGGCCGTTGGCAGGTTCCACGTGAATGGTTACCTGGGCGCCGGGGTATTGTCGCCCGATGGTCGCCGCGAGGGTATCCGTAATGCCGTGGGCCTGATCGAGGCTCAAATCCTTGTCCACCACCAGGTGAAATTCCGCGAACCGGGTCGCCCCGCCGCGCCGGGTTCGGAGGCCATGAATGCCGCTTACCTGGGGGTGGGCGCGGGACGCCGCGATGCGTACCCAATCCTGTTCCTCCTTGGGCCAGGACGCATCCAGCAGGTCCCGGCCCGCGTCCAGGGTCAGTTTCCAAGCCGCCTTGAGGATCAAGAATGCCACGGCGATGGCAACCAGGGGATCCAGCCAGTCCAACTCCCCCAGCCAGGGCAGGCCTAGCCAGCCCTGCAGCCAGTGCCCCACTTGAATGAGGCCCAGGGCGGTCATGACGCCCAGGGAAGTCCAGACATCCGTGGCCAGGTGCCAGGCGTCCGCTTGCAGCGCCACCGAGTGAGTTTCCCGCCCTACCTTGAACAGCAGGCGGGAGACGCCGAAATTGAGCAGGGCGGACACCAACATGATCCAAAAGCCCGCCGCCGGCGCGTCCAGGGGGCTGCCGTTCAGCAGTTTGCGGGTAGCCTCGACCAGAATCCAGCCGGCTGCCACGAAAATGAGCAGGGCTTCCAGGCTACCCGAAAGGTTTTCGATCTTACCGTGGCCGAATGGGTGGTCGAAGTCGGCAGGCTTGCCGCTCATGCTGACCGCCACCCAGGCGATCAGCGCCGCCACCAGATCGACGCCGCTATGAATCGCCTCGGACAGAACCGAGACTGACCCAATCGCCAGGCCCACGGCTAATTTGCCGACCAGCAGCAGACTATTGCTGGCCACCGAGAGCATGGCGACCCGGCGTTTGCGCTGATCGTGGGATGGATCTTGGCTGGGATGCCCGAGGGCAAGGGAGGAATCAGACATGGGTTGGGCTCCTAGAGTTGACTGGGTAGTCCTGCGGAACTGGTCCGCTGCCCAGGAGGGCCCGGCTACGTCAGCGTCGGCGGCGGCCGACGCGACTGCCTGATCTGAGATCTAACATAGCAGCTAGGCTGGAGGCTGCAATAGCAATGACTTCATGAACCATGGCCGGATTCTGGGGCCAGGGTGTCTGGACCCGGTTCGGCGGGAATCTCCAGCCAAGCATTCAGGACCTCGTGAGCCTGGAGAATACCCTCCTTTTTAAGGGATGAAAAGCGCTGCACACTGACTAGAAGTCCGCTTTTCGCCAATTCCGCCTGGATGCGTTGCTGGACGCCAATGGCGGCGCCCCGGCTCAGTTTGTCGGCCTTGCTCAGCAGCAAATGGATCGCGAGTCCCCGGACCCGGCCCCATTCCAGTAACTGGCGGTCGTATTCGGTTAGGGCTTGGCGAATGTCGGAAACCAGTAGGATGCCCTTGAGGGATGCGCGTTGGATCAAGTAATCCCGCATCACTCCCTGCCAACTCTGTTTGACCGCTTCCGGTACCGCCGCATAGCCGTATCCCGGCAGATCCACCAGCCGACGTTCGGAATCGACTAGAAAAAAGTTCAGTTGTTGGGTGCGGCCTGGCCGCTTGCTGATCCGCGCCAAATCCTTTTGATCGCATAGCACATTGATGGCGCTGGATTTTCCGGCGTTGGAGCGGCCCGCGAAGGCCACCTCCCAGCCCTGGTCCGGGGGGGCCTGGGCGAGGGTCGCGGCACCGGTGTGAAAATTCGCCTGGCGATAGGGGTTAGCGGGCATGGGGAAATGGATGGGGCCTTTAGCGTAAATGGTCCCACATGCGGGACACCCAGGATTTTTTCTGCAAGGTCGGATTGATACCGCTGGACAGGAAGTGGTAGCCGTAGTGCTTGTCGCTTTCCATGATGTGCTTGGTCAGCCACACCTTGAGAAAGTGCATCAATTCAAAGCCGATGGCGGTGCGGCCCGAGTCCACCTTTTCCGTGAGTTCCACCACATGCTGGAGGAGGGTCTCATGCTGGGCCTTATGGGCCTCGTAATCCGGGTAGTGGAGAATGCGCATCAGGCTTTCCTCCACCGCGAAATGGATGCGGGTATAGTCAGCCAGCTTGCCCAGCGTTTCGCGCACCACCTCGCTGCCGTGGCGCTGATGAATCGCTTCGTGCATGATGTTGACTAGGTCCACCAACACCTTGTGCTGCTCATCGATTTCCTCTATCCCTACGCTGAGATCCTTAGTCCATTCCACGAATTTCGTCATCGCCACTCTCCTGGAATATTAAGGCCGTCGCGTCAGTCCGTCCGGCTAGGAGCCGATTTACCCGGCGCACCAGGATGTCGGCCAGCATTATCGTTATTTGAGGCTGTCCCTGGACCAGTTCCCGGAACGACCCCCGGATTTTTCCACCAGCCGCACCCCGTCCAGGGTCATCCCCCGGTCCACCGCCTTGCACATATCATAGACGGTTAACAAGGCGGTTTGGGTGGCGCAGAGGGCTTCCATTTCGACGCCGGTTTGGCCCTGGGTTTCCACCAGGACCCGGCAATGAACGGCCGGCGGCTCCCGCTCGGGAGTCAGTAGCACCTCGATGCGGGTCAGGGACAGGGGATGACAGAGGGGGATCAGGTCCGAGGTGCGCTTGGCACCCATGATGCCCGCGATGCGGGCTACGCCGAGCACGTCCCCCTTCCGGTGGGTACCTGCCTCGATGAGATTCAGAGTTTCCTCTTCCATGTGGATGCGGCCTTCCGCGACCGCGCGCCGATGGGTGATTTCCTTATTGCCCACATCCACCATGCGAGCCTCGCCCGCTGAGTTGAAATGGGTTAAAACTTTCATGCTGTGTATGGAATCAAGGGCCAAAAAAAACCCGGCGCGGCGGGGTTGACCGATCGCGCCGGGCATACTTTTCACGGCTGCCTAAACCTCCAAGGGATGCGGCTCGCATCCCTTGGATGCCAGGCGGCTACAAGATCGGGACGATCAACAGGGCCACGATGTTGATGATCTTGATCAGGGGGTTGACGGCGGGGCCGGCGGTGTCCTTGTAGGGGTCGCCAACGGTGTCGCCGGTGACCGATGCCTTGTGGGCGTCGGAACCCTTGCCGCCGAAATTACCATCTTCGATGTACTTCTTGGCGTTGTCCCAGGCACCGCCGCCGGTGGTCATGGACACGGCCACGAAGATACCGGTGATGATGGTGCCGATCAGTACGCCGCCGAGGGCTTCCTTACCCAACAAGACGCCAACCACCACCGGAATCAGGACCGGCAGCATGGAGGGTATGATCATTTCCTTGATGGCGGCCCGGGTCAGCATGTCCACCGCACGGGAGTAATCCGGCTTCTGGGTGTGCTCCATGATCCCCGGCATTTCCCGGAACTGACGGCGCACCTCGTTCACGACGGCACCAGCCGCGCGGCCCACCGCTTCCATGGCCATGGCGCCGAACAGGTAGGGCACCAAGCCACCAATGAACAGGCCAATGATGACCATGTGGTTGTCCAGGGAGAAGTTGATCGCCTGGCCACCCGCGCCACCACCCAGGGCATGGGTATAGTCCGCGAACAGCACCAGCGCGGCCAAGCCGGCGGAGCCGATGGCATAGCCCTTGGTCACCGCCTTGGTGGTGTTGCCTACCGCATCCAGGGGGTCGGTGATTTTGCGGATCGACTCGTCCATTTCCGCCATCTCGGCGATGCCGCCGGCGTTGTCGGTGATGGGACCGTAGGCGTCCAGGGCCACGATGATGCCGGTCATGGACAGCATGGAGGTGGCAGCGATGGCGATACCGTACAGGCCCGCTAGGTCAAAGGCACCCCAGATGGCGGCGCACACGACGATGACCGGCAGCGCGGTGGACTTCATGGAAACGCCGAGGCCAGCGATGATGTTGGTGGCATGGCCGGTGAGGGACGCCTCCGCCACGTGCCGGACCGGGCTGTACTCGGTGGCGGTGTAGTACTCGGTGATGACGACCATGGCAGCGGTCAACATCAGGCCGATCAGGGACGAGCCGTACAACTGCATGGTGTTGAAGCCGCCGGCACCCTTGCCGAAGAAGTGGTCGGTGACGAAATAGAAGGCTACGGCCGCCAACACACCCGCGACGATCAAGCCCTTGTAGAGGGCGATCATAATCTTGGT
>CAZIHO010000108.1:0-4716 GCA_964538875.1 uncultured Chromatiaceae bacterium
ATGGCGGGCCAGGTCCCCGGTATGGAACCAACCCTGGTCATCAAGCATTGCCGCCCAGGCGTCCGGGTCATTGAAGTAGCCGGACGCCATACTGGGGCCTTTCAACACCAGTTCGCCCACCTCGTTAGGCCCCAGGGGTTGGTTGTCGCGGTCTAGGATCCGGGCATCCACATAAAAATTCAGCCGCCCGATGCTGCCCGCCTTAGCGATGGCGTCTTCCGGTGCTAAGGCGAATAGTCCCGGTCCGAATTCGGTCATGCCGAAGCCCTGTTTGAAGCGCACGCCCTTATCCCGGCGGTACTGTTCCACCAGGGGCACCGGCAGCGGTGCGCCGCCGCTGGTGCAGAACCTCAGCGAGCCGAGATCCGCGCCGGCCCATTCCGGCGCCTGGGCCAGCATTTGATACATGGCCGGCACCGCCGCAAACAGGGTCACCCGTTCCCGCTCTATTAAGCGTAAAACCTTTGCCGGATCAAATCGTTGCAGCAGAATGCTAAAGCCCCCCATGATGATTTGCGGCAAGGTGTAGACAAACAATCCGCCGGTGTGGAATAGGGGAAAGACGTTGAGATACACATCGCCCCGGTTGAGGTCATGGACGACCGTGTTCAGACAATTCCAGGCGATTTGCCGATGGCTGATCTGGGCACCTTTTGGCCGGCCAGTGGTGCCGCCGGTGAAGAGAATGGCGGCGATGTCTTCCTCGACCAGGGATTCACAGCGCACCGGGGCGGGGGAGGCGTTCGCCAACAACTGGGTAAAGGGCCGGCTGTCGGCCAGGCCGGGACCCTCCAGGTGGACCCAGTTACGCACAGATAAATTATTTTGAATCAGTTGGTTGGCGCATACTCTTGATGTTTCGTCGAACAGGAGAACGCGGGGTGCCACCGCTTCGAGGATCCGCAGCGTTTCCCGCCAGTGCAGGCGCCAGTTGAGGGCGGTGTGAATCGCGCCCAACTTGCCGCAGGCAAACAGCAGATCCAAATGTTCCACCCGATCTTGGGCCAGGATCGCCACCCGGTCGCCCTTGGCCACGCCCGCCTCCGACTGGAGCCAGTGGGCTAACCGGTCGGCCCGTTCATTCAACTGGGCATAGCTAAAGCGGGCTTCCGGCGTCTTGCCGGTGTCCAGAATGGCGGTCGCGTCTGGGCTGTAGATAGCCCGCCGACCAAGATAATCTCCAATAAACATTGGGTTACCTATGTAATCCGAGAAATTGGATCAATTCAGTCTGGCCGGCGCCGGGCCGGTGGGATCTGCCGCTCCCGGCTGCGGCGCGGTCTTCTGGCCTTGTCCCGGTGGGGCCAATCGCAACTGCCGCAATCTAAGCAGGATAGCGCATCCCCGCAAGCGGACAGGCGCCCGGAGGGCAGATCACAGCCGTGCCCCGGCAGATCACAGGGCAAGTCACAATCGCCTCGCTGGGCGTTCCGGGGACGGGGCAGGGGCGGATGAAAACGCCGGTGGACCAGGCCACAGAGGCGGGTTCTCTCCCGCAACAGCAGGAAACCCCGCCCCACGCCGAAGCGGCGAATGGCCCGGTAACCCAACTCGGAACAACTGGCATGCCCGGTGTGGGCCCGGTAGGCACAACGAAATCCCTTGAGAGGGGATAAAACTCGCTGATAGAAGCGGATGGCGATCAAGATGAGGGAGCGCGTCAGGTCCATGCTTGGGGGCCGTAGCGTTGTGGAGATCGCGGAAGCATGGACTTTTACCAGGGACGCATAAGAGATATTTTTTTCCGGGTCGACGGGATTCCCATTCTAGGTCCGGCCAGTTGCACCGCCTAGGTGCCGCGGATTTTACCTGAAGGGAAATCGCGGACCCATCCGGCCAGATAGGGCAATCGGCTGGAACGGGTTGGGTAGAAAGCTCGACAATCCCGTTAAATTACATGAAAAATATACAATAACTTATTGTAGATTATCGTTTTATTGTCAGTATAGGTTGCCGCTGGATCCGGCGCCCGAACTCGGGACTCCCTGGCGCGGATATACTCATCTGCCGCAACACCCGGCCGGTGGTCCGACACGAACGTGCGGACCGCTCGCCTCCCGAACAAGGCTCTGACATGAACAAAATGATGGAATGGTTTTCCGCGCTGGCCAGTTCCCTGTTCGCGGCATTGAGCAGCGCGGATCCGGGCACCCAACTGCGGGAGGAGGCCAGCTATCGGCTGCCCTTGGCGGAAGTGTCTGGACTGGCCCAGCGTCCGCTGCCGGGCGGCGGCATGGAAATCCTGGCGGTGGGCGACGAGGACTTTGCGCTGGCCCGGCTCGACCCCGCCCATCCGGATGCGGCCCGGCTGATCCCCCTGCCGGGAACCCGGGCGGGTGGGTCCCAGTGGGAAGCCATTGACGCGGATGGCGCCGGCAATCTGTTCATCCTGGGCGAGGCAGATAACCGGATCCTGGTCTTGGACCCCGAACTAAGCGCCCTCGGTCCAGGGCTGGACCTGGAGATCAGCGCTCTTGAAGAACTGGGAGCCCAATGGGCGGCCGAGCCCAATTCCCGGGGCGAGGGTTTGTTGCTGCTTTCCCAAGGGCATTTACTACTTCTGAAGGAAAAGAAACCCGCCCTGCTGGTGGAGTTCGGTCCGGAGGGCGCCGCGCCCCGGGGCTATGGTCCCCAAACCTGGCTGCAACCCGGCGAGGCCTTTGCCCTGCCACCCCACGGCCGCTTGCGGGTCCTGAGGACTTGGCGCCTGTCCAAGTCCCTGCGCGCCATTGCCGCAGACGGCTCGGAATTGGCCCTGGGCGGCGACCGCCGGCTGTATATGCTGTCCCAGGAGAGCGGGACCCTGATCCGCCTGCCGGAAAGCCTGACTCCCGCCGTGTCGGAGGTGGGATTCGACGACTATTGGCGCCTGCCGGAGGGCATGGATAAGGCCGAGGGGTTGCTGGTCGATGCCCAACGCCAGCCCTGGGTTGCCCTGGACCGGAAAGGCAAGGACAAGCCCAATTTATTCCGGCTCTCCCGCCTATAACCTTTGCAAAGGGTTCCTCCAGCCTTCAATAACTCCTGGTTATCAAACTAATTGCCATCTTTCATGGGTGGCGGGGTTGTCCTTGCTCCGGAAAGCCCAATATTTGCGCGACATTTATGACCCGTTTCCGTTGATTTTTGATTCAAGAGGTGGATGCAGATGACAGCCAAGAAAGTGGAATTTTCGGGCCTGGCCCGTGAGCGGATGGTGCAGGGCGCCAATATCCTGGGCAACGCGGTCAAGGTCACCCTGGGTCCGCGCGGACGCAACGTGGTGCTGGAAAAGTCCTGGGGCGCGCCCACCGTGACCAAGGACGGCGTATCCGTGGCCAAGGAAATCGAACTCAAGGACAAGTTCCAGAACATGGGTGCCCAGATGCTCAAGCAGGTGGCGTCCAAGACTTCGGACGTGGCCGGCGACGGTACCACCACCGCCACCGTGCTGGCCCAATCCATGCTGCGGGAGGGTATCAAGGCGGTCACCGCCGGCATGAACCCCATGGATCTCAAGCGGGGTATCGACTTGGCCGTCACGGCGGCGGTGGAGGCCCTCAAGTCCCAGGCCCAGCCCTGCACGGATCGCAAGGGCATTGCCCAGGTCGGCACCATCTCCGCCAATGGCGAAGAGTCCATCGGCGAATTGATCGCCGAGGCCATGGACCGGGTGGGTAAGGAAGGCGTCATCACGGTGGAAGAGGGCAAGTCCCTTAACAACGAGCTGGACGTGGTGGAGGGCATGCAGTTTGACCGGGGCTTTGTATCCCCCTATTTCATCACCAATGCCCAGACCCAGAGTTGCGAGCTAGACAACCCGCTGATCCTGCTGCATGACAAGAAAATCAGCAACATACGCGACATTCTTGGGGTGTTGGAAGGTGCCGCCAAGTCCGGTCAGCCCCTGGTGATCATCGCCGAGGACCTGGAAGGCGAGGCCCTGGCGACCCTGGTGGTCAATCATCTGCGCGGGATCCTCAAGTGTGTGGCGGTCAAGGCACCGGGCTTCGGCGACCGGCGCAAGTCCATGCTGGAAGACCTGGCGATTCTGACCGGCGCCACGGTGATTTCCGAGGAAGTGGGCATCAAGCTGGATAAGGCCGACCTGACCCACCTGGGCCGGGCCAAGAAGGTGCAGATCACCAAGGACAACACCACCCTCATCGATGGTGCCGGCAAGCAGGAAGACATCCAGGGCCGCTGCGCCCAGATCCGGGGCCAGATCGAGGAAACCAAGTCCGACTATGACCGGGAAAAGCTCCAGGAACGTCTGGCCAAGTTGGCCGGCGGCGTGGCGGTGCTCAAGATCGGCGCCGCCACCGAGGTGGAGATGAAGGAACGCAAAGCGCGGGTCGAGGACGCCCTGCACGCCACCCGGGCGGCGGTGGAGGAAGGCGTGGTGCCGGGCGGCGGCGTGGCCCTGATCCGGGCTTGCCAGGCCATCGCTGATCTCAAGGGTGAGAACGCCGACCAGAACGTGGGCATCGACATTACCCGCCGTGCCATGGAGGAACCCCTGCGGGTCATCGTGGATAACGCCGGTGGCATGGCGTCGGTGGTGGTGGCCAAGGTCAAGGACGGCGCGGGCAATTTTGGCTTTAACGCCGCGTCCGAAACCTACGGCGACATGGAAGCCATGGGCATCCTAGACCCGGCCAAGGTGGTGCGGACCGCCCTGCAAAACGCCGGCTCCATATCGGGCTTGATGGTCACCACCGAGGCCATGGTGGCCGA
>CAZIHO010000108.1:4816-11554 GCA_964538875.1 uncultured Chromatiaceae bacterium
GGTGGTGGTATGGGAGGAATGGGCGGCATGGGTGGTATGGGAGGAATGGGCGGCATGGACGACTGGGATATGTAGCCCCACGATAGTCCGCTTCCCTCCCTGGGCAACCCGCCTGGGGAGGGATGTCCCCAAGCTCAAGGGGGCAAGACCCGTTCCGGCACCCTGCGGGCGTCGGGACCCTAGCCCCCCACCAAGCGCTTCTTGGTCCGCTCCCACCAGCCCGTTTTTTCCTCGGTGCCCAGATAGCGTTTGACGGTCAGCACATAGGCTGCGTCTTCTTGCTGAATATGGTTGAGCAACCAGGCGCGCAGCATGAAGCTGACCTGCTCAGTCACCCGATGGTCGCCGGCGTCGTACCGTTCCTTGTATTCCTCCACCTTGCGGGTAAAGGCCTGATGAGCTCGTTGATGGGCAACCACGAAACCATAACCAGCCTTTTCTTGTAGATTTTCCTCGTACATGAAATGACTGACTGCGTAGTCGATCAACTCTTCGAATACCTGGTCGATCTCGTCCCGGTCGCCCCGTTCATTGGCGTCGTGCAAACGGTTGATGTAATCGACGATACGCCGGTGCTGGGTATCGATGATGTCGATCCCCGTGTTGAGCGAGCTGTTCCACTGAACGTAGGGCACTTCTTTTCTCCCTAACCAATGGGTGTGGGTGGATCAGGGGGCCTTGGACGGCGGCTCTACGCCCATCCGCGCCCCGGCGCGATCAGCACCTAGGTATTTTCTAACCCTCCGGTTAGCTCTGGCTATTTTAAGCCTAATCGGCGGCGCGGGGCATACTCCAGCCGGGGTAGAGCCGTTCAGGCGGGGTTGGATCTCATGCCCTTGAGGACCATGTCCGTGAAGCTCACGATGCCCACTACCTCCCGGTTTTCCACCACCGGCGCCCGGCTAAGGTTAAACCGGTTGAACAGCCGGGCGCAGTAGCGAATGTCCATGGCGGGATCCACGCTAATCACAGGTTTGGACATGATTTCGTAGATATTGACCCGTTCTGGCGATCGATCCGCTGCCAAGACCTGCCGGGCGATGTCGGAGAGGGTTACCAGGCCATATTCGTCGTCTAGGTGGCGCTTGCGCACGATCAGGCTCTTGGTTTCCACGTGGGCCATGGTTTGCATGGCGTCCGCCACCGTGGCCATGCCGTCCACCATGTCGAAACGGGTCTTCATTACGTCCCGCACCCGGATGAGGGTGTCCTTGCTCATATTTGTTCCTCCACACGGCCGGACAACTGGCGGATCTGATGGCTGACCCCAACCGCGTCCTCCACGTCGATCTGAAAGGCGATTCCGGTACCGGACCGTTCATCGAAGCGGCCAACCCGGGCGATGGTCTCCAGAATGTGGCGGCTTTGATGCTCTTCCACCAGAAACATCAGCACGTCGCGCTGGGTTTCCAGAGTCAAGCCAAAGAAGGTCCTGGACTTTTCGACACCTTCTCCCCGGGCCTGGTTGATGATGGTGGAGCCGGTGGCACCGGCCTTGCGGGCGGCGTCCAGAACCGCGTCGGTCATTCCGTCTTCCACAAAGGCGATAATCAACTTAAAGCGCATAGCGATGGTCCTAAGGGCAGATAGGGGTTGATTTCCTCGCGACCTCTCCTTGACCCAAGGTCAGTTGCACGGGCAGAGCAGGGGCCACCCCTTAATTCTTACCGCCCTCGAACAGCCAAGGTATCACATCCTCGAACCGGGACGCGAAGTGAATCTCCAGTCCCTTGCGCACATTGTCCGGCACCTCCTCGAAATCGGCCCGGTTGTCGGCGGGCAGGATGATTTCCCGGATGCCGGCCCGGCGGGCGGCGATCAGTTTTTCCCGGATGCCGCCCACCGGAAATACCTGGCCGGTGAGGGTCAGCTCCCCGGTCATGGCGATGCGCCGCGCCGGCTGTCCCCGCAGCAGGGACAGCAGCGCCGAGGCGATGGTGATGCCGGCGCTGGGACCGTCCTTGGGCGTGGCACCGGCCGGGACGTGCAGGTGAATGAAGGCATCCCTGAATTGGTCCGGATCGGCGCCGAACTGCTTGGCATGGCTGACGATGTAACTGTAGGCGATTTCCGCTGATTCCTTCATGACCGCGCCTAGTTGCCCGGTGAGGTTGAAGCCCCGTCCAAAGCTGTGGCTGCGGACCGCCTCGATGCTCAGGGTGGCACCTCCCATGGCGGTCCAGGCCAGTCCGGTCACCACGCCGGCGCCGGATAGGCGCCGCTCGTCCCGGAACATAGGTCCGCCCAAGTAGCCTTGTAGGTCCTTTACCCCCACTTGGATGGGGCGCTCGGTGCCATCCAGGATCTTGACCACCGATTGGCGCACGATCTTGCCGAGCTGCTTTTCCAGGTGGCGTACCCCCGCGTCCCGGGCATAGGCCTCGATCAGGGCGCGCAGGGTGCGGCTGTCCAGGCGGATGTCGTCCCCCTTCAGTCCGGCCTTGGCGATCTGGCGGGGCAGCAGGTAGCGCTTGGCGATTTGCAGCTTTTCGGCGGCGATGTAGCCGGAGAGGTTGATGATTTCCATGCGGTCCAGCAGCGGGCCGGGAATGGTGTCCAGTTGGTTGGCGGTGCAGACAAACAGGACCTTGGACAGGTCGAAGCGTAAGTCTAGATAATGATCCAGAAAGTCCTGGTTTTGTTCCGGGTCCAGTACCTCCAGCAGGGCAGACGCTGGGTCGCCGTGAAAGCTGGCGCCGATCTTGTCGATCTCGTCCAGCATGATGACCGGGTTTTGGGTACCCACCTGCTTCATGGCCTGAACGAACTTACCGGGCATGGCGCCAATGTAGGTGCGCCGATGGCCCTTGATTTCCGCCTCGTCGCGCATACCGCCCAGGGAGAAGCGGTAAAAGTGGCGGCCTAGGGCATCGGCGATGGAACGGCCGATGGAGGTCTTGCCCACCCCCGGCGGACCCACCAATAAAATGATGGAGCCCGCCACCACGCCCTTCATGATGCCCACCGCCAGGAATTCCAGGATACGGCGCTTGACGTCATCCAGCCCGTAGTGGTCCCGGTCCAGCACCTTGCGGGCGTGGGCCAGATTAAGGTTGTCCTGGGACCATTTGCCCCAGGGCAAGATGGTGAGCCAGTCCAGGTAGTTGCGGGTGACTGCATACTCGGGGGAGCCGGTCTCCAGCATGGCCAGCTTCTCCAGTTCCTCCTTGATGCGCTGATCCGCCTCTTCGCTGAGGGTGAGCTGGGGCAGGCGCTCCCGGAACTTGTCCAGTTGCGCGGTCCGGTCGTCCTTGGCGATGCCCAGTTCCTTCTGGATCGCCTTGAGTTGCTCGCGCAGGAAGAACTCCCGCTGTTGCTTGTGCATCCGTTCCTCTACTACTTCCCGGATCTTTTGCTGGGCCTTGGCCAGCTCCAGCTCCCGGTAGAGGAGTTCCAGCACCTTTTCCATACGCGGCAGCAAATCCACGGTTTCCAGGACTTCCTGGAGTTGCTCCTTGGCGGCGGTGGTCAGGCTAGCGGCAAAGTCCGCCAGGTGGGAGGGATCCTCGGGACCCACCCGGTCCAGAAACATGCGCAACTCTTCCCCGTACAGGGGATTGAGTGGCAGCAGTTCCTTGATGGTGTTGATGATCGCCAGGGCGTAGGGTTTCACCTCATCGGCATCGGCGGACGCCGCTTCTGGGAAATAATGGACCTGGGCGGTAAAGGGCGCCTGCTCGGTGAGCAGCGCGTCGATCCGGAACCGGCTCAGGCATTCCACCAACACCTGGAGCCGGTCCTCCACCTGCTGGACACGATGCACCCGGCAGGCGGTCCCCACGCTGTGGAGATCCTCAGGTCCGGCTTGCTCCGCCAATTCCCGGTGGGTCAGGATCAACCCTAGCACCTTGTGTTCGGTGTCGCCCACCGCCTTGAGGGTGTCCACCCAGTAGCGGGCCTCCATCAACAAGGGCACCGCCTGGCCGGGAAAAAAGGGCCGGGAACCCATGGGCAGCAGATGGATGGTGCGGGGCAATACCTCGTTGGCGCGGGCCAATAGGGTTTCCCCGGGGATTTCGGTGGCTTCCTGGCTCGGTTCTGTGGCGTCGGTCATCAGCTTAATGCGGGTTCAGTGTGGGGTTGACGGATGGCCTGGGCGGTCCATTGGGGCTGGCGCAACGGTGGCGTTGGCCAGGGCGACGAATTCGGCCACTGATACCTGTTCCGGGCGAGCGACGGGGTCGATGCCAATGCCCCGCAACTCCGCCTCCTCCACCAATCCGCGCAGGGAACGGCCCAGGGTCTTGCGTCGCTGGGAAAAGGCCTGGGCCACCAGAGCTGCGAACCAGGCGGGATCCTGGAGCGGGTAGGGCGGCGTGGGGTGGGGAATCAAGCGGACCAGGGCGGATTCTACCTGGGGCGCCGGCCGAAAGGCGCCGGGGCCGACGATGAACAGGGGTTGCACCTGGCAGCGGATTTGCAGCATTAAGCTCAACCGGCCATAGGTCTTGTCCCCCGGCGGCGCGGCCATGCGCGCCACCACCTCTTTTTGCAACATGAAGTGCATGTCTTGGATGACTTCTGCCTGGTCGAGCAGGTGGAATAGCAGGGGAGTGGAGACATTGTAGGGAAGGTTGCCAATCAGGCGCAGCGGTTCGCCCGGCGCCGCCAACGGGCGAAAATCGAACTTGAGGGCATCCGCCTGGCGCAGCCGCAGGGTGCCCAGGCCAGCACACCGGGTTTGCAGGGGTTCGATCAGGTCCCGGTCCAGTTCCACCGCGTCCAGTTGTCCGGCAGCGGTCAGCAGTCCCCGGGTCAGGGCACCTTGGCCAGGGCCGATTTCCACCAGACGCTGGCCGGGCTTCGGGTCGATGGCCGCCAGAATGCGGTGGATGACGCCCGGATCGTGCAGAAAATTCTGGCCGAACCGCTTGCGGGCACGATGTTCCATACCAGCGGATCAGGTAAACCGCACCAGCAGGGATTCCACCTCCCGGTACATGATCGCCAGCGGCGGCCGACGGCTCAGGGTCAGGATGCGGGTCCCCTGGGGATACACCAGATGATAGGTCTGAAACAGAAACAACTCGCCGGGGGCGGCCAATAGCCAGCGCAAATGGCTGATCGCTTCCTGGTCCCGCTCATCCATGGACACTAGGTTGGGCGCCACCCCCATCTGGTCGGGACCGAGAGTCAGGGTGCAGCAATCCGTCACCTGTCCGCCGATGGCGCCGAGCGGCCCGCTGGTCACCTGGGCCGTCAGGATCAAGCCCAGTTGGTCGTAATCCTCGCCATACAGCCAATTGCGGGCCAGATCATCGTCCATGCCGCCCCGGTGATTGCCCAGCGCTTGAGCCCATCCCTCGAAATAGGGGGAATAACGACGGATCAGACGCTCATGGGGCATGGGTTAAACTTCCTGCGCGGGTTTTGCTGGGATGCTCCCTAGGATGTCAGGAATGACGGCGTCTGGCGAGCAACCTATACCGGAAAAGATAGCGAATCGCCCATCGCGACGCCTACTAGGGTTTTCCCTTGCGGGTAGCCCCATCACCGAGTCGTACGTCAGCGGAGAACTACAAGCATGTCCATGCGCGCCATGATCCTCGCGGCCGGTCGCGGCGAGCGTATGCGTCCCTTGACCGACCGGATACCCAAGCCCCTGCTGCCAGTGGCCGGCAAGCCGTTGATCGAGTATCACATCGAGGCCCTGGTCCGGGCCGGTATCCTGGATCTGGTCATCAACCATGCCCATCTGGGCGAGCAAATCGAGCAGGCATTGGGGGACGGCTCCCGGTGGGGGGTGCGAATTCGCTATTCTCCGGAATCCCCGGCCCTGGAAACCGGCGGCGGCATTCACCATGCGCTGCCCCTGCTGGGCGACGGGCCCTTCCTGGTGGTTAACGGCGATGTCTGGACGGACCTGGATCTAGGCCGCTGTCGCATGGCGCCCGGCTGCCTGGCGCACCTGGTACTGGTGGAAAACCCGCCCCACCATACCCAGGGGGATTTCGTACTGCGGGGAGACCGAATCGCCAATCAGGGCCAACCCCGCTATACCTTCAGTGGCATTGGCCTCTATCACCCCAATTTGTTTGAGGGTTGCCAAGCCGGGGCCTTTCCCTTGGCGCCTCTGTTGCGAAAGGCCGGTGACCTGGGTCTGGTGAGCGGCTTCCTGCACCGGGGGGCTTGGTCGGACGTAGGCACCCCGGAGCGGCTGCGGGAGTTGGAACAGCGCTTAGCCGCCACCAAAACAAAAGGCCCGTTCCACCCGGTTGGTGAAACGGACCTAAACCACCATGGATGAGGATGATGGAGCAATTGCCAGCCGACGGCGGAACCGTCTCAATCCTGTTCGTCACCGGCTGCGGCTCGGCTATCAGACGCCTTGGTGCCGGGTGCCGCATTGATAATTAGCAATGGTCTAAAAAAGGGAAGCCGGGTGCCTAGGCAGGGGGTCTGCGTCATCATCGTCAATTTCAACGCCGGCGCCTGGTTGCCCCGCTGTCTGGACGCGCTGGCCACCCAAACCCGGCCGCCGGATCAGGCCATCCTGGTGGATAACGGTAGCAGCGACGGTTCCGCCGAGGGGTTGACGGAAACCTACCCCTGGCTGCAAGTCCTGCCGCTGGGCGCCAACCTGGGCTTCGCGGCGGCCAACAACCGGGGCGTTCAAGCGGCGCCGGGCCGGCGTTGGATCGCGCTGCTCAATCCGGATGCCTTTCCGGCCCCGGATTGGCTGGAACGACTGCTGGACGATGCGGACCGTCACCCGGATTTCCAGGTGTTCGGCAGCCG
>CAZIHO010000109.1:0-11316 GCA_964538875.1 uncultured Chromatiaceae bacterium
CCGGAATGAGCGACGCCGGCAAAGCCATCCGGCCAGCCGGCCGATTTGGCATCCAATAGGGCTAAGGCGGGGGAGGTTGCTGGCCCCTGCGGGGGGCTGGGTATGGCCATGGGTTTCAGACAGATTGCAATAAGGGCGGACTGCTGCCAAGGGTCGGTGACCGGGAAACTTTTGGGCCGCGGTTATACCTTCAAACTTGCAAGAGTAGAATGTATTATTTACCCTGCACATGCGTTAATCTTGACGTCGAATTGTAGGTAGAAAAAAGACATTATCATGGTATCCCCGCGCCTAGTCGCAAAAATAGAGTCTGAAGAACCAACTCTTCGGTTGGCGGTCCTTATTGATGCTGACAACGCACAGGCTACCGTTATTGAAGGTCTTCTTGCAGAAATAGCACGATTCGGCGAGGCAACCGTCAAGCGCATCTACGGCGACTTCACGGCACCGACAAGCTCCTCTTGGAAGAAGGTGCTGCAACGGTACGCTATCAAACCCGTTCAGCAATTTGCGTATACAACGGGGAAAAATGCTACAGACAGCACTCTAATCATTGATGCGATGGACCTGCTCTACACACGAAAATTTGACGGCTTCTGTCTTATTACCAGCGACAGTGATTTCACAGGTCTTGCAATGCGGCTGAGAGAGGAGGGGCTTACTGTGCTGGGCTTCGGCGAGAAGAAAACACCAGAGGCATTTCGCAATGCATGTCACAAGTTCGTCTTTACCGAAGTCCTGCGCCTAAGCACTGTCCCCGAGCCGAACGTATCGACCCAGAAAATCGATATTATGGCTAAGGTCGCACCAATTCGGACAGGTGCTGATGCACCGGAACAGAAACCAGAGTTTCCAAGAGAGTTTGTCCTAACCGCACTTGAGCAGTCAAGTGACGACGCTGGTTGGGCACATTTGGGCACCTTTGGGAGCTACCTCACCAAGCTGCAACCTGACTTTGACTCTCGGAATTATGGCTACAAGAAGCTTTCTGATCTCGTCAAAGCAAAAACGGAACTGTTCGTGACCGAGGAACGACTACCGCCTGGGTCATCCCAGAAGGTCTTGTACCTTCGTGCGAAATAGTTTTTTCACCCGGCAGTCCACACTAACGCTGTCTGAAAAAACTTACTATGTCTTAAAGCGAATATATCTCGGCAAGACATCTTCGCGTGTCCCGAAATTCTGGGGCGATGCTGCGTGAATGAACGTACCGGAGCATCGCCTGAAAATGTCGGATGTTGGACGGCTGCATGGTTGCCTGATGTGTCTGCGATGAGCAGTGGCCCCGTCGGACAACGCTACGCTTTTGCCCAACCAACCAACCAACCTGCTCTGATCGCCCTCTCACAATTTATGTTCCAACGCTGGCTGCGGCGCTGATGTTCCGGTCAGCGTCCCGCCCGGCTGGGGCGGGCCTGATGCAATATTCAAGAAATAATAAATTATTCAATAATTAAAAATATTTTTCCTTAATACTTGACCACTTTTATCAGACACTGCTAAGCTATTTCCAAGTGCAGAGCTAGGTTTTTGCCATTCCTTACAACGCGAGGATCTACGTCATGAGACTTTCCACCAAGGGCCGCTACGCGGTGACCGCCATGTTGGACCTGGCGTTGCACGCCAATCAGGGTCCAGTGACCTTGGCCGATATTTCCGTGAAGCAGGGCATCTCCCTGTCCTACTTAGAACAACTCTTTACTTCCTTGCGTAACAAGCAATTGGTGCGGGGGGTGCGGGGACCGGGCGGCGGATACTATCTGGCCCGGCCTGGCGACAAGATTTCGGTGGCGGACGTCATTTGCGCCGTGGATGAATGGGTGGAATTCACCCGTTGTGGCGGCCGGGAAAACTGCCAGGATGGCAAGCGTTGCCTGACCCACGCCCTGTGGAACGAGCTGAGCGAGGAGATTTACCGCTTCCTGAGCGGAATCAGCCTGGCGGAGTTGGTGGAACGGGGTACCCAACGCCGGGATGCCCAGGATGCCAGCGGTTTGCTGGACGTGCTGAGCGCTCCCACCTCTAAGGCGGCTTAAGGAACTCTACTCCAGCCTGTCAGTCCGGGCATCCCAGTCCAGGCCGGTGGCAACTCGATGCGCCGCCCTGGTGGTTCCCCGCTGCCGATATCTTCCCTCAGCGCACGGCCCGCCGCACCACCGGATTTCCGCCCCGCTCCCTTAGGGTTGCCCGCTCCGGGTTCTGAGTGCGTTGCGGCCATTCCCCATGTTCCTTATTTAATGGGATTGGCTAGATTCCTCCTGAACCTTAGCCGGCCCGGCGCAAAACACGCGGTTTCCCAATCCCTACCTAGACGAGCGCCATCCGGGTTTGGCTTGGGGCCAAATATGAAAAAGAGTCCAAATAAGATCAAGAAATCCAGAAATTCCGGTGGTGGGACGGGGTCTTGGTGCTAGGCACTGGGGTGCCGGGGCGCATGGAAGTTGCTTGATCTATGGGGTCTCTGTCGCTAGCCTGTAGGCTGAACTCTTACAAATTGATGACGAGGGGAGGCAGCATGTCGGGCAAAAAGCCAAAAAAAGTATCGTCACAGGACGCCAAAAAGTCCGGGTTGGAAGCCAAGGGGCCTGACCTCGGGGAATTGATCGACGCGCTTTGGGACCGGGTGGCGACACTCGAGGCGCAGTTGGAAGAATTAGTGCGCCAGCCCGGCCCCGCCGGTGAGCGGGGCGCCACCGGATCCGCAGGTCCTGCCGGACCCCGGGGAGAAACGGGCGCCGCTGGTCCCACTGGGCCCATGGGACCGGCCGGTGCCCGGGGACCTGCTGGCGACACGGGTGCCGCCGGACCCCAGGGCGGGGAGGGTGCCCAGGGACCCCAAGGTCCCCAGGGCCATCCCGGACCTTCTGGTCCCATGGGTGCCCAGGGCATCAAGGGCGAAAAAGGGGAAAAAGGCGACAAGGGCGACAAGGGTGATCCTGGCGAAAAGGGGGATCAGGGCGCGCCGGGTGCCAAGGGCGACAAAGGGGATAAAGGCGACAAGGGTGACAAAGGTGACCCTGGGGTAGCTGGTCCTTCTGGTCCCCGGGGTCCCAAAGGTGAGACGGGTCCCGCCGCCGAAGTCCCGTCCGAGGCCGTGACCGGCGACGACGGGGACGGGGCATCGCCAGAAGCTGCCGATGCTGGCGACGAGGGCACCGTCGCTACCGGCGAAGAAAAAGTCAGCCGCAAGTCCAAGAAGTAGCCCGGCAACCGGGCTCCGGCGTCCCCCAGGGACCATCATGACGGTGGTTCCCTGGAGGGATGCTCCGGTCGATGCCAGGAATGTTCCCACCCAATCCCCCTTGTCCCCTTTCCTTGGGAAAGCGCTGATTTGACCGGCGATTCCAGTTACCATCCCTTCCGGCGGATTGGAGGGCCAACAAATGCGGCGATTCCTGCTTGCCCGGCGGCGCTTGGCCGCCCTGTTTCTGGTCGGCGTTCTACTATTGTTCTCGCCCTTGGCCGCCCTAGTTGACCGGCAGGGCGACTGGCTCGGGATTCCCGCGCCCTTTCTGTATTTGTTCGGCGCCTGGACCCTGTTGATTGGGTTGGCGGCTTGGATCGTCGAAGGGCGGGATCAGTGAGGGGCGGTCCATGCTGAGCCTACCCCTGATTCTGAGCGTTTCCTTTCTCTATCTGGGCCTGTTGTTCGCCATCGCCTATTGGGGGGATCGACGCGCCGACCAGGGGCGTTCCGTCATCACCCGGCCCACGGTTTATGCCCTGTCCCTGGCGGTTTATTGCACCGCCTGGACCTATTACGGCAGCGTGGGCCGGGCTGCCAGCGGCGGCTTGGGCTTCTTGACCATCTACCTGGGTCCCACCCTGATCGTGACCCTGTGGGGTTCCTTGCTGCTCAAGATGGTGCGGGTCAGCAAGATCCAGCGCATCACCTCCATCGCTGACTTTATCGCCTCCCGCTATGGTAAGAGTTACCTGTTGGGCGGGCTGGTAACTCTGATCGCGGTGGTCGGTGTGGTGCCCTACATTGCCCTGCAACTCAAGGCGGTGTCGGAAAGCTTCACCATTCTGCGGAATTATCCCCAACTGACCACGCCGGATTCCCTGGCGCACATGCCCCTGTGGCATGACACCGCTTTTTTCGTGGCCCTGTTGCTGGCCCTGTTCACCATCCTGTTCGGCACCCGGCACCTGGACGCCAGCGAGCGCCACGAAGGCATGGTGGCGGCCATCGCCTTTGAATCGGTGGTCAAACTGGTGGCGTTCGTGGCGGTGGGTCTATTCGTCACCTTCGGACTTTACACCGGTTTTGCGGACGAAATGGCCCAGGCCCGGGAGCAGATCCCTACCCTGCATATATCCCCCACCGGCAGCTATGAGAACTGGTTTTCCCTGTCCTTGCTGGCGGCCTTGGCGGTCATGATGTTGCCCCGCCAATTCCAGGTGGCGGTGGTGGAAATCAGTGACGAGAGCCACCTGCGCCGGGCCCTGTGGTTGTTCCCCCTCTATTTGTTATTGATCAACCTGTTCGTGGTGCCCATCGCCATCGCCGGCCGCTTGGCGTTTCCAGACGGCGGCGTCAACGCGGATACCTACGTGCTGACTTTGCCCATGTTCTACCAGCAGCCGTGGCTGGCCCTGCTGGTCTTCATCGGCGGGCTGTCGGCGGCTACCGGCATGGTGATCGTGGAGACCATCGCCCTGTCTACCATGGTGTGCAACGACCTGGTCATGCCCGGCCTGCTGCAACGCTGGCAACGCTTGCCAGCGGGGTTGGACCCCAGCCGCTTGCTGCTTGGCATTCGCCGGGGCGCGATCCTGGCCATCCTGTTGCTGGGCTACCTCTATTACCGCCTGGCCGGGGGCGCCTATGCCCTGGTGAGCATCGGACTCATCAGTTTCGCAGCCGTGGCCCAGTTCGCGCCGGCCCTGATCGGTGGCCTGTATTGGCGCGGGGGTACCCGGGAGGGGGCGTTCGCGGGCTTGCTGACCGGTTTCCTGGTGTGGCTCTACACCCTGTTACTGCCCTCGTTCGCCAAGTCCGGGTGGCTGCCCGAGAGCTTCCTGGATCCGGGTCCCTTTGGCTGGACCCTGCTGAAACCCCAGGCCCTGCTGGGTCTGGCCGGTCTGGATGAAATCACCCATTGTTTGTTCTGGAGCCTGTCCTGCAACCTGGGTGCCTACCTGGTGGTGTCCCTGTGGCGGGTGCCCAACGCCGAGGAAATGGCCCAGGCGGTAGCGTTCGTGGACGCTCTGAAGAACGAACGGCCCACTGGCCGGGGCCTCTGGCGGGGTCATGCGGAGTTGGCGGAATTGGTGGAGCTGGCGGAGCGCTTCCTGGGCCGAGAGCGGGCGCGCCGGGCCTTCCAGTCCTTGGCCAAGGAGCGGGGCGTCAAGCAAATCAAACAATTGCCACCGGACGCAGAAACCGTCCATTTTGCGGAACTGCTGTTGGCCGGTGCCATTGGCAGCGCCTCGGCCCGGGTTCTGGTGGGTTCGGTGGCCACCGAAGAACCCCTGGGGCTCGACGAGGTCCTGCACATCCTGGACGAGGCGTCCCAAATCCGCGCCTACAGCGCCGAGTTGGAGCAAAAATCCCGGGCCCTGGAGGAAGCCACCTCCGAACTACGGGCCGCCAACCTGCGCTTGCAGGAACTGGATCGCCTCAAGGATGACTTCATGTCGTCCGTGACCCACGAGTTACGCACCCCCTTGGCGTCGATCCGGGCCTTCTCAGAGATCCTGCACGAAGATCCGGATCTGGACGTGGAACAGCGCCAGCATTTTCTGGGCATCGTGGTGAGCGAGACCGAGCGCCTGACCCGGCTGGTCAACCAGGTGCTGGATTTGGCCAAGATCGAATCCGGCCACGGGGTTTGGCAAACGGAGCGCCTGGATTTGGCGGAAGTGACCCGCCATGCGGTGGAAGCCATCAGTCAGTTGTTGCACGACAAGGGCGTCGGCATCAATATCGACTTGGCGGGCGTGGAGGCGCCGGTGCTGGGGGACCGGGACCGGCTCATGCAGGTGTTGGTCAATCTGCTGTCCAACGCCGTCAAGTTCGCCCCGGCGGACCAGGGACAGGTTGGGGTACTGCTGGTTGAGGAAGGGGAGGGCTTTCGTGTCAGCGTGAGCGACAACGGCCCCGGCATTCCCGCCGAGGAGCAGCCCTTGATTTTCGAGAAATTCCGCCAGGGAACGGGCGGGCGCAATAAGCCGGTGGGCACTGGATTGGGATTGCCCATCAGCCGTCAGATCGTGGAACACTTTGGCGGACGCGTTGGGGTCACCAGCGAGCCTGGCAAGGGGGCTACCTTTTACTTTACCTTGCCTCGGGCGGCCGCCGGGGATCCGGATCAAACAGAGGTTGAATCATGAATAAAAAGATATTGATCGTGGATGACGAACCCAACATCGTTCTATCCCTGGAATTTCTGATGAAACGGGAAGGGTTCGAGGTCAGTATCGCTCGGGATGGGGACGAGGGCCTGGAAAAGATCCGGGACGGGCGGCCGGATCTGGTGGTGCTGGACGTGATGATGCCCAAGCGCAACGGCTTTGAAGTGCTGGAGGAAGTGCGGGGTGATCCGGCGCTGGCGGGGACCCGGGTGCTGATGCTGACCGCCAAGGGCCGGGGCGCGGAAGTCAGCAAGGGCCTGTCCCTGGGCGCCGACGCTTACATGCCTAAGCCTTTTTCCACCCGGGAGTTGGTGGCCAAGGTCAAGGAGTTGTTGGAGGCGGGGACCTGAGCTGGGGGTCAACTATTGATAAGACCCAAGTGGAATGGGCCGAAATATAAGAGAGATGCCATGAATAGCGCATGCAATCTGGCCGGGATCGACGCCGGCTCCTCGCCGTTGCAACAGTTCAGCACCCTGGCGGAGCGCCCGTTGCGCTCCCTGGCGCGCCGTGCGCCCCTGATGCTGAGTCCGGACGCCAGCCTGCGGGACGGTCTCTACCACATGAGCCAGGTCCGTTGCGACGCCGCGGTGGTGGCGGACCTTCCCACCGGCATTCCCCTGGGCCTGGTGTCCCTCCATGACTTGCTGCACGTCCTCACCTTCGAGGGTGGCGGGCTGGATGAGCCGGTGGCCGCCTACATGACCGGTGCGCCTGTGAGCCTGCCGGCGGACGCGCCCACCTACCGGGCCAAAGTGCTGATGACCAAGCGCAACCTCCGGCATCTGGTGCTGCTAGAGGAAGATGGCCGGCTATGCAACCTACTCAGCCAGGCGGACCTGTTCGGCTTCCATGAAGGGGGCGCCGAACTGCTGATCGAACAGGTGGCCCGGGCCCGGGACCTGGACAGCATGTGCAAGGCCGCCGATGCCATCCGCCGGCGCGGCGCCGAATTGTTCTCCACCGGCATGGGCGTGGAGACCCTGACCCAGTGGATGTCCGGCCTCAATGACCTGCTGGGGATGCGGGTCATCGAGTTGATCGAGGACGAGTTCGACTTGCCGCCGGTGCCCTGGTGCTGGATGCTGTTCGGCTCCGAGGGACGCCTGGAGCAAACCTTTGCCACCGATCAGGACAACGGGCTCATTTTCGAGCCCAGCGATCCCGGCCAAGAGGAGCAACTGAGGCGCGCCTTCCTGCCCTTCGCCCAGGCGGTCAACCGGGCGTTGCACCACTGCGGATTTGAGCGCTGCCGGGGCAATGTCATGGCCGGCAATCCCCGCTGGTGCCTGAGCACCAAGGAATGGCGCGCCTCCTTCGACCAGTGGATGCGGGTCCCGGAGCCGGAGGCGATCCTCAATAGCACCATCTTTTTTGACTTCCGGCCCCTGTACGGGCGCCATGAACTGGTGGACGACCTGCGTAGCTGGTTGCGGCCCCTGCCGCCCACCTATCCCCTGTTCCTGCCTACCCTGGCGGAACAAGCCTTGGGCTGCACGCCGCCCCTGGGCTGGATACGGGATTTTGTCTACGATGGCGGGCATGCCCACCCCCGCACCATCGACCTCAAGAAACGGGGCGCACGGCCCTTTGTGGACGCTGGCCGCATCTGGAGTCTGAGCCACGGCATCTGGGCCACCAACACGGCGGACCGGCTGCGCGCTGCCGGTACCCTGGCCAACCATGATCCGGAGGACACGGCGGCGGCGGTGGAAGCCTTCTACTGGGTGCAACGCTTCCGGGTGCGCCAACAACTGGCCGCGTCGGACCCGGAGCGGGCCAACCGGCTGGATCCGGCGTCCCTCAATGAGCTGTACCGGCTGATGCTGAAGGAAGCCTTCAAACAGGCCAAACGATTGCAAACTTGGTTGCGCCATGAATACCATATGTGATATTGACCACCCCATTTCTCGCTAGCTCCCCGAGGATTGGAACCGATGCGATGGCAAACTCACCTAGTAGCCCTGGCGCTACTACTGACCCTGCAAGGCGGCTACGCCCAACAACTCTATAAATCGGTGGGGCCGGATGGCCGGGTCAGTTACTCGGACAAGCCCCCGGCGGGCGCCACGTACAGCGTGATCCAGGCCGCTCCCGAGCCACGGCCCCCGGCCGCCGAGGAGGGTACGCCGGCAGCATCCGCCAAGGCCGCAGAGCCGGCCCAGGTTACTGGCCGGGAACCGCTGCCAGGCACCGCGCCGGCCACCGCCAAGGCGGCGGACGCCCCGAGGCAAGCGACCACCCAGGCGCCAGCGGCGCCCAAGGATGAGCCCAAGGCTCCGGTGGTGGACGAGGCCCAGATCAAGGACGCCCTGGCCTTGGCCGACGCCATTGGCGGCGCCTTATCCATGGACAGTCTGGTCAAGCAAACCGAGGACCTCTGCATCGCCACCCTGCCCACTTCCATGAAAAAGTACAGTGGGGCGGCGGCGGATTGGCGCAAGCGCAATGGCCAACTGGTGGCCCAGGCGCGCCAGATCCTGCGCCAGGAGATGCAGGAACCGGCCCGGCAACGGGTAGAACAGGAGGTGGCAGCGCAGGTGAAGGGGATGATGCAGCCGGTCCAGGATGCGCCCTGGGTGTCCAGGATCAAGTGGTGCGATCAATCCGTCCAGGAGATGGGCAGCGCCGCCATGGATCTGGCCGGCAAGGAAAAAATCGCCGGGCCCTTGGCCAATTTCAAGCCCAAATAGGGGCCATCGGCGGGCCAAGATCCGCCACACCAAGCCAACGCGGGGCGCTCCGCCCCGCCATCCCAATCCTTAAGCCTTCGGCTGCCAACTGGGCACCAGATGCCGCTTGCCGTTGCCGATCAGATCGGCGCGGCCCATGGCCTTGAGGGTTTCCCGCAGCAGTGGCCAGTTGGCCGGGTCGTGATAGCGCAAAAACGCCTTATGCAGACGGCGCTGGCGGGTGCCCCTGGGAATGGGCAGGTGCCGCTGGCCGGGGCCGCGCCGCAGGGGCCGCAGGGGATCCCGGCCGCTGTGATACATGGCGGTGGCCAGCGCCATGGGCGTGGGTAGAAAGGTTTGCACCTGATCCAAGCGGAAGCCGTTGCGCTTGAGCCATAGGGCCAGGTTGAGCATGTCCTCATCGCGGGTGCCCGGATGGGCGGCGATGAAGTAGGGAATCAGGTATTGCTCCTTGCCCGCTTCCTTGGAAAAGCGCTCAAACAGGACCTTGAAGCGCTCATAACTGCCGATACCCGGCTTGAGCATCTGGGCCAGGGGGCCGGGTTCCGTGTGTTCCGGGGCGATTTTCAGGTAGCCGCCCACATGGTGGGTGACCAGTTCCCGCACGTATTCCGGAGATCGCAGCGCCAGGTCATAACGTAGCCCGGAGCCGATCAGCACCTTCTTGATGCCGGGCAGGGCGCGGGCGTCCCGGTATAGCTCCACCAGGGGACCGTGGTCGGTGCCCAGGTTAGGACAGATGTCCGGATGCACGCAGGACAGGCGCCGGCAAGCCGCCTCGATGCGGGGGTCCTGGCAGGCCATGCGATACATGTTGGCGGTGGGGCCGCCCAGGTCCGAGATGACGCCGGTGAAACCGGGGGTGCGGTCGCGGATTTCCTCGATTTCCCGCAGGATGGACGCCCGGGAGCGGCTTTGGATCAGGCGCCCCTCGTGTTCGGTGATGGAACAAAAGGTGCAGCCGCCGAAGCAGCCGCGCAGGATGTTGACCGAGAAGCGGATCATTTCCCAGGCCGGGATGCGGGCGTCGCCATAGGCCGGATGGGGCCGGCGGGCGTAGGGCAGGGCGAATACCCGGTCCATTTCCGGGGTGGTGAGGGGCAGGGGCGGGGGATTGAGCCATAGGTCCCGGTCGCCGTGGGCCTGGACCAAGGCCCGGGCGTTGCCTGGGTTGGACTCCAGGTGCAGAGTGCGGGACCCATGGGCGTACAGCACCGGGTCCGCCTTGACCTGCTCATAGGCGGGCAACCGCACGACCGTGCGGGCCCGGTCCAGTCCAGCCGGGCGGCGGCTTCCCTCGGCCTGGCCGCCGGTTTCCAGGTCGCTGGAATCCAGTTCTGCCCAGTCTGGTGCCGGCCGCCAACCCCTGGCGGCCAGGAAGGCAGTGCCCCTCAAGTCCCGGATCCTGCTGATGGCTTCCCCGGCCGCCAGGCGGTGGGTGAGGGCGACCAGGGCCCGCTCAGCGTTGCCGTACAACAGCAGGTCGGCCTTGGCGTCCATTAGCACCGAGCGGCGCACCTGCTCCGACCAATAGTCATAATGGGCGGTGCGGCGCAGGCTGGCCTCGATCCCCCCCAGCACTACCGGTACCTCCGGGAAGGCTTCCCGGCAGCGTTGGCCATACACCAGCACCGCCCGGTCCGGGCGCCGGCCCGGCGCACCGTCCGGGGTATAGGCGTCATCGGAGCGGATGCGCCGTTCCGAGGTATAGCGGTTGACCATGGAATCCATGTTGCCCGCCGTGACGCCGAAATAAAGCCGGGGCCGGCCCAGGGTCCGGAACGGCTCCGCCGAGCGCCAATCCGGCTGGCTGATGATGCCGACCCGGAAGCCCTGGGACTCCAGCAGCCGGCCCACCAGGGCCATGCCGAAGCTGGGATGGTCCACGTAGGCGTCGCCGGTGACCAGAATCACCTCGCAGGCGTCCCAGCCGAGCTGGTCCATCTCGGCGCGGCTCATGGGCAGGAAGGGCGCGATGCCGAACCGTTTGGCCCAGTAGGGCCGATACCGGTGGATGGGGGTCGGCGCTTGGCCGGTGTGGGCCAGGAACGCGGCCACGGGATCGGGGGGTAAAGATTTCATGGGCGGATTCTAGCGGAAGCGGCGCGGTGGCCCAGGTGCCGGTAACTACCTCCCGGGAGATTGCCCTCCAGCAGGCCCGGTACGGTGCCATGGTGCGATACGGGCTCCGGGTTGGCCGCTGGATTAGCCAGGGCAAACGCGTAATCTGACATCCAGGATCAGTGGGTTATATGGCATGGTT
>CAZIHO010000110.1:0-11038 GCA_964538875.1 uncultured Chromatiaceae bacterium
CTGAGGGCGCTGAGGTTTCCAAACAGCCTCTGAGGTGCGCACCGATGGGGCCAGGGACGCTCGATGTCCAGGGCCTGTCAGCGTGGATTGACCTCATAAGGGCCGCCGGCCAGCATCCCGCTGGACGACTGGGTGCGATCCACCCTGTCCTCGGCCGCTTACCGCCCCGCCTTGCCAGTCGCCTGGATCAATGGTCCATCAACTCTGGGCCGAGGCAACACTATTCGTTCTGGTTAGCCGGACTCTTTTCGGACAACCGAACCTCCGGACCCCTGACCGAACAAAAAGGGGTTACAGGATATACCGACGCCCAAATCTGGAGGCTTCCAGGCGTTATGCGGCGTTGAGACTGGGGGATTTTCAGCAGCCTGTTAAACTCCCCCCATTCACCCTCAGACTAGGCTTTCTGATCCCATGAAGTCACTCAAGCCCCTCGCCGCCGCTCTATCCCTGCTATGTGCCACCAGCCTGCCGGCCTGGTCGGCGGATACCAAGGGCATGAGCCTGAATCCGGCCACACCCCAGCCGGCCCGGTTCCGGGTCAAGGACCAGGCGCTCATCGACCAGCGGGCCGGGCCATCGCCGTTATTTTTTCGGGGCATGGGCTATTCCCCCTACTTGAAGGGCGAGACACCCCTGTTTGGCGCCGCTCCGGGGGATGATGGGCGCTACCAGGAACATCTGGCGGCGATGCGCTCCCTGGGAGTCAATTTTCTGCATGTGTTCCCGCAAAAGATGCCTAAGGGCTTTTTCAGCGCCCTGGACCAGACGCCGTTCCTGTATGGACAGGACGTTTGGATCCAGGGCCAAGCGGAGGATCTCCTTGACGAAACTTTCCAGGCCAATACGCTCAGGGACATCCAGGGCGTAATCGACCATGTGTATCAGGTGGGCCGGCCAGACCGGCTGGTGTTCTTCTCCATCGGCGATGAATTACAGGCGGCGGCGGTGACCCGCACCGACAGCCGGCATCCCCAGGTGCGGGACTTCCAGGGGAAGCACCTGACCCTCACCAACCGCACCCCCACGGAAGTGGCGCTGGCCCGCCTGGTGGACGCCGCCATGGACTATGAACTGACCCGCCACGGGCAACGCCATCTGTATTGCCATACCAGTTGGACCCACATCGGCCCCCTGGCCAACCGGCCGGATCTGGAGTTGCCCACCGCCAATGTGCTGGTGCCGGACATGGGGGACTTGCTGTGTATGAATATCTATACCTATGCCCGGGGGGTGGTGACCTCGCCGCCCGGTTCAGTGACCGGTAGCAGCTACCAGGGCTATCTGGAGGAACTGGTGGCCAGCAGCCGGTTGCCGCTGCTGATTACCCAGGTGGGCCTATCCACATCCCCGTTCGAGCCCAAGCCCTGGGTGCCCGGATTTGGCGGCCACAAGGAGGAGGATGTGCCCAAGACGTTCCGGGGTGTGTGGAAGGACGTACGCACCGCCAAGGGCCGGGAGCAAATCGCCGGCCTGGTGTTCTTCGAGTTGAACGATGAATGGTGGAAGAGCGGCGAAACCCCGGACGATTCGGAGGCCCACCAGCGGGAGGACCCGGAAGAATGGTTCGGCATTTACGCCCTAGGAGACGATCGCAAACTGGTCCCCAAGGGGCCGGTGGTAGAAGCGGTGCGGGAGGTGTTCGCCCAGCCCTAGGCTGCCTGGCCGGCCTAGCCCTGGCCGAGGTCAGGTTCTCCCACCCGGTCCAGAATCTGACGACGCGCCTGGTCCCGCAGCCGGACGGCGGCGGCCCAATCGGTGCCATCCGGCGTCAACGCAGTGCCGATGACCAGCCGCAGCGGCCCGCGCCGGGGCCGTCGGCAGTCCCCCGGCAACAGGGCGCGGCTGCCGAGGATCGCCACCGGCAGCACCGGCACCCCCGCCTCGGCGGCGGCGGCGAAGGCGCCCAAACGAAACGGCAACAGGCCGGCGCCGGCCCGGAAGGTGCCTTCCGGAAAAAATGCCAGCGCCTGGCCGGACTTTAACAGGGGGCTGAACTCCTGGGCAGCGACGGTACCCTGGCGGGGATCGAGCCGCTCCACGAAGCGAGTACCGAGGCGCTCCAAAAACCAGCGGGAAAACCAATGATCCCGCAACTCCCGTTTGGCCACGTAATGCAGGGTGTGGGGTATAGCGTCGATCAGGGCGATGCTGTCCAGGTAACTGGCGTGGTTGGCCACCAACACATAAGCCTGGCCCGCCCCAGGCAGACGCGCCAGTCCCTCCACCGTCAAACCCACCCCGGTCAGGACCCGTAATAGGCGAATGGCGCCCCGCACCCAGGCCCAGCGCCAAGCCGGTACCGGCAACAGCACTACCCCCAGCCACACCAGGGGAGTAAGTACGCCGAAGCAGGTCCAGGCATAGGCGGCGTAGGCTAATTCCCGGCCCTCCCCGAACCAGATACCCAGCCGGGCGGCCAGGGCTGACGCCAGCACCCGGGACAACTGCCAACCCAAGGCGCCACTACCCCGCCCTAGGCGACCCTGTTCGTACAGCGTGCGCACCGCGCCGCGCCGTACTTTGCCGCTGGATGTCTTGAGCACCCGGTGGGGGGGAACCAGCTCCACCACATCTGCCGGGATGCCGAGCAAATCCACCGCCAGTACCTGGATACGGCTTCGCAGTTGCTCCCGGGCCGCCGCTTCCCGTTCCCGGGTTTCCGCCACCACCACCAGTCGCTCGGCGCCGCTCGCCGGGTCCGGGCTGGCGAACACCGCCACGCAGCCCTTGCGCACACCGGGCAGCCCACCTACCGCCTGTTCCAATTCGTAGGGATAGAGATTGCGGCCAGCACGGATCATCATCTCCTTGGCCCGGCCGGTGATGTAAATGTCCCCATCCGCCAGATAGGCCCGGTCGCCGGTATCCAGCCAGCCGTCCCGAAACAGGTGCGCGGTGGCGTCCGGATTACCAAAATAGCCGCTGGTAACGGAGGGTCCCTGGATTTCCAGCCGCCCTTCCCGGCGTTCCGGCAGGGGGGTGCCAATAGCATCCACCACCCGCGCCTGATAGCCAGGCATGGGCCGGCCGCAGGCGACCAATTCCAGGGCGTCCGGCGCCTCGTTAGGGGCTGGTAGCGCCTGGCCTCCAGCCATGAAGGGCTGCCGGCGGATGCGATCCAACCGGGCGCCCCGCCCTGGCGGCGGAAACGCCAAGCCCACGGCCACTTCCGCCAGTCCATAAACCGGCGCCAGCGCCCTAGCGTCAAACCCGTAGGGGGCGAAGCGTTCCCCGAAACGGCGCAGGGTGGCGGGGCTGACCGGCTCGGCGCCATTGAACGCCCAGCGCCAGGAACTCAGATCCAGACCCTGGATTTCCTCCGGCTGGACCTTGGTCAGGCACAGCTCGTAGGCAAAATTGGGGGCCGCCGACAGGGTGCCCCGGTGCCGGTGGATGGCCCACAACCAGCGGGCCGGGCGGGCCAGGAAATGCAGGGGCGACATGACTACCAGGGGCATGCCGAAGTAAAGGCTGCCAAACCAGGCGCCGATCAGACCCATGTCGTGATAGAGGGGCAACCAGCTCACGAACACATCCTGGGGACCGGCCTCCACCGCTGCTCCCATGGCGCGGACGTTGGCGAGCAACTGGGCATGGGTCAGGATGACACCCTTGGGATCGCCGGTACTGCCGGAGGTGTACTGGAGAAAGGCGATGTCGTCGCTGGCGCGGCTAGCGCCGGTGGGCTGGTCCGGGCCGGTTGCCAGTTCCTGCCAGTCCAGCACCTGGGAAAGGCCGGGCACCTGGGCCTGTAATAGACGCCCCAGGGTCCGCGCCTCGGGCACCGTAATCAGCATCCGGGTACCAGCGCTGGCCAGGATGCCGGCATGGCGGCGCAAATGATCTTCCAACTGGGACGGCCGCGCCGGGGGATAAATGGGTACCGGCACGCCGCCGGCCAACAGGATGCCAAAGAAACTCAAAAAGTAACCCCGCCCGGTAGGCAGCATGATGGCGACCCGCTCCCCGGCCCCCAAGCCTCGCGCCGCCAGGGCCCCGGCGACCTGCCCCGCCCCTTGGCGCAATTGGGCATGAGTCAGGGTTTCCGGCTCCTCGCCCTCGCCGAGCAGTAGCAAATGGGGACGTTCGCCATGGGCGTCCGCGTGCCAGTCCAGCACTTCCATCAGGGTCTCGGCCGCCGCCGGCGTTCCGGCCATCGGCTCCGCCGCCGGCCCGCCCCACACCGGCGCCTCGGCCTGGGGAGCGGTGCCGCCGCGCCCCTCCAGCCACTCCAGCAGTTGGGCCGGGGTTTCCGCCAGCAGGGCGGCGTCCGGCAACTCGCGGCCGAAGCGCGCCCGCAACCGGGCTAGGAGTTCGGCGCGGCTCAAGCTGTCCAGACCCAATTCCCGGTCTAACCGGCTGTCCAACCGGGGCACGGGCGCCACCGTTCCCGGCGGCGTGCTTTCCGCCAGCATGGCGGCAATCAGGTCCAACAGTGCCTGGGGCTCCAGGGGCGGCAGGCCGGAAACGGCTTGGGGATTAGACATGGCGGCAGAAGGTATTTCGGGTCCAAGGGCGGGACCCACCCATTGTAATGGGGCTGGCGTCCGGACCTGACCAGGGGCAAGACGGTCGATGGCGCTGATGTTATATAAGCAATTCCATACGTACTGAAATATTGATTTAGCTCAAAACCCGTCGTGGCGGAAATTACTAGTCTATTGGCATGGCTGCCGGGGAGCTTGGCTCCACCAGCCGCTAGCCAGGCGCCAAGCAACACGGCGCGGCCCCGGCCCAGGAAGGCGCCGGCGGGGGACGGCATTCGGCGGTCCCAACCCTTGGCAAGGTAAGTGGTTGTGCTCGCCTTGCCACCCCGGTCGCGGCCTGGATGGCCTGTGCCGGCGGGTGATTCGGCTAAGGTTTTTACGGAGAATCCAACTCATGAAACAGACCAAACGCGCCCTCTTATCCCTGGCTTTGGCCGGTGCCACGGCCCTGGCATCTCTGCCCGCCGAAGCCTTCTGGGGTCCCTTTAACTGGATGAACGGCGGCCCCGGTTGGGGCGGCTGGGGTCCCTGGGGTGGCTATCCCTATTACGGCGGCTATTACCCCTACTATGGCGGTTGGGGTTATCCCTACGGCGGCTGGGGCGGCTACCCCTACTATGGCGGCTGGGGTGGCTACCCCTACTACGGCGGCTGGGGTTACCCATATGCCCCCTGGGGTGCGCCGCCGGTAGCGGCTCCGGCGCCCGCCGCGCCATCGGCCCCCGCCAGCAAATAGCCGGCCTCCGGCGCGACTCCTAAGCGGTGTGCCGCGCTGAAAACCCCCGACCCGGCCGGATCCCACCTGCACCGGCATCCGGGGCTGGACGGCCACCCCTAACGCCCTGGCCCCGGCGGCGGGTGCCGGCCGGGACCTGGCCCAGGCCGGGGCAAAGCCGGCCCACCCGGCGGTCTCCCAGGTCCCACTGGCCTGGGTCCCGGCGCTGGCGGCGGCGGGACCACCACAACGCGGGATGGTGCCACCACCACGGCCTTGCTGGACGAGGGTGCTGGGGGTGGCTTGTAGCCGGCATCGGTGGATCGGTCCAGGAACTGGGATGCATTGCCGGATGCCCCTAGACCGGTGCCCGACCCACTGGCGCCCATAACACCGGAATTGCGCAGCATGGCGGCCACTGGCCCATCCCCGGAACCCTCCGTCCAGGGCGGGATGATCGGCGCCGCGCTAGCAGGATTTTGCTCCGGTACGGGCGACGCATCCGGCGCTGGCTCCGGATTGACCAGCACCCATTCCCCGGCCGAAGACGGCGGGGGGTTGTCGGCGGGTATCGCAAATTCCCCTAGGGACGGCTGAACGGGCGGTACTTCGGGTATCGCCGTCATGGGCTCCGCCGGTGCCTGTGACTCGACGGCGGCCGGCTCCACCAGAGTCGCCACCGGTCCGGGCGGCGCCAATTCACCCCCCGACTGGCGTCCTTCGTTGACCCACCAGGCCCCCGCGCCGACCGTGAGCGCCACTAGCCCCAGGCCCAGCCAAGTCCTGGCCCGTCCCCCGGTCGCCCGCTGCACCGGATTGGCGCCGGGGACCACCTGGAGCCGCTGGGTCATGCTGGTTGGCCCGGCGGGGTCCGGAAGGGGTCCGGTGGCGTCCGTGACATCGCGGGCGATCATGCGCAAGAACACCTCCACGCTGGACGGCCGTTGGTTCACGTTCAGGTTCAGAGCTTGCAACAGGGTGTCGTTCAGGGACTCCGGTAATTCCGCGAGCCACCGGGTCGGGGGTGTCAACTCGGTGCCGGCCACCCGCTGATAGGCGGGTTCCGGCCGCCGTCCAGTGACCAGGGCATAGGTGGCGGCGGCCAAGGCATAGACGTCGGAACGGGGATCGGTGCCGGCACCCAGGGCCTGCTCCGGCGAACTGTATTCCAGGCTGGCGGCCCGGGCCAGGGTACGGGTACGCTCGCTGGTGGCGGATGCCTTGGCGATGCCGAAGTCAATCAGCATGATCCGGTCCTGGTCGTCCAGCAGAATGTTGTCCGGCTTCAGATCCCGGTGCACGATGGGCGGCGACTGGTTGTGCAGATAAGTCAACACGGCGCCCAGTTGCCTTAGCCAAGGCCACAACACCGGCCAGGGAATTTGCCCGCCCCGGCGCTTGCGCTCCCCCTCCAGGGTGCGGTCGCCGCCGAACTCCATGACCAGGTAGACCATACCACCGGCCCGCCCCTGGTCAATGATGTCCGGGATCGCCGGGTGATGGAGGCGCGCCAATAGCTCCACCTCGGTGGGGTCGAACAAATCTTCGGGAATTTCCTTGATCGCCCGCTGCTTGTGGTTGACCCGCAGGTCCTCGGCCAAATACACCGCCGCAAAGCCGCCCTTGCCCAACGCCTTGATGATCCGGTAGCGATCCAGCAACAGATCCCCCGGTGCCCGCAGCCAGCTCAGCAGGCCCCGTACCACGCCATTGGGGGCGGTATCCAAATGGGCCAGTTCCAGGCCGCAACCGGCGCACCGGTAGTCCGTTTGGCGTAGCTCAGACTCCTGGGCCGTAGCACCACAGGCGGGACAGGTCAGGGGATGGTCGGTTCCAGGCATGGCACTCGCTTCCTAGGCGCCGGCTTGGAGTGGGAGGGCTGGGCAGCGGTCAGATCGGGAGGCATTGGCCGGGCGCCCGGACTAGGAACAACCGCCGACCGGCGCGGCGGTCATCTCAATTATGGACCTGATTGGGGACCGGCGGTCGAGGGGATTTCCCACCGGGACAGGGTGGGCTTAGGGCAAATCAAGTCAGCCCATGTCAGCCCCCTAGGTCCGGTATTCCGCATTGATGCGTACATAGTCGAAGGACAAATCGCAGGTCAGAATCCGGGCGGCGGCGGGACCCCGGCCCAGGTCCACCCGGATGGAGAATTCCGCCTGACTCATCACCGCCTGACCGTCCTGCTCCTGGTAGCTGGAGGCCCGGGCCCCCTGCTCCACGATGGGTACCTGATCCAACCAGATGGCGACCCGCTCCACGTCCAGATTTGCCACTCCGGCCCGGCCCACCGCCGCCAGAATACGCCCCCAGTTAGGGTCCGCCGCGAATAGGGCAGTCTTGACCAGGGGCGAATGGGCGATGGTATAGGCCACTTGCCGCGCCTCGGCCCCGTCAGCAGCGCCGGTCACCTCCACCCGCACCAGCTTGGTGGCGCCCTCCCCGTCCCGCACGATGGCGGTGGCCAACTCCAGACAAACAGCATTGACCGCCTCGGCCAGGGCCCGGGCAATGGGTTCCGCCCCCGCCGTCACCAGGGGCGCCCCGGGCGCCGCCGCCGCCAGCAGCACACAGGAATCATTAGTGGAGGTATCCCCGTCCACGCTGATGGAATTGAAGCTAGGCTCCACCGCCAAGCGCAGAATCTCTTGCAGAATGGGCCGGGGCACCGCCAAGTCGGTGGCCAAAAACGCCAGCATGGTCGCCATGTTGGGACAAATCATGCCCGCTCCCTTGGCGATACCCGTAACCCGGGCGGTATAACCAGCGACATCAAAGGAACGGGAAACCAATTTCGGCTGGGTGTCGGTGGTCATGATGGCCCGCGCCGCCCGCTCCCAGCCATCCTCGGATAAATCCGCTAGCGCCGCCGGCAGACCAGCCACCAGCCGGTCCAGGGGCAGGGGTTCGCCGATCACGCCAGTGGAGAAGGGCAGCACCTGCTGGGGATCGCAACCGCCCGCCTCCGCCAAGGCGGCGCAACAGGCTTCCGCGTCCCCCCGGCCCCGCTCGCCGGTACCGGCGTTGGCGTTGCCGGAGTTAATCAATAAATAGCGGGGCGCGGCGCTATCTAGGTGTTTCCTGGCCAACTGCACTGGGGCGGCGCAAAAGGCGTTGCGGGTAAAGACGCCCGCGCCGCTGGCGCCAGGGCCCACCTCAATGACCGCCAGGTCGTTACGGTTCGGGTACTTGATACCGGCCGCCGCGACACCGAGGCGGACACCGGGGACTGGCTCAAATTCAAGATTCTCGTTAGGAAGGGTGGAGTCGGCGGCCATGTTCAACTTCATTACTACCGGTGGATGATGGGTTCAATCATACGATAAATGTCGCCCAACTCCGGCCCCGCCGCGCCGGGTTGGGTGGTGGCGCTGGCCACAGGCAGATGCGACCGGATTAACCTAGATTTTCAATAGACTCAGGGAGCACCATCAGGTACTTTAGCCACCGACAGAATCTCCTTGGCAGGCTCGCGACAGAACCATGGGCTTTTCCTGGAGCCAGGCACAAGTCGTCGGAAGCGGGATCCCATGATGTCTTGAGGATGATGGCCCAATTGCCTGATAATATTCATCCTTTCTAACACCAGTCTGTCTCGCCCGGTTCCTATCGATCCATGGACCTGGCGGGCGGGCGGTGAATTCTCCGGTTTGCTCCAGTTTCGCGACGGCCTGATGGCGGAAGCGGAAGGTCGGGGGATGCTGGATTATGGAACGACCGCCTGAGCTTTGCCCGGCAACACCTTGATAGCTTCCGCGACGCATATGTTATGAACAACAGTTACCGAATATCCCCCGTGCTCACCAGAGCTGCGGCCTACCTAGCCGCCGCCGCGCTGCTGGCATCCTGCGCCCAGATGCCCCAGTCCAGTTCAACCACAAGACCAGCGGAGCCGGTTCCGGAAGCCCTGGTGCAAGCGACGCCAGAACCCCGGTTGGAGACCCAGCCCCCGGAGCCCGAAACAACCAGCCCCGCGCCGGCGACCCCGGCGCCCAAACAGAACCCCCTGTATGCCTGGAATGGCACCGGCCGCGCCGTGTCCCATATAGAGATTGACGTTGACAAGCAGCGGGCCCGCTTCTTCGATGGCCAGCAAGAGGTCGGTTGGACCACCGTAGCATCCGGCATCCGCTCTTTTCCGACGCCGACCGGACGCTACACGGTGATGGCGAAGGAGCCCGACGCCAAGTCCAATCTGTACGGCAAAATCTACGGCAAGGGCGGCAACCTGGTAAAAGGGAATGCCCAAATGGGCATCGACCCCATTCCCCCAGGGGGACGCTTCGCAGGGGCTGAAATGCCGTATTTCCTGCGATTCACGGGCGACGGCATCGGCATGCATGCGGGTCCCATCCCGCGCCCCGGTAGTCCTGCCTCTCACGGCTGCATCCGCATGCCGAAGGCTTTGGCGCCAATTCTCTTCAACCATGTCAAGGTTGGCACCCAGGTATCCATCGTAGGCAGTGGGCCCAGTTACGCCGCCTATGCCGCCCAGGCGCAGCGGAAGGCGGCCGCCATTGCGCTGGCCAAAGCCAAGCGGGCTGAGGCGAAGGCAGCGGAGACTCAACTGGTCCTGGCTACCGAGGCAGCCGCTGGCGCCAAGGTCCCGACCGACGGGTCGAGCCCATCCCCTGACAAGCCCCAAAACACCCCCAGCGCGGTGCCCGCGCCAGCCGGGGCAAGCCAGACCACGGCAGCAGCGACGCCGCCAAAGCCTGATGTCACTCCCCCCAACCCAGGGGCGGCCGCGCCCAAAACGACGGGCGCGTCCCCCCAGAGCGCGCCAATGGCAACCCAGAATCCGCCGTCACCAGCCAAGACGGATGGGGCTGTCACCAGCGGGACCGGCAGTGCCCCGGCCAAGCCAGCCGCTTCTTCTAGCGCGGCGGCGACGCCCGTAGCTCCCCAGGCCAAACCCGATGCCTCAGCCGCGCCGGTCGCGGCGAAGACGGCCGACCAGGCCCAAAAGCCACTGGCCGCCCAGCCCCAGCAACCCCAGCCGGTAAAAGCGGACGCCGCGCCGGCCAATACAACCAGCAATGCGCCGGCTGCACCCCCACCGGCCAAATCGGAGCCCCCGGCGCCGGTCACGGTAAAATCGGCGGAGCCAACCCCCAAGGCCGCCGCGCCCAACTCCCCATCGACACCAGGCGGCGCCGTTGCCGGTTCGGCTGCGGGTCCTATCCCGGCGGCCCCTAAACCTGCGGTGGATTCATCGCGGGCAACTACCCACGAGAAGGAGGGGTAAGGGGCTGCTAGCGCCCCGGGGACTGGGCGTTGCAGAGATTGAAATCCCCTGGGGCGGAACCCTTCCCGAGGGTTCCGCCAATGTCCGGGAACTGCGGCGCCAGACCGCCATTCCGTTACGCCGAGGCGCGCCGCCGGCAACGAGTGGTCGGCGAAATGGTGGATCGCTTTGGGGCATCCGTTCTGCGAGGGCGTTGTGCTATCAACCAGAGCCATATTCAGGGCGACGACTTGTAAAGTTTTCCGTGATCCGCAGACTGGAGGCAGTCACCGAGTTAAGGATCAGGTCAATCTAGCCTCCCCGAATCCTCGTCAGCTTCAACATCCCCGTCCTCTTCAGCAACACTGCCGGTGCAAGCGGCTTTACCCATCGCCCGCTCGATAAGAGTGAGAAGCCGCTTTTGTCTGTGTATTAGCAAAAATTTCATCTGACAGCGCAAGAATGTCAGTGGTCGTTCAAGTGTCCGAACGGGGTTGAGTACCTTCTCTTTGGCCGTGGGCAGGCTGTCGAAGAAGGTTTGCATCGGGCCGCTGACCACCTGCTCAATCCATTCGCTGGGAATATTGGGCAGCACCACTGCAG